>CBFCYW010000067.1:0-20116 GCA_965602395.1 uncultured Chromatiales bacterium
CGTCAGCGTCATTCAAGCAGCTCCCGCCCGCCGCCTTGGCCGCTGATCGTCGCAGACCCGCTGCATGGTTTTTGAGAGGTTGGCGCGTGCCGTGGTGTAGCTGATGGCATCCATGCATGGCCGCCTCGGCAAGCGGCTGCATCACGGCAGCCGCCCGGCATCCACCAAAAAGCCGCGCAGGCGATAGCTGGAGAGCCAGACGACGATGTCATCGAATTCTTCGATGCCGCTCAGCGGCTCGGTGGGCGGGCGCATCACGAATCGGCGACCGCCGTCGAGGTTTGCCTGTTCGTCGCCGTTGGCCGCCGGTGGCGCGGCGATCAGGATCGGATCGCCGCTGCCGTCGAGGTTGCCGCTCATGGCGCCGTAGCGATTCGGCCCGTGGCTGAGTACTACCGCCGCGACGCCGTTGCTCTGCACCGCGTACTGGAAGTCGCCCAGCGTGCCGCGGGTGATGTACAGGTCCGGATGGTTGGTATTGAGTTCCACACCGTTGCTGGTGTCGGCGTAATCCGCAAACACGCGGTAGCTGTAGCGCGAACCCCAGGGGTCGGTGGCCGCCAGCCCCAGCGTGGCCCAGGGCAGTGCGCCGAAGGCGACCGCGCAGGCATCGCCGTTGCGATCTTCCACGCCATCGCCGGCGCTGCCGCCGCCGGGACAGCTGCCGCCATCGCGGCAATCCGGGCAGGGCAGGTGCGGTACTCCGGGGCTGCTGGCGCTGAAGCCCAGCAGCGCGGGCAGAATCTGCTCGCTCATCTCTTTCTGCGCGTTGCTGCGCCGGCTGCGTTCGAGGCTGTCGGACAGCGGAATTAGCAGACTGCCGGCGAGCATCGCCAAGATGGTCAGCACGATGGCGACTTCGATCAGTGTGAAACCGGCATTGCGCGACTGCATCAGGAACCGCTCCTGGCGATGATGAACAGGCGATCATTGAAGCTTTCGCTCTCCGGTGCCTGGGTGAAGATCTCGTCGTCGTCGGCGTTGTCGCCCTCGTAGAGATCGCTCTCGTCCAGTGAGGCGTCCCAGACCTGCCCGGCCAGCTGCACGCCAGACATGATCACCAGTGCTTCGACATCGTCGAACAGCGTGTTGCCGCTGGCATCCTCCACCACCAGACAGTCGCTGCCCGGGGTGCAGCCGCTGCCGCCGTTGCCGCCATCGGCGCGGGCGTAGCGCATGAAGCGAAACCAGCGCTGGCGCAGGAAGGAGTCGTCGTCGGAGTTGAGGCCCTCGTCGCAGTCGTCCCACTCCTCCGGCAGCACGCCGCTGGGGGCGACCGGCAACATGCCGACGCGCGGCTCGCTGGGATCGCTGACCATCGCGCTGATACTCGGGCTGGAGTCGTCAACGATGGCCGGCCTGAACTCGCCGGGTACCGGGTAGGCGTCGCAGGAGGGGTGTTGCAGGTACTTTTTCAGTCGGCCGATGAATTTCAGCGCGGCGAAGTCTGCGGCGCGGGCCAGCAGCTCGGCCTTGTGTATGCCGATGACCGCATCGTTGAAGTTGCCACCGGCATGGCTGACGAAATCGCCGTTGCCCCAAGTGGCATTTTCGCCCTCCAGATAAGCCTCGACATCGGCTATCTGGCTGCTCGGTCGGTTCGCCGCCTGGGTGTTATCCAGCGGCGGGCCGGGGGCGATGATGATCGCTGCATAGCCACTGACGCCGTCCAGGGTCAGTGCTGCCGAGGTGTCGTAATTGATGGTGTCGCTGGCGCCATCGAGGAATTTCGGCGCCACGAAGTACCACAGCTTTTCGCCACTGCGGCCGTCGCCGTTGCCGTACAGCGACTGCAGCTCGCGCCAGGGGAAGTGCCCCTCGGTGCTGCCGCCGACACCGCTGCCGTCGCCGTTGGAATCCGCCGGGCGCATCTCCCCCGGGCGATTGTTGGTGCGGTAGCTGGAGCCGATCAGCAGGCGCTGCGCCTCTTTGAGCTGGGCGTAGCGGTCGATATCGTTGTCGCGCTCGCCGCGCAGGCGGTCGCGCGCGCCCAGGGCGAAAGCGGAGATGCCGGTGAGCAGCAGCAGCAGAAAGATGATCAGGGCTATGCCCGACTGTTTGCAGCGCGCCATCGCCATCACGGCCCCTTGCGAATCAGTATCCGATCGCTGATCCGGTCGCCGTTCGGATCGAAGGTCTGGCCGGGCTTGAGATTGACCGCGTGCTCGCCGCCGACCACCAGCCGTGCGCGGCGGCCGTCGCGGGCGCTGCGCACGGTGATATCGCCGCGACGCTGGCCGGGCTGCAGGCTGGTGCCGTTGACCCAGACCGTATCCTCGCCACCGCTGCGCTTGACGATGCCCTGCACGCTGACCTGTGGCAGGGGCTTTTTCACCGTCACCGGTGCTGTGCGCACGGTGCGTGGTGCGGGGCGCGGTTCCGGCTGTTTGCCGAGATCGTCGCGGGCGCGATCCAGTTGCTGTCTCTCCGCGGCGCTGGTGAACAGGCGCCGCTCGCCGAGCTCGATGCGCGGTTGCTTGCTGCCATGCTCGCCAGCACCGGCCAGCGGTGCCAGCAGCGCGGCGCAGAGCAGCAGACTGGAGATGCGGAGCGCCATCAGCGGTCATCCTCGGAGCGTTCGATCTGCACCGTGTACCAGGACAGCTGGCAGTGGGCTTCCAGGTTGGCGAGGCGCGGGTTGAACTGCACCGGGGCGTTGCGGTCGGGGCGCAGGATCTCGCAGCCGCGGGTTTCGAACAGGCCCTGGGCGCGTTCGCGCAGCAGGTGTTCGACGGTGAACAGGTCGCCCTCGTGGAGCACCCCGAGGGACAGCGTCATGCTGGTCTCGTAGGCGAGCAGCTTTTCATCGCGCGGCTGCGGGTGGTCGATGGGCAGCGGCTGGCGCGGGTGGATTTCGTAGCGCAGTACCGGCAGCTTGAGCTGGTCGTTGATCTCGCGCAGTAGCTCCACCCAGGCGAGGCGTTGCTCCTCGCCGATCACGCCGCGATCTTGCAGCTCGGCGAAGCGTTGCACGTATTGCTCGTAGAGCACGCGGTCGTCCTGCGCGGCGCGGTAGTCGCGCGCCACCTGGTTGAGCTGGTTGCGATGGCGCTGATAGCCGCTGTAGGCGTCGTCGAGCAGGCCACCGCTGTAACTGACCGCAGCGAAGCCGATAAGCCCGCACAGCAGGGCGGCGAGCAGTGACCACTGCACCAGATCCCACTCGATATCGGTCGACTTCATCCCCACCCCTACGTGTTGCCTGTGGCGCCGTTGTCGTCGGCTTGCTCGGCGCCGTCCGCGGCGCCGACCACCGGGCGCGCCAGCAGCAGCGAAAAGGTCGCCCGGCTGCGCAATTCGATGGCGCCACTGTCGCCGCTGTCACCGCTGATGCCGGCCCCGGGATCCATGTCGAAGGGGGTCTTTTCCACCAGTACGCGGCTGTAGCGGCCACTTTTGCGCAGTGCCGCGACGAAGTCGTGGAACAGTTCCACCGATTGGCGATAGTTGTCGCCAAAACCGATCATGCCGCCGTCGACGCGGGCGATTTCAAATTCGCCGCCTTCGCGATCGTTGTTTTGCCGCTCGGCCTGCTGCTGCATTTCGGCGCGGCTGCTCAGTGCGCGGCTGCCGGGGGTGATGCTGTCGTCGAAGTGGGTTTGCCACTGCAGTGAGTGGATGTCGACGTGCGGGTGCTGATCGACCACCGCCGCCAGATCACCGAGCAGGCGCAGCGGCGAGGCGCGGCCGTGCGCCTCCAGTCCGGAGACCAGCTTGACGGTGGATTTGATCGCATCCGGCGGCAGGTTGAAGCGGGTGCTCTCTTCGGTCTGCTCGCTGAGCACCTGGCGGTAGCGGCTGACCTCGGTGCGCGCCTGCAGGGCGTAGTCGGTGTACAGGCTGGCATTGTAGAGGTTGTGCCCGGTCAGGCCGGTGGCGCCGAGCAGGATCGCCGCGCTGGCCACCCACAGGCCGCGCCGCGCCAGCGTGTGGGCGAAGTGGCGGCGCATCCGCCAGGGGGCGTAGTGGTTGGTCAGATCGCGATGCTTGCACACCAGCTGGCCGAACAAACCCTCGCAGTAGGCGGTGGGCAGTTCGCCGCGCAGACCGGCCTTGTGCGCCAGCTCAGCGCTGTCGATGATGCGGCAGTTGACGCTTTCGTCGCCGGCCATCTCCGCCTCCAGCGGGGCGTAGACTTCGCGCTTGCCGATCAGGCACAGCTCGACGTGTTCGTTGCGCTGCAGCAGGCGCTGGCTCCTGAGGAACAACAGGGTGTTGCGGATGTCGGCCAGCACGTGGGGTACATCCACCCTGGGGCGGCCGTCGGAGTCACTGCTGATCAGCTCGCTGCGGTGGTGGGCGAGGCGCGATAGCTTGAGATGGCCGTTGTCGTAGAAGGATTGGCGCAGGGTCTCCGGCGACTGCTGGCTGACCAGCAGCACGCGCTGCTTGTCAGCCTTGATCAGCGGCAGCAGCAGTTCGCCGGCCAGCGGCAGCGAGACCACGCCGCGCAGGGCGATGCGGTTGTGCGCGATGATCGCCAGCCAGCGTTTGAGGATGGTCGCGCTGCCGAGGCCGCAGACGCAGATCTGCTGATCCTTGCGCCCGCCGCGCTCGCGACCCTGCAAGCGCACGGTGCGCAGTTCGCTGGTGCGAAAGTACTTGGCGAGGGCGCGATCGAGCACCGCCTTGCGGTCGCGCCCGCGCACGAAGGGCACGCTGTCGGCGTGGAATTCCTCCTCGATGAGATCGACCAGCAGGGTCACCGGGCGCCGTGGTACGTCGAGCAGGTAGCGCTGGAAATCGCGATAGCCGTCGTCGTCGGGGGTGAAGCAGGCGGCGTTGCCGAAGCGTCCTCCGGACCAGTCGAAGGCGAGCATGCGGTTGCCGGAGCAGAACAGCAGGCGGCGCATCAGATGGTCGCCCCGACGGTGAAGATGGCGTCGTAGATCGGCCCGACCACGGACATGATCACCCACAGCATCAGCCCGGCGACCAGCAGGATCAGTGTCGGCCCGATGAATTGCTCCATGCGGCTGACCGCGTCCTGCGCCTCGCGGTTGTAGAAGTAGCTGATCTGCAGAAAGGCCTTGTCCAGTTCGCCACTGCCTTCGCCGACGCGCATCATGCGCACCACCAGCGGTGGGAACAGGCCGGCCTGGGCGAAGCTGTTGCTGATGGTTTCGCCGTCGGATATCTGCACCCGCACGCGCTCGATGGCTTCATCGAGCACCAGGTTGTCGACGATCTGCCGGCTCAGTGTCAGCGAGTCGAGCACGGTGATGCCGGAGGCGTACATCATCGCCGCGTAGTTGGCGAAGCGCGCCAACTTGAAGCGGTACAGCATCGGGCCGATCACCCAGGCATTCAGCACCAGCTTGTCCCACTGGTAGCGAAAGCGCAGGCTGAGGCGTTTGCCATAGCGCACGATCAGCGGTATGGCGATGGGTACCATGATGATCAGGTACCAGTAGTCGACGAAGACATCGGAGGTGGCCAGCAGCACGCGGGTGTGAAGCGGCAGCTCGTGGCCGGTGCTCTGGATGAACTTGACCAGATTGGGCACCAGGAAGGTCATGATGAACATCATCATGAAGAGCACCACCACGCTGACGAAAGCGGGGTACATCATGGCGCGTTTGACACGCGCGATCAGCTCATCCTGCCACTTGGTCATCTCGGCCAGATCGCGGAGCACGTCGGGCAGGCGCCCGGAGCGCTCGCCGACCTTCACCATGCTGGCGTAGACGCTGCCGAAGATGTGCGGGAACTGCTCCAGCATGCCGGAGAAGGTCTTGCCGCCCTCGATGCCTTCGATCACCTGCGAGATGGTGCTTTGGAAGGCTGGCTGGTCGGAGGTGTCGCGCAGATCCTTGAGGGCGTCGATCAGCGGCACGCCGGCGCGGGTGAGCTGTTCGAGATGAAAGCTGAAGTTGATCAGGTCGGCGCGGGTGATCTTGCGCTGGCCACGGTTGAACAGCCCGTGCTCTTTGTCCCGATAGTTGATCAGATCCAGACCCATGCGCTGCAGGCGCATTTCCAGATCGGTCGGGTTGGCGGCCTCCATGCTGCCGTTGGCGGGCTTGCCCTGCTCGTTGACCGCCTTGTATTTGTAGGTCAGCACGCTGTGTCTCTCATCGCCTGCGGCCGCCGGTCAGACGCGGCTGGTCAGGTCTATCACCCGCGATACTTCCTCCAGCGAGGTGATGCCATCGCGCACGCGCCGCAGGCCATCCTCCGAGATCGGCCGGAAACCGCCCTGCATCGCGGTGCGCAGCATCTCGCCGCGGGTGGCGCGGCGGAAGATCAGCTCGTCCAGCTCCGGGGTCATGCGCAGCACTTCCATCAGCGCCAGGCGGCCCTTGTAGCCCTGGTGGTCGCAGCGCGCGCAGCCGCTGGCGTGATACAGCGTCATGCGGCCGGCATCTTCGCCCAGCAGCAGGCGTTCGACGCTGTCCTTGCTGGGCTGGTAGGGCGTCTTGCAGTAGGGGCAGAGCTTGCGCACCAGGCGCTGGGCGAGGATGCCGATGACGTTGCCGGCCATCACGTCGGCCAAGACGCCGATGTCCAGCAGGCGCGGGATCGCGCCCACCGCGGAGTTGGTGTGCAGTGTGGAGTAAACCTGGTGGCCGGTCATCGCCGCGCGAAAGGCCATGTCGGCGGTTTCTTCATCGCGGATCTCGCCGACCAGAATCACGTCCGGGTCCTGGCGCATCATCGAGCGGATGCCGTTGGCGAAGTCGATTTTGGCGGCCTCATTGACCGAGCACTGGCGGATCATGTGCATCGGGTACTCGACCGGATCCTCCAGCGTCATGATGTTCACGCTCTCGTTGTTCAGATAATTGAGCATCGAATAGAGCGTGGTGGTCTTGCCGCTGCCGGTGGGGCCGGTGACCAGAATCAGACCCTCCGGTCGGGCCATCATCAGCTTCAGCGTGCCGGCGGTGTCTTCGGGCAGGCCGATGTCGGTGATCTGCATGATGCCCTTGTCGCGATCGAGCACGCGCAGCACGATGTTCTCGCCGTGGGTGGTCAGCAGGCAGGAGACGCGGAAGTCGATCTGGTGGCCGCCGATCCCCAGCGACATGCGCCCGTCCTGTGGCGCGCGGGTCTCGGCGATGTTCATCCCCGCCATCACCTTCAGGCGCACGGCCACTGCGGCGTAGTAGTTTTTGTGCAGGCTGCGGATCTGGCGCAGCACGCCGTCGATGCGATAGCGGATGCGCAGGAAGCCATCCTCTGGCTCGAAGTGGATGTCGGAAGCACCGCGCTTGACCGCATCGGCGAGGATGGCATCGACCAGGCGCACGAAGGGCTGGCTGTAGCCCTCGGTCTCGTTGTGCAGGCTGTCGTAGTCGATCTCGCCGGTTTCGATCTCCTGGAGAATGCCGTCCACCGACAGTTCGTAGCCGTAGAACTGGTCGATGGCGTCTTCGATCTCGATTTCCCCGGCGAGCACCGGGCGGATCTCGACCTGCTTGCCGCGATACCTGTCGCGGTTGTCGATGTGCGCGCGCAGCCGATCGATGGCGATCAGGTTGTAGATATCGGCCATCGCCACCTTCAGCAGCCGGGCCTCTTTGTCGAAGGAGATCGGCACCAGCCCGTAGCGGCGGGCCAGCGCCTTGTCGACCAGCTCCAGCGCATCCTGATCGGGCACCAGCTGAGAGAGATCGACCGACTCGCGACCCAGCGCCTCGCCGAGCAGGTCGCGCAGCACGGCCTCGGAAATGAATCCCAGATTGACCATGATGCGGCCCAGCTGATCGCCGGAGCGCTGCTGCTCGGTGAGGCCGATCTTCAGCTGGTCCTTGCTGACCAGCCCTCCCTCAACCATCAATTCACCCAGCCGTTTCGAGCTGCGCTGTCGCCGTACCGCACTCACTATTGCACTCCCTGCAGGGCGTGGAACCGCGCCAACGCCACATTTTGATCAAAGCTTGCCGCGCGCCGCTGCGCCGCTTCCAGAGCCTGGTGGTAAAACTCTGCGGCGGCATCCCGTTTGCCGAGATTGTCGAGGCTGATGGCGAGGTTGTAGAGGTAATCCGGGTTGCCGGCGTCGAGGCGGTGGGCATTGAAATAGGCCTGTTGCGCCTCGGCCCAGCGGCGCCCGCGGCTGTACACCCCGCCGAGCGCAAAGTGCAGTGGCGCACTTTCCGGCACGCGTTCGAGCAGCAGCGAGAGTTCGGTCTCCAGCTGCGCCGGATCGCCCGACTGGCTCAGCGAGCGCAGGCCCACCAGCGCCGCCGGATCGCGCGGATTGAGCTGCAGCAGCCGTTGATAGTAGCGGGCCGCATCCGCGCCGCTGCCGCCGCGCAGCGCCACCGCGGCCGCGCCGAGCAGGGCATCGCGGTGATTGCCATCGATGCCCAGTGCCTTGCGGTAGTGGTCGCCGGCGACATCCAGCCGGCCGGCCTGATAGGCGCTGTAGCCGTTTTTGATCAGCTGATCGATGGGCGCATCGCGCTGGTTTCGGGCGATGCTCAGCGAGCCATTGGCCGGCGCATCAGCGGCGCGGCTCACCGGGCTCACCGGGCTCACCGGGCTCACCGGGCTCTGCGGCGGCTGGGAAGGCGCTGCCTGGCGAGCGTCGTCGCCGTCGCCGATTTGATCAGCGACAGCGCTTTCGGCATCGCTGCGGGTGTCGGTGGCGCGTTGAAGCGGCCGCTGCGCCAGCTGCTGAGCCGGGTCTGGATCGGCCGCCGCAGCGCTGATTGTGGCGGCTGTGTCGGTGGCGCTGGCCGCGCTCGTCGACTCCGCCACCGGCGCGCTCGCACTGCCTGCGATGTCTGGATTGTCGCTGCCGCGGTCGCCACTGCCGGCGGCCGTCGATACCTGTCGGCTTGCCGGGGTGGTGGCCGATGTGGTCGTGGGAGTAGATGTCTCGGTGGCCGCGTCGTCGTCGCCAGCCGCGCTCTGCGCACCGGCCGCAGTGACCTGCGGCAAGCCGTTGGCCTCGGCTTCAGCGCGCACCGCGGCACTCTGTGCGGCGCTGGGCGGGTCGGGCTGGATCGGTGCGCTGCTGCGGATGCGCGCCAGATCGCGCTGCAGGGAAAACTGGTGCTCGCCGTAGCCAAAGTAGAGCCAGGCGCCGATGACACCCAACGAAACCAGCACCAGCACCAGCCCCAGCGCGTTGGGACGCTGGCGGATGGGCTTGCGCACCGACTTGCTGGTGAACAGGTTGCGCGCCTGATCGGGACTGCCAGGGCGTGTGGCGGGAAGCGGTTCGGCGTTTAGTGGCAGCGGTTCTTCGAGTCGTTGGGTCTCGTCGAATTGGTCGTACGCTTCGCCGGCCTCCTCACCGGCGTGGTTTGGCGCGGGCCTGGTCGAAGGGCTGCCGGCGGCTGGCTCAGTGGCGGCGCTGGGCGTGGGGCGGTGCGTGGCAGATCCGTCGTCGTGCCCGCCATCGCCATTGCCATCGCCATCGTGCCGCTGGGTCGCTGCAGCGCTGGCGACCGGGTCGCGATCCGTTTCGCGATCCGTTTCGCGCTCGCCGGGATTCGGATCGCTGCGCGGCTGCAGGCGCGCGCGCAGCCCGCGTAGCTCGTGCGCCAGCTCGGCGTCGCTGCGTGGCCGCGGTGCGTCATCGCTGATGGTGTCATCATTGGCCACGCTTTCGCCGTGGCCGATGTGCTCGCCCGCCTCGCTGGGGAGCGAGTCGAAGCCCGGAATCGGTGGCGGGATGGTCTGGTCGGCGCGCTCCGGCAAGTCGGGCAGATGCGCCTCGCGGTGGGCCTGGTCGTGCTGGGCAGCATCAGGCTTGGCGGCGGTGTCGGGCTCGTGTTCGCTGCGCTCGAAACCCTGCTCAGCCGCAGGCCGCTGCGGGTCGCGTGCGCCGTCGCTGCCGTCTTGCTGCCGATTCTTCGATTCGGCAGCTTTTCTCAGCGCGTCCAGCAGCAGGCTCATTGTCCGCTCTCGCCGCCGGTCGGGGTGCGCGGCGCGCTGTCGGCGCTATCGGCATTGCTGGTGTTGGGCAGGTACTGGCGGAAGGCGCGCAGCTCGCCTTCGACGCTGGCGTTTTCGACCACCGTTGGGCGCAGGAAGACCAGCAGCTCGGTCTTCTCCAGCTGCTCGCTGTCAAAGGAGAAGATGCGTCCCACCAGCGGCAGCGCAGAGAGCAGCGGTATGCCGGTGCTCTCGTTGTCGATGCGATCCTGCATCAGGCCGCCGATCATCGCCACCTGGCCGCTGGAGACGCGCAGTAGCGATTCCATTTCGCGCACCTGGATTTCCGGGATCAGGTTCTCCACGCCGTTCTGGGCGAGCAGCGGGTTGGGGTCGCTGACGAAGCCGAGGATGCGCGAAATCGTCGGCCGCACATTGAGGATGACCTCCTGCGCTTCGCTGATGAACGGGGTGACGTTCATCACGAAGCCCACCGGCACGGTGTGAATCTCCGATTCGACGGTGATTTCCTGATCGCCGTTCTCGCGCTCGTCGCGCTCGATGTCAACGGTGAAGTAGACGCGGTTATCGACCACCTTGAGCACCGACGTCTGGTTGTTCATGGCGATGATCTTCGGGCTGGAGAGAATCCGCACGTCGCCGAAGATCTCCAGCGCCTTCAGCGTGGCGGTGACGCGGCCCAGATCCGAGGAGGGGTCGTTGAAGGTGAACAGCGCATTGGGCACTGCGGTGTTGGCCGCGGCGGCGGTCGAGCCGGTCAGCGACTGGATGAAGTCCAGTCCACTGCCGTCGTCCTGGATCACGCTCCAGTCGATGCCCGCCTGGTAGTTGTCGGACAGTGCGACCTCGACCACGGTGGCCTCGATCAGCACCTGGCGGCGCGCGCTGTGCATGATCTTGTCGAGAAACGAGCGGATCTCGACGTGCTGGCGCTGGGTGGCGCGGGCGCTCAGGTAGCCGGTCTCGCGATTGACCAGTAGCACTGGCTCGCCGCCCTCTCTGCCCTGGGTGGCGGCCTCGCTGGTCATGCCCAGCATGGCGGCGACATTGCCCACCAGAGAATCCCAGAACAGATTGTCCGAGCTGTTCTCCAACTGCGTCTGCGAGTTGTTGGTGCCACCGCCTCCGCCGCCGCCGCCTTCGATATCGACGCTGATCGAGCCCACCTGGGTAGCCAGATCGACGCGACTGGTGGAGCGTCGGGTCATGTTGAGGTAGTCGACCTGATAGGCGTGCAGGTAGGGGTCATCGGCGCTGATCACCAGGTAATCGTCACGCAGCTCGTAGCGGATCGGCGCCTGCAGGGCGATCCGGTCGAGGATGCGCAGCAGTGTCTGGTCGATGGCGTTGAGGGTGATCCGGCCGTCGATTTCGCCGACGATGTCGATGTTCAGCTCGGCATCGCGAGCCAGCGCGAACAGCAGCTCGCGCAGCGGCACGCGGTTGACCACCACCGTGTAGGTCTCCAGCTTCGGCTGCACCTGCGGCTCGGGCAGATAGGGTGCGCTGGTTACCGGCTCGGGGATCTGCGCGCCGGGCGCGGCCTGCTCGGGTTCCGCCGCGGCGCTCAGGTGGCCCTGCGATGGCTCGGGTTTGTAGCTGGCGCCGCAGCCGCTGAGCAATAAAGCCAGGGCGGCGCCGAGCAGTGCCAGCGGCGGGCCATTGGCGCGGCGTCGCCGGGAGATTGTGGTTGGGGTGCGCACCGGACTAACCATTGCTCGATGGGGTAGCGGCCGGCCGGCTGCCGCTGGTCGCGCCGTCAAGATCCTGTCGGATGCGATTCACGGTGCGTACGAAGGGCTGCCATCGGCGCAGGGCGGCAGGCAATGCGTCGACCGCAGCGTTGGCCGTGCGCAGATCCGGGTAGCTGTTGTAGAGCACGGCGAACACGGGCCTTCCGTCGACCTCGGTTTCATAGATGAAGAAATTCGCAAAATCCAGATTAGATGGTAGATCGGCGACAAAATCTGCCAAGCGGTCGGCGGAATTGCGATCTCTGTCCACGGTAAGCAACTGAATACTGAAGCTCTGCGCACTATCCGACCGCAGCCAGCCGCGCGAGCGCTGCAGCCAGCCACGCAGATCGCCGCCGGTGTGCGCCGTGCCGCCACCGCCACCGCCGGCAATCGCGCCCATGCCGCCGCTGCCGGCCACCGCCAGACGCTGCGTGGCGATATCTTCTGTGCGCTCTGAGGCACTGGCCTGCGGCGCCGCCGGGGCTGCTCGCTCGGCCAGTTGGCGCGGCTTTTGTGCGGTCTCCACCGCCGGTTGCGACAGCTGCCAGGCGATCGCGGCGCCGAGCAGACCGATCCCGGCCAGTGCAGCGGCGCTCCGCCAGCCGCCGAGCAGCGGGCGGGGGCCGAATTCACAGTCCGAGGTCGCGTTGCGCACGTGCTTGGGGTAGACGCGCACCGCGCTGTCTGCATAGGCGGCGAGCAGCGCCTTATCGGCGAGGATATTGATGCGCCGGATCAGGCCGCCGGCGGCGCGCGTGATCTGCCGGGTGACGCGGCGATCGAATAGCTCCGGGCCGCGGTATCCGGTAATCCACAGGCGAAAGTTGATGTATTCGCGCACCTCTTCGGCGTCGAGGGGCTCCAGCATGAAGCTGTGGGTGATGCGCTCGCGCAGCTGGCGGATACTGCGCTCGGCGAGGTTATCGTCGAGCTCCGGCTGGCCGAACAGTACCAGTTGCATCAGCTTGCCGTGGCTGGTTTCAAGGTTTGAGAGCAGGCGGATTTCCTCCAGCGTGGCCAGCGGCATGCACTGCGCCTCTTCGACGAACACCACCACCTGGCGGCCCTCGGCATGGCGGCGGGTGAGGTGCTCCTGCAGTTTCTGCATGGCGGCCAGCTTGCTGCAGGTCGGGCTGTCGACCACATGCAGTTCGTGCGCCACCACTTGCAGGATGTTGTCCGGCGACAGGCTGGGGTTGGCGATGTAGACGATCTCCACCTGGCGCGGCAGGCGCACCTCCAGCATCCGGCAGAGCATGGTCTTGCCGCTGCCCACCTCGCCGACCACCTTGATGATGCCCTCGCCATTGAGGATCGCGTAGATCAGCGCATCCAGCACCGCGCCGCGCTTGGCACCGCTGAAAAACAGGCGCGTGTCCGGGGTGATCCGGAACGGCGGCTGGTCGAGCTGGAAGTGCTGTAGGTACATGCCGCTAGCCGAGCCGCTCTTCCAGGCGCTGAATCTTGCTGTACAGCGTGGTGCGGTTGACGTTGAGCAGCTTGGCGGCGCGGCTCAGGTTGCCGTCGCTCATGTCCAGCGCGGCCTGTATGTAGCGCCACTCGATCTGCTGCACGTGGTCATCGAGGCAGAACTTGCCGTCTTTGAGCTGCTCCTCGGCGGAGGGTTGATCGCTCCCGACGGGCGCGCGGGCGGCGTAGGTCTGGCATTCGAAATCGCCTTCGAGCATGTCGCGGCTGATGGTCTGGCCGGGGTGCTTGGTGCCGAGCCGGATCATCACATTGCGCAGCTCGCGGACGTTGCCGGGAAAATCGTAGGCCAGCCAGGCGTCGCGCGCCGCCTCATCGAGGTGAAACGGCGCCACGGTGCCGTGGTAGAGGCGCTGGAAGTGCTCCAGCAGGCGCAGGCGATCCTCGCCGCGCTCGCGCAGCGGCGGCGTCTTGATGCTCAGCACGCTGAGCCGATAGTACAAATCCTCGCGGAAATCGCCGTTGCGCGAGGATGCCAGCAGATCCTTGTTGGTGGCGGCGAGGATCCGCGCGTTAGCCTGGCGCGGGCGCGATTCGCCGACGCGGTAGTACTCGCCGCTCTCGATCACGCGCAGCAGATTGGATTGCAGCTCCAGGCTCATTTCGCCGATCTCGTCGAGGAACAGCGTGCCGTCGCCGGCCTCCTCAAAAAAGCCCGAGTGCTCACGGGTGGCGCCGGTGAAAGCGCCCTTGGCGTGGCCGAACAGTTGTGAGGCGAGCAGCTCGCTGGAAAAGGCCGCGCAGTTGACCGGGATGTAGGGTTCGCCGCTGCGGCTACTCTGGCGGTGCAGCTGGCTGGCCACCAGCTCCTTGCCGGTGCCGGATTCGCCCTCGATGAGCACCGGAAACTGCGCCGCGGCGAACTGCGCGATCTGCGCGCGCAGCAACTCCATCGCCGGACTCTCGCCCTCGATGCTGTCGGCGACCTTCTGCGGCTCGCGGCGCGTCGCCTCATAGAGCAGGATCTGGTGGTCGAGCCGCGATTTGAGCAGTTGTGGATCGCAGGGCTTGGGGATGAAATCGGCCGCGCCGAGCGACATGGCGTGTAACACATTGGCCTTCTCGCTCTGCCCGGAGAGCACCAGAATGCGCATGTCCGGATCCAGCGCGAGCAGATCCGGAACCAGCGCGAAGCCCTCGGTGGGTTCGTGGGGATAGGGCGGCAGGCCGAGATCGACCAGCGCCAGCGATGGCCGCGCCGCGCGATCTTCGAGCAGGCCCATGGCTTCGCTGCGCGATTCCGCGGCGAAGACATCAAAATGGGGGCGCAACAGGTAGCCGAGGCTCTCGCGAATCAACGGATCGTCGTCGACGAGCAGCAAACCAGGTTTCGACATCCGTACTCCTGAAAGTGGCCCGGCCGGCGCAGCAGGCACAAGCTATTGAAAAGCCGCCATATGTGGTGAAAAAATGACAGTTTGGCAGCATTTCGCGGCACACACTAGGCCACAAGTGTGGATTTTTCGACATTTCGGGGCAATATGCAATTACGCTTGGCCAGCCCGATGACGGGTCTACAAAGGCCTTGCGAGACAGTTGCTACATGCTCGACATCCTGCTCTACCAACCCGAAATTCCACCCAATACCGGCAACATCATCCGCCTGTGTGCGAACACCGGCTTCACCCTGCATCTGATCGAGCCGCTGGGTTTCGAGCTGGATGATCGCCGCCTGCGCCGCGCCGGGCTGGACTACCACGAATTCGCCGCGCTGCGCTGCCACGCCTCGCTCGATGATTGCCTCGCCGGGCTGCGCCCGCAGCGCCTGTTTGCCCTCAGCACCCGCGGTGCGAGCGACTACAGCGCGGTCCGCTACGCCGCCGGCGATGCGCTGCTGTTCGGCCCGGAGACCCGCGGCCTGCCGGCGGCGCTGCTCGATGGATTACCCGCCGAGCGGCGCCTGCGCATTCCCATGCGACCGGACTGTCGCAGCCTGAACCTGTCCAATGCGGTGGCGGTGGTGGCCTTCGAGGCCTGGCGGCAGCTGGATTTCGCCGGCGGCGCCTGATCCATCTTGCCTGAGTCGCTGCGGACGCCGCTGGCGACGGGTAGCCGTAGAGCGCCGGCTAGTTCAGCTCCGGCTTCGGCTCGCGGTCGAGTAGATCGCGCACCGCGTCGCGCGGCTGCTTGTCGGCGTGCAGCACGGCGTACACCTGCTCGGCGATGGGCATCTCCACGGCGTAGCGCGCCGCCAGACGCATCGCTTCACCGGCAGCGACCACGCCCTCGACCGCCTGGCCGATCTCGGCGCGCGCTTCGTCCACCGACAGGCCGCGCGCCAGCGCCAGACCCATGCGCCGGTTGCGCGATTGGTCGTCGGTGCAGGTGAGCACCAGATCGCCCATCCCGGCCAGGCCCATGAAGGTCTCGCGGCGGCCGCCGAGGGCGACGCCGAGGCGCATCAGCTCGGCCAGCCCGCGGGTGATCAGCGCGGCGCGCGCGTTGGCACCGAAGCCGAGGCCGTCGGCGGCGCCGGCGGCGATCGCCAGCACATTCTTCAGCGCACCGGCAACCTCGACGCCGATCACGTCATCGCTGGAGTAGGCGCGGAAGTTGTCGCCGTGCAGCCAGTTGGCGACGCGATCGGCGATGGCCGGTTCGCCGGCGGCGACGGTGGTCGCGGTCGGCAGGCCGCGCAACAGCTCGGCGGCGAAGGTGGGACCGGAGATGATGGCGCTGGCGCAGCCGGCGCCGACTTCTTCGTCGATCAGCTCGTGCAGCAGCTTGCCGCTGCCCACCTCCAGCCCCTTGCAGGCCCAGATCAGCACCAGCCCGGCGCGCAGCCGTGGCGCCAGCCGGCGCAGCTGCTGGCGAAAGGTCTGGCTGGGAGTGGCCAGCAGCACCGCGTCGGCGCCGTCGAGGGCGTCGTCGAGTTCGGCGCAGTAGCGCAGCGACTCGGGCAGCGCCAGACCGGGCAGGTAGCGCGCGTTTTCGCCGCTCGCCGCCATCGCCGCCAGGGCCGCCGCGTCGCGACCCCAGAGGCGCGCGTGGTGGCCGCTGCGCGCCAGGTGCGCGGCCAGCGCCGTGCCCCAGGAGCCGGCGCCGAGTACCGCGATGTGTGCCGGGCTGCTCAAGTTGCGATTACTGCAGGGTTTCCGGGGCGTCCGCAGCGCTCTCGGCCTGCTGCTGGCGGTGCTGGTTGTAGAGCGCGTCGAAGTTGATCGGCTCCAGCAGCAGCTGCGGGAAGCCGGCGCGCACCGCCAGATCGGACACCGCTTCGCGGGCGTAGGGGAAGAGGATGCCCGGGCAGTAGGCGCCGAGCAGACCGCCCATCTGCTCGCCCGGCACGCCGGCGATCTGGAACAGTCCGGCCTGGGTGATCTCGATCAGATAGGCGGTTTTCTCGCCAACCTTGACCGTCACGGTGAGGGTCAGGGCGATCTCGAAGCGATCCTCTTCGAGCTGATTGGTGGTCGAATTCAGTTGCAGGTTGACCTCGGGCTTCCAGGCGCTGCCGGCGGTGAATATCTGCGGCGCGTCGGGGGATTCGAGGGAGATGTCTTTGACGTAAATCTTCTGGATGCGGAACTGCTGTTCGGCAGCCGCTTGCTGTTCGCTCATGTGGCTGGCTCGCGATGGCTGATGTAGGTGGGGGCGGCATTGTAGCTAGCGGCGGCTCTGCGCGCAGCCCGCTAACCGGCTTCTGCGAGCCAGTCGTCGAGGCTGCCGTCGCGCTCGGCGCGGGCCAGGTCGTCGTAGCCGCCGACGTGGCGCGCGCCGATGAAGATCTGCGGCACGCTGCTGCGCCCGCCGGCGCGCTGGATCATCTCGCCGCGCGCCTGCCGGTCGCGGCCGACGTCGATCAGCTGGTAGCTCTGGCCGAGTCCGTCCAGCAGTAGCCGCGCGCGCAGGCAGTAGGGGCAGATCGCGGTCGCGTAGACCACTATCGCGGTGTCGGTGTGCGGCTCGCTGGCGCTCACTTGTCGCGCGTGGTCAGCGGCAGCTGGGCCTTTTCCCAGGCGCCGACGCCACCGGTGAGGTTGTAGACCTTCTCGAAGCCCTTTTTGCGCAGCTGCACGCTGGCGCGCTGGCTGCGCGCACCGGTTTCGCAGACCAGGATCAGCGGGCGCTGGCGGAATTTCTCCAGCTCGTGGCTGCGCTTGTCCAGCTGGCTGAGCGGCAGATGCCGCGAGCTGGGCAGGTGGCCGCGCTTGTATTCCTTGTCATCGCGCACGTCGACGAACACCGCGTCCTCGCTGTTTTGCAGGCGCGTCGCTTCGAGGGCGCTGATGTTGCGCCCGGCGTTGCGCAGGCGCTGCAGTTCGACCCAGATGATCATCCCCAGGACAGCGCCCAGGCCCATCATCAGCATCGGGTTGTTGGCGGCGAATTCGAGATACTCTTGCATGTTGCTCGCTTGCGTGTGTGGTCGGTGTGGTCAGTGGCCGGCGTTCGGGCCGCTGGCCGGATCATCGCTGCAGAACAGCTCCTGCATCATGCCGATCAGGCGCAGCGTGCGGCTGTCGCCGATGCGGTAGTAGACCCGGTTGGCGTCTTTGCGCGCGGCGAGTATGCCTTTGTCGCGCAGGATCGCCAGGTGCTGGGAGATGTTGCTCTGCGAGGTGCCGACGGCATCGACGATCTGCTGCACGCTGATCTCCCGATCACCGAGGGTGCAGAGAATCTTCAGCCGCAGCGGATGCGACATGGCCTTCAGCGAGCGCGCGGCGCGTTCGATGTCGGCGTCGTGGCGCATCAGTTCTGTGGCGCTGACGGCGGCTGCCGCTGCGCCCGGTGGCGCCTTGTTTTCCACGGTTGGTCCGGCTCGCTGGTACCTGAGGCAGGCGCGTATATTAGCAGCAGGCGATGGGTGCGTCGCGGCGCGCGCGCCGAGCGCGGGCGCCGCCGACCGGCGCGCGGTTGCTGCGCCGCCTGCGGCCCATCGACAATGCGGCAAGAGGTCTGCGCAAGTCCCTGCCGCTGCGGGTAAATCGGTGTTAGCTTAACACCAGCGGCAGGGGCGGAGCATGCACGGCGACTCCATCGTCTTTTCTATCTTTCTGATCTTTTCCGGCGCGGCGGCGATCGCCACCCTGGCTCTTTACGCGCGCCAGGCGCTGCTGGTGGCCTATATCGCCCTCGGCCTGGCGGTGGGCCCCTGGGGCATCGGGCTGGTCGCCGATGCCAGCGAGGTGGCCGAGATCTCCAGCGTGGGCATCATCTTCCTGCTTTTTCTGCTCGGTTTGAATCTGGAGCTGCGCGAGCTGCTCAGTCTGCTGCGCGAGGCGACGCTGGTCACGCTGCTCAGCTCGCTGAGCTTCTCAGCGCTGGGCTTCGGCGTTGCCTGGCTGTTCGGTTTCGGGCTGGTCGACAGTCTGCTGACCGGTGCGGCGATGGCTTTCTCCAGCACCATCATCGGGCTCAAGCTGTTGCCCACCAGCGCGCTGCACCACCAGCACATGGGCGAGGTTATCGTCAGCATCCTGCTGCTCCAGGACATGCTGGCGATCACCGTGCTGCTGCTGTTGGAGGGGCTCGGCAAGGGCGGCAATGCAATGGCCGAGATCGCCCTGCTGGCGGTCTCCCTGCCGGCCTTGCTGGGGGCCGCCTGGTGGCTGTCGCAGAAATTGCTGGTGAAGCTGTTCATGGCCTTCGACCAGATTCAGGAGTACGTCTTCCTGCTCGCCATCGGCTGGTGCCTGGGCATCGCCCAGCTGGCCCACGCGCTCGGTCTGTCGCATGAGATCGGCGCCTTCATCGCCGGTATCTCGCTGGCCGCCAATCCCATCGCCCGCTTCATCGCCGAGAGCCTCAAGCCTCTGCGCGACTTCTTTTTGATCATGTTTTTCTTCGCCCTCGGCGCCGGCTTCGATCTGGGCGCACTGGAGCATGTGCTGCTGCCGGCGCTGCTGCTGGCGGCGGCGGCGGTGCTACTCAAGCCGCTGATCTTTCGCGGCCTGCTGGTGCACGCTGGCGAACAGCCGCGGCTGGCCGGGGAGATCGGTGTGCGGCTCGGTCAGGTCAGCGAATTCTCGCTGCTGATTGCGGTGGTTGGCAGCAATGCCGCGGTGCTGTCGCATGACGGCTCGGCACTGATCCAAGCGGCGACGATCTTCAGCTTCATCGTCTCTTCCTACTGGATCGTGCTGCGCTACCCGACACCGATCGCCGTCGATCCGCGCCTGCGCCGCGACTGATACGCCGCGACTGATGCGCCGCAATTGGTGTGGCGGGCACAAAAAAGCGCCGGCGCGACGAATGCCGCGGCCGGCGCTGGCAGATCCGGCGAGGCGATCTACTGGAGCAGGAATTCCACCGCGCGGCGCAGCTCGTCGTCGCTCAGTGCCGAGCCACCGCGGGGTGGCATCGCGCCCTTGCCGTCGATGACGCTGCTCATCATTGCGTCCATGCCGGCCTCGGCGCGCTTGGCCCACTCGGCGCTGTCGCCGATCTTTGGCGCGTTGGCGACGCCGCTGGCGTGGCAGGCGGCGCAGGCTTCATTGACCAGCTGCTCGCCGCTCTTTTCCGCGGTTGCAGCCTGGGTCGCAGCCGGTGCCGCCGCTGCGCTGTCCGCCTCGGCCAGTTCGGTGCGCACCTGGCCCACCGGCTCGGTGCGTGCGTTCTGGCGCTCGATGGCGGCGGCGCTGGTCTGGTCGCTGTCCGGGGCGATCAGGTTGGCGGCGAAGATGGCGACGAACATGAACAGCACGATCGCGGCGATGACGCCGGCCATGGTGATCATGAAACCCCTGTCAGTGGTATGGCTCACGGTGGTTACTCCCCTCAAGAGTGATAAATGCGTTGCGCGCCACGCGGCCTCAAGTGCCAACCCGAGCGTGATCCGGGCGCAAAAAACCGTCGAAGTTTAACAATCCTGGGGGGCGGTCACAATCGAGTCCGCCGGCGTGGCGGGCGGGCGCCAGCGCGCAGCGCACCCGGGCGGTCTCTGCCGCGGCCGGTCCGGCGCATCAGTCGGATGCGTTTGTCGCCTGCGGTCGTGGACGGCGCCGGGGGGCGGGGTTATGATCGCCCGCTGGCACCACGCGCCCGTAGCTCAGCTGGATAGAGTACTGCCCTCCGAAGGCAGGGGTCACAGGTTC
>CBFCYW010000068.1:0-19976 GCA_965602395.1 uncultured Chromatiales bacterium
TCGGATCGCGCAGCAGCCGCGCGCCGAAGATCCGCTCGCCGCTGCCGCTCCAGTGATCGCCGTCGGAAAAGCTGTATTTGCCGTCGATCAGGAAATCGCGCTCGAACTGGTAGTCGGCTAGCCGGATCTTGGAGATGTAGCTGACGCCGGCCGCACGGTTGCTGGCGATCAGGTGCTGGTCGACCTCATTCAGTAGTGTCAGCTCCAGCGCCGCGTCGGCCGGCTCGACCGTGTGCAGCATGGCGTTGAGGTTGCGCAGGTCGATGCCCGGCTCCATCTGCGGGCCGATCCAGTGCACCTCGCCGTCGAAGGGCAGATCGCGCAGCCAGGTCTGCACCGCGGCGATGTAGTCGGTGTTGATGGGCAGGCTGCGGTAGCCCTGCAGGAAATAGGAGCCCTTCTGCGTGTAGAGCAGCGCGCGCACCTGGCCGGGGCGCTCGGCGAGGAAGCGCTCGACGTCCGCGTAGTGGCACCAGCTCAGCGGGTTGTGGGCGCGGCACCAGCCCTGGCTGACGGCGACCACGAACGGCGCCGCGGCGTTCTTCGCCAGCGCGTTGTACAGATCGGTGCCGTGGCTGTCGCCGACGATCAGCACTGCTGCGCCGTGCTGCTCGGCGCAGGGTTCGAAGCGGGCGATGAATTCGTCGTCGACGTTTTCCCGCGAGAAGCGGCAGGCGCCGTCGTCGAAGCGGGTTTCGTCCTGCGCCAGCTGCAGGCGTCGGTATTCGGCGCGCTGCTGCTCGTCCATGCGCCCCGGAAATCCGCCGCTGTAGTGGCCGGCGGCGCCCAGCGCCAGCAGGCCGAGACTGCTCAGCGCGGCGAAGGCCAGAGCGCGATTGCGCGGTAGCCGGCGGCGGTCGCGGCAGGGCTGCTCGACGTAGCGCCAGCTCAACCAGGCCAGGCCCAGCGCCAGCAGGCCGAGGCCGGCGAGCAGCCAGGTCGATGGCTCCTCGCGCTGGTACACGCGGGCAAAGGCGAACAGCGGGTGGTGCCAGAGGTAGGCGCTGTAGCTGAGCAGGCCGAGCAGCACCAGCGCGCGCAGGCCGAGCAGGCGGCCGGCCAGATTGCCCGGCGCGGCGCCGAGAATCACCAGTGCGGTGCCGGCGGTGGGCAGTAGCGTCCAGGCGCTGGGGAAGGGGGTGTCGGCGTGGTAGGCGTGCACCGCGTAGCCGATGGCGGCCAGCCCGGCCAGCGCGCTGGCGGCGCCGGCAGCGCCGCCGAGCGGCGCGCGGCGATGCAGGTAAAGGGCCGCCAGCGCGCCGAGCATCAGCTCCCAGACGCGCAGTTGCGGCAGGTAGAAGATCTCGCCGCCGAGATGGCGCGAGCTCCACTCGGCGAGGGCGAAGCTGGCCGCGGCGAGCAGTGCGATGGCCAGTGGCAGCGAGCCGCGCGCGTGGCGCCAGCCGAGCAGCATCAGCAGCGGGAACAGCAGGTAGTACTGCTCCTCGACGGCCAGGCTCCAGGTGTGCAGCAGCGGCTTTTCCTCGGCGGCGGTGGCGAAGTAGCCGTCCTCGCTCCAAAACAGCAGGTTGGAGGAGAACAGCGCCACCGCGGCGATGCTCTGGAAAAAGTCGCGCAGCTGGTTGGGTGTCATCCACAGCCAGGCCAGCGGCAGGCAGGCGAGTATCACGGTGAGCAGCGCCGGCAGGATGCGCCGCGCGCGACGGGCGTAGAAATCCGCCAGCGAAAAGTGGCCGCCGTCCAGCTCGGTGAGGATCAGCGCGGTAATCAGATAACCGCTGATGACGAAGAACACATCGACGCCGACGTAGCCGCCGGAGAAGCCCGGCACGCCGGCGTGAAACAGAATCACCGGCAACACCGCCAGCGCTCGCAGCCCGTCAATCTCCCGCCTGTAGTGCACATCGCCTCCCGCGCGTTGTTCGATCTGTCGCTTGCAGCCAGCGGCGATTATTCACGAATTCGCCGCGCTTACCGTTGATCGCTGCTCACTCCGGCACCGCCGCCGCGGCGTGCCGCTGGTATAAATAGCCGATCAAACAGATGGATAAACCGGGGAGTTGCGATGATCCGCAATCTGCAAGAGGCAGCGCGCGCGCTGACGCCGCCACGGGTGGTGCTGTTCGACTGGCACGCGACGCTGGTCGATACCCTCGATGCCATGTATCACGCGGTCGACGAGATGCTGCCGCGCCTCGCCGAGCTGGGCCTGCTCGACAGGCTGATCGCCGGTGCGCACAGCCGCAGCGCAGAGGATGCGCGGCTGGTCGCCTACGTGCGCCGGCACCAGCGCCTGCACCCGAAGATCACGGCCGAACGCAAGATCTCGCGCACGGATATTTTCGAGATCCTGTTCGGCGACGACGACCAGGCCAAGCGCATCGCCCACGAGGCTTTCAACGAAGCCTACCGCCATCACTACGGCGAGGTGCGGCCCTTCGAAGGCGGCGAGCTGGCGCTGCTGCGCGAGCTGGACGAATTTGACGTCAGGCTCGGCATTCTCACCAATCGCGAGCGCGAGTTCTTCGAGCACGAGTTCGCGCTGGTCGAGGATGGCGCCTGGCTGGGCCTGTTCGAAGCCACCGTCTGCGGCAGCGACAGCGCGCGTCGCAAGCCCAATCCGGACCCGATCCACCTCGCTCTGGAGATGCTCGACGAGCCGCCGGGGCCGGCCTGCTGGTATCTTGGCGACAGCACCACCGATGTCGCCTGCGCGCGCCGCGCCGGGGTCACGCCGGTGTTTTTCAACGGTGCCGGCTGGGCGCACGACTGGCTGGAGGAGATCTTTCCCGGCAGCGCCGAGCACCCGCACCAGCCGGATGCCATCGTCGATACCTTCGCCGAATTCCGCTGGCTGTTCGAGGAGTGTCTGTCCATCGAACACCGCGTGCTTTAGGCTGCGCGCGGAATGATCGTCTGCGCACCGATGGGGGAGCCACCATGCATATCGACCTGAGCGAACTGCCGCCGGACCGGGCCTACCACACACTGATCCAGAGCGTGATCCCGCGCCCGGTGGCCTGGGTGCTGTCGGAGAACGCCGACGGCGGCCACAATCTGGCGCCGTTTTCCTTTTTCAACGTGATCTGCGCCAACCCGCCGCTGTTGATTCTCTCCATCGGCCACAAGCCCGACGGCAGCGAAAAGGACACCCGGGTGAATCTCGCCGAGCGCGGCGAGTGCGTGGTGCACATCGCCCACCGCGAGCTGGCCGCGCAGGTCACCGCCAGCTCGGCGACGCTGCCGGCCGGCGAGTCGGAGGTCGAGCGGCTCGGCCTCGCCGTCGCGCCCTTTGCCGGCTTTCGCCTGCCGCGCCTGGCCGAGTGTCGGGTGGCGCTGGGCTGCCGCTTCGAGGAGCTGCGCGAGATCGGCGCGGCAAAGCAGGGGCTGATCTTCGCCAGCATCGAGCAGCTGTACCTCGACGACGCCGTCGCCGGCCGCGACGACAAGGGCCGGCTGACCATCGACGCCGCCGCCATCGACCCGGTCGGCCGCCTCGGCGGCGGCCAGTACAGCACCTTCGGCGAGATCATCGATATCCCGCGCCCCGCCTGACCCGGAACGACCCGAGCGACTAACCACAGGAGCCACCGCAGTGGATATCCGCGATCTTTTCGGCATCGAGCTGCCGATCGTCCAGGCGCCGATGGCCGGCGTGCAGGATCACCGCCTCGCCGCCGCAGTCTGCGCCGCCGGCGGCCTCGGCTCGATCCCCGCCGGCATGCTCGACCCCGCCGGCCTGCGCGCCGAGCTACAGGCGCTCACCGCACTCGGCCAGTGGCCGTACAACGTCAATTTCTTCTGCCACCGCCTGCCGCAGCCGGACGCCGCGCGCGAGGCCGGCTGGCGCGAGGCGCTGGCGCCGTACTACGCGGAATTCGGCATCGACCCGGCGGATGTCAAGCCCGCGCCGCTGCGCCTGCCATTCAGCGATGAGATGGCCGATGTGCTCGAAGATTTCCGTCCGGCGGTGGTCAGCTTCCACTTCGGCCTGCCGGCCGAGCCGCTGCTGGCACGGGTGAAAGCGCTCGGTGCGAAGGTGATCTCCAGCGCCACCACCGTCGCCGAGGCCGAGTGGCTGGCGGCGCGCGGCGCCGATGCGGTGATCGCCCAGGGGCTGGAGGCCGGCGGCCACCGCGGCTGCTTTCTCAGCGATGACCTCAGCACCCAGCTCGGCACCTTCGCGCTGCTGCCGCAGGTGGTGGACGCGGTGGATCTGCCGGTGATCGCCGCCGGCGGCATCGGCGATGCGCGTGGCGTCACCGCGGCGCGGGCGCTGGGTGCAGCCGGGGTGCAGGTCGGCACGGCTTTTCTGCTGTGCCCGCAGGCGAACACCAGCGCCGTGCACCGCGCCGCACTGCGCAGCGACGCGGCGCGGCACACGGCAATCACCAATCTGTTCTCCGGTCGACCGGCGCGCGGCATCGTCAACCGGGTGATCCGCGAGCTGGGGCCGATCTGTAGCGCGGCGCCGGCGTTTCCGCTCGCCGGCGCTGCGCTGGCGCCTTTAAAGAAGGCTGCGGAAGGCAACGCGGATGGTGGCTTCACATCGCTTTGGAGCGGGCAGCGGGGCTGTGGTCCGGGCGATCTGGATGCCGCGCAGATTATCCGGGCGCTGGCTGCGGGGGTTTAATCCACCGGCAGTGGTTTTGCTGACCACTGACCACTGACCGCCGACCACTGGCTGCAAGCTTCGGGGTGCGCTGATTGGCACCCCGGCCTGCTCGTCTGCGCGCCCTGCGCGGGCTCGCCAGACCTATTTCGGCGGGCTGCCGCCGCTCAGCTCATGCACGGCGTTCACCGCCAGCGAGATCATCGCGAAATCGAGATTGCCGATGGCTTTCAGCTCGCCCACCAGATGCACGAACTTGTCGATGGCATCCTGATTGGCCTCGATCCACTGGTTGGTCATCAGCCGTGGTTTGTCGGGCCGGGAGGATTCGAGCACCTCGGCGGTGAGGTTGCGCTGCTGGGCGTGCAGGTCGGCGCGCAGCCCGGAGCGCGCCAGGTGGTGCCAGTGATTGCGCACCCGCAGGCTGGAGATCTGGTCGCGCAGCCATTGCAGATCGAGGTAGGCGCCGAGGCGGAAGTACAGCGAGGCCACCTCGCTGACGCCGCGCTCGTGGCTGCGGGCGATATCGACGATATCCAGCGCCGAGGACAGCGGCACCACGCCAGCGATGCGTGCGGCCAGCTCGCGCGGCACGCCGAGATCGGCGTAGTAGCGGCTGCGCTTGACCTGGGTGAGGCGGTTGACCGCGGCCAGTGCCTGCGGCAGGCCGGTCATCAGCTCGGCGATGCCGTCGCGGAAGTAGTCGACGATTTCCGCGATCGGCTGCTGCGCGCGGCGGTGGCGGATCAGCCACTGCATGGCGCGCTGGACCAGGCCGCCGACGAGAATCAGGATCTCGGTCTGCACCGCTGCCGGCACCCGGTTGTCCAGCGCCTCGATGTCGGCCCACAGGCTGGGCATGTCGAAGATGTCGCAGGTGGCGATGAAGGCGCGCGCAATCTCGTCGGCACTGGCACCCTGCTCGTCGGCGAGCTGGTAGGGGTAGAGCGCGCCGACGCGGTTGATCATCTCGTTGGTGACGCAGGTGGCGATGATCTCGCGGCGCAGGCGGTGCGCGGCGATGGTCTGCGCGTAGCCCCCGCCGAGGCGATCGGGGAAGTAGTCGATCAGCACCCGCTGCAGATAGGGGTCCTCGGGTAGTTGCGAATCGAGCAGGGCGTCGTACTGGGTCATCTTGGCGTAGGACAGCAGCACCGCCAGCTCCGGCCGGGAGAGCCCTTTTTGCGCCGCGCCGCGCTCGGCGATCTGCTCGCTGTCGGGCAGGTATTCGAGTGAGCGATTGAGCCTGCCGGCGATCTCCAGCGAGGACATGAAGCGCGCGCTGGCTTCGAGGTTCTGCGCCGCCTGGGTGGCGGCGACACTGATCGCCTGGGTCTGTGCGTAGTTGTCGCGCAGTACCAGTTCGCCGACTTCGTCGGTCATCGCCGCGAGCAGTTCGTTGCGCTGCTTGATGGTCATGTCGCCGTTGTCGACCACCTGACCGATCAGTACTTTGATGTTGACCTCGTGGTCGGAGCAGTCGACGCCGGCCGAGTTGTCGATGGCGTCGGTGTTGATCAGCCCGCCGTGCTGGGAAAACTCGATGCGCGCCAGCTGGGTCAGACCCAGGTTGCCGCCTTCGCCGATGACCTTGCAGCGCAGCTCGCTGCCATCCACGCGCAGGCCGTCGTTGGCGCGGTCGTTGGCGTCGGCGTGGCTCTCCTCGCTGGATTTGACGTAGGTGCCGATGCCGCCGTTCCAGAGCAGATCAACCGGTGCTTTGAGCAGCGCGTTGATCAGCTCGGTGGGCGCCATGCGCGCGGCGCGAATGCCCAGTGCCTCCTGCGCCTCGGCCGACAGCGGGATCGATTTGGCGCTGCGCGGCCAGACTCCGCCACCCTTGGAGATCAGCTTTTTGTCGTAGTCATCCCAGGTGGTTCCGGGGGTTTCGAACAGGCGCTTGCGCTCGACGAAGCTCTTCGCCGCATCCGGGTTCGGGTCGATGAAGATGTGCAGGTGGTTGAAGGCGGCGAGCAGGCGGATGTGCCCGGAGAGCAGCATGCCGTTGCCGAACACGTCGCCACCCATGTCGCCGATGCCGACCACGGTGAAGTCTTCGCTCTGGCAGTCGCGGCCGAGCTCGCGGAAGTGGCGTTTGACCGATTCCCAGGCGCCGCGCGCGGTGATGCCCATGCCCTTGTGGTCGTAGCCGTACTGGCCGCCGGAGGCAAAGGCATCGCCGAGCCAGAAGCCGTAGCCTTCGGCGACGCTGTTGGCGATGTCCGAGAAGGTTGCGGTGCCCTTGTCGGCGGCGATCACCAGGTAGGGGTCGTCGTCGTCGTGGCGCACCACATCGGCCGGCGGCACCAGTTCGCCGGCGACCAGGTTGTCGGTCAGGTCGAGCATGCCGCGCAGGAAGGTGCGGTAGCACTCGACCACCTCCTCGCGCTGTTGGGCGCGATCCGCCGGCAGTTGCTTGCAGACGAAGCCGCCCTTGGAACCGACCGGCACGATCACCGCGTTCTTGACCATCTGCGCCTTCATCAGGCCGAGGACTTCGGTGCGGAAATCCTCGCGGCGATCCGACCAGCGCAGCCCGCCGCGGGCGACGCGACCGCCGCGCAGGTGCACGCCCTCGACCCGCGGCGAGGCGACGAAGATCTCGAACATCGGCCGCGGCAGGGGGATCTGCTCGATCTTGGCCGGATCGAACTTGAAGCTCAGATAGGGCTTGTGGCTGCCGTCCGGCCGGGTCTGGTAGTGGTTGGTGCGCAGCGTGGCCTGGATGACGTTGAGGAAGGAGCGCAGGATTCTGTCTTCATCCAGATTTTGAACATCATCCAGCAGGCTATTTATTTTATTTACAATTTTCTCTTCCAGCTTGCTGCGCTTGCTGTCGGCTGCGGGGTCGAAGCGCTGCGCGAACAGATCCGCCAGCAGGCGGGTGATGGCCGCGTTGTGGACCAGCGTTTCGACCATGTAGCTCTGCGAGAAGGGCACGCGGATCTGCTGCAGATATTTGCTGTAGGCACGCAGTACCAGCGTCTCGCGCCAGTCCAGCCCGGCGCGGATCACCAGCTGGTTGAAGCCGTCGTTTTCCACCTCGCCGCGCCATACGCGGTCGAAGGCGTCCTGAAACTTGTCGGCGATCTCGTCGGGATCGATGTTGCCGCCGTCGCTGCGCCGCATGATGAATTCGTGCAGCCACAGCGCCACGCCGCGACTGCGGATCTGGTACGGGCGCTCGCTGTCCACGCGCAGCCCCATGTTTTCGATCAGCGGCAGCACGTCGGAGAGGGCGACGTAGGTCTCCGGCTCGTAGAGTTTGAGGTTGACGGTGTCCTCGTCGCGCAGTGGCGGGCGATAGAAATTGATGCCCAGCTTGCCGTCGAGTCGGGTCTGTTCCAGATGGCTGATGTCGTGGCAGGCGGTGCGCGGCGTGTAGTCGTCGCGATAGGCCGGCGGGAAGGCGCCGTGGTAGTTGCTGTACAGGCTGTTGCCGCGCTCCTCGCCGTACTGTTCGATGAGCGTTTCGCGCAGCACGTCGTTCCAGCTGCGCGAGGCCTCGACGATGCGCGCTTCCAGCTCCTCGACCGTCGGGCCGCTGCTGGCACCGTTCGGTGTGCGGATCACGTAGGTGATGCGCGCCAGGGTGGATTCCGAGCTGAAGGTGGTGTCGAACTCGACGCCGCTGCCGTCGAGCCCCTCGACGAGGATGTCCTGCACTTTCAGGCGCAGCTCGCGGCTGTACAGCTCGCGCGGCACATAGGCCAGGCAGGTGCAGTAGCGGTCGTAGGGATCGATGTGGCCGAACAGGCGCACCCGCTGGCGCTCCTGCAGGTGCAGGATGCCGATGGCGATGCGCATCACGTCATCGGCGGAGTGCGCGAACATGGCGTCGCGCGGATAGGTTTCGAGGATGTTGGTCAGCGCTTTGCCGCCGTGGGTGTGGGCGGCGTAACCGGCGTTGCTCAGCACCTGCGCCACCTTGCGCCGCAGCAGCGGAATATCGTGGGTGTGGCGGCGATAGGCGGCGGAGGTGAACAGCCCGGCGAAACAGGTCTTGCCCGTCACCCGCCCCTTGGCGTCGAAGTTCAGTACGGTGATCAGATCCATGTAGGCGCGACGGTGCACGGTGCTGCGCTGGTTGCCTTTGGTGATCGACAGCAGCTGCCGGTCGGCGATGTACGCCGGCGTGTGCATCGGCACGATCTCGGTGTCCGCATCCAGCGCCGTCGACCCGCCGCCACGCAGCAGGCCGAGGGCGCTATCGTCGACTCGCAGCAGCTGGGCATTGCTGCGGCTGCCGCGGAACTTCATCTCGCAATAGCCCAGCAGCAGGAAGTGGTCGTCGGCCAGCCAGCGCAGCAGATCGACCGCTTCGTCGACCTCATCGGCGAAGCTTTTCGGCACCCCGGCGGCGAGCTGGTCGCCGACCTCTCTGGCCTTGGTGCGCATGGCCTTCCAGTCGCCGGTGCAGCGGTCGACGTCGGCGATCACCCGGGCGATCTGCTCACGGATGTGATCGAGCACCGCGGCGTCGGTCTGCCGGTCGACCTGAAATTGCAGGAAGGACTCCACCGAGCCGGCGCCGGCGGCGCGCTCGTCGCCATCCGGGCCATCGTCGCCGAGCACTTCGAGCAGGCGGTTCTGGCCGTCGCGGCGCACGCGCATCAGCGGGTGGGTGGTGAGGTGGATGGTCAGGCCGAGGCGGTCCAGCGCCATCGACATCGAATCGACCAGAAAGGCGCGGTCGTCGGTGACCACTTCGACGATGGTGTGGGTCGACTGCCAGCCGTGCTTCTCGAAATGCGGGTTGTAGACGCGGATCAGCGGTTCGCCGGGGCTGCGCTTGCGCGCCAGTTGCCAGTGCGCCAGCGCCGCGCCGCGCAGATCCTGCGGATTCTGACCCTGCAGGTCCTCCACCGGCACCTGGCGGTAATAGCGGCGCAGGAAGTGCTCGGTCTGGGCGAGTTGTTCCTTAGGTAGATTGTCGTCGTCGAACTCGAGCAGTTTTTCGATCAGTTCGTCATTATCGCTGGCACGCTGTTTGATCACGTTGGCCCCTTGTCCCGCTTGGGCGGATCTATTGTTCGCAATTGACAAGCTGCACCATCGTCGGTGAGCCAGCACTCGCTGGCTGTCGGCAGTGCGCCGCAGCGCGGCGATCCGGCGACAATTCCGACATTTTTTGCCCGTGGCAAGGGTGCGCCTGGCGCAGAGTTGGTGCACGGAACCGGCGGCCCCGCGCTGCATCCAGCACTGATGCTAGACCATGCGCGTGCCCGGGTACCGTTATCGGGCGCGCAAGTGTTTGTCGCAAAAAGCTCAGCTGATGCGTGAACTCTGCGCCGATCTCATTTTCCCGGCCGATTCTCTGGCCTAGTCCAGCGACAGCAGGCTGGCGTTGCCGCCGGCGGCGGTGGTATCCACCGACAGGTGGCGCTCGCAGGCGAAGCGGTGCAGATAGCGCGGCCCGCCGGCCTTCGGCCCGGTGCCGGACAGCCCCTCGCCGCCGAAGGGCTGCACGCCGACCACCGCGCCGATGGTGCTGCGATTGGCGTACAGATTGCCGACCCTGGCGCGCGCGCGCACCCGCGCCAGGGTGGCGTCGATGCGGCTGTGCACGCCGAGGGTGAGGCCGTAGCCGCGCGCGTTGATGGCATCCACCAGCCGGTCGAGATCCGCCGCGCGCCAGCGCACCACGTGCAGAATCGGGCCGAACACTTCGCGCTCCAGCTGCGCTGCGTCGTCCAGCTCGACCAGCGCCGGGGCGAAGAAATGTCCGCGGCTGCCGCTGGCCGGCGGCGGCGCGCGGTGGATGCGATGTCCGGCGGCGCCCATCGCATCGAGATGATCCTCCAGCATCTGCAGTGCCTCGGCGTCGATCACCGGGCCGAGATCGCTGGCCAGATCGCACGGGTCGCCGGTGGCCAACTCGTCCATCGCGCCGCGCAGCATCTCCAGCACGCTGTCGGCGACGTCCGCCTGCAGGCACAGCAGGCGCAGCGCCGAGCAGCGCTGGCCGGCGCTCTGGAAGGCGGAGATCAGGGTGTCGCGGATGACCTGCTCGGGCAGCGCGGTGGAGTCGACGATCATCGCGTTGAGGCCGCCGGTCTCGGCGATCAGCGGCACGATGGCGCCAGCGCGCGCCGCCAGTCCGCGCTGGATCAGGCGCGCGGTCTCGGTGGAGCCGGTGAAGGCGACGCCGGCGATGCGCTCATCGTCCACCAGCCGCTTGCCGACCACTTCGCCGCGCCCCGGCAGGCATTGCAGCACCGCCGGCGGCACGCCGGCGCGGTGCAGCAGCTCGACCGCGCGACAGGCGATCAGCGGGGTCTGCTCGGCAGGCTTGGCGAGCACCGCGTTGCCCGCCGCCAGCGCCGCCGAGACCTGCCCGGTGAAGATCGCCAGCGGGAAGTTCCACGGGCTGATGCAGGCGAAGACGCCACGGCCGTGCAGCGACAGTTCGTTGCGCTCGCCGGTGGGGCCGGGCATCAGCTGTGGCGCGGAGAATTCGGCCTCGGCACGGACCGCGTAGTAGCGCAGGAAATCCACCGCCTCGCGCAGCTCGGCGACCGCGTCGTTGAGGGTTTTGCCGGCTTCGCGCTGGCACAGGTCGAACAGCTCGGCGCTGTGTGCCTCGTAGAGATCGGCGGCGCGTTTGAGGATCTGCGCGCGCTGCGCCGCCGGGCTGCGATCCCAGTCGGCAGCGGCGGCGTGGGCGGCGGCGATGGCCGCTTCGACCGTCTCGCCATCGGCTTCGACGACGCGGCCGATGCACTGGTCGAGATCGGCCGGGTTGTACAGCGGCGCGCCCGCGGCGTCATTCGCCCGCGTCTGCGGGCTGGCGAGCAGCGGCTCGGCGCGCCACTGGCGGCGCGGGTCGATGGCGCCGCGCAGCGCATCCAGTGACGGCGCGTCGCTGATGTCGAGGCCGGCGGCGTTGGCGCGCTCGGCACCGAAGATATCCGCCGGCAGCGGGATGCGCGGATGGCGCGGGTCGGGCAGGGCGGCGAGCTGTTCGAGCGGGTCGGCGATGATCTCGTCGATCGGCAGTTTCTCATCCACCAGCCGATTGACGAAGGAGCTGTTGGCGCCGTTTTCCAGCAGCCGGCGCACCAGATAGGCGAGCAGTTCCTTGTGCGCACCGACCGGGGCGTAGATCCGGCAGGGGCGCCGGTGGCGACCGACCACCTGCTCGTAGAGCGCCTCGCCCATGCCGTGCAGGCACTGGAATTCGTAGTTCTGGTTGCCGGCGGCGTCGGCGAAGGCTATCACCGCGGCCACGCTGTGCGCATTGTGGGTGGCGAACTGCGGGTAGAAGGCGTCCGCCGCGGCGAGCAGCTTTTGCGCGCAGGCGAGATAGCTCACATCGGTGCCGAGCTTGCGCGTGAACACCGGGTAGTCGGCGTGGCCGAGCTCTTGGGCGCGCTTGATCTCGGTGTCCCAATAGGCGCCCTTGACCAGCCGCACCATCAGCCGGCGCTGGCCGCGGCGGGCCAGATCGGCGAGCCAGTCGATGACCGCCGGGGCGCGCTTCTGATAGGCCTGCAGGGCCAGGCCGAGGCCGTCCCAGCCGGCCAGGTCTGCATCCAGCGCCAGCGCTTCGAGCACCGACAGCGACGGCTCCAGCCGGTCGGCTTCTTCGGCGTCGATGGTCAGGCCGATATCCAGCGCCTTCGCCTCCAGCGCCAGCTGGCGGATGCGCGGCAGCAGCTCATCCGTGACGCGTTGCATCTTGGCGAACTCGTAGCGCGGGTGCAGCGCTGAGAGCTTCACCGAGATGCCCGGATTGGCGATCGGCCCGCCGCTTTTCGCCGCCGCGCCGATCGCCGCGATGGCGCTGCTGTAGGCGCGCATGTAGCGCTGCGCGTCGGCCTCGGTGCGGGCCGCTTCGCCGAGCATGTCGTAGGAGTAGCGAAAGCCTCTGGATTCCTGCCGGTGGGCCTTTTTCAGCGCCGCGCCGATGTCTTCGGCGAGCACGAACTGCTGGCCCATGATGCGCATCGCGCGGGTCACCGCGGTGCGGATCACCGGTTCGCCGGAGCGCTGCACCAGCTTGCGCAGATAGCCGCCGATATCGCGCGTGGCGCTGTCATCGAGACGCACCAGCCGCCCGGTGAGCATCAGCGCCCAGGTGGAGGCGTTGACGAACAGCGATTCGCTGTGGCCGAGGTGCGCCTCCCAGTCGGCGGCGGTCAGTTTGTCGCGGATCAGCGCGTCGGCGGTTTCGGCGTCGGGCACGCGCAGCAGCGCCTCAGCCAGACACATCAGCACCACGCCCTCCTGACTGGACAGTTCGAACTCGTGCAGAAAGGCATCCAGCCCGCCGTGGCCGGCGTGCTCGGCGCGGATCGCTTCGACCAGTGCGCGCGCATTGGCATCGATATCGCTGCGCTGCGCGGGGCTGATTTGCACGCCGTCGAGCAGGCGGCGCAGGCAGCTGGCTTCGTCGGCGTGGTACAGCTCGCTGACGGCGGCTCGCAGCGGTCGCTGGCAGCCGGGGAGGGTCTGGTAGTGCATGGCGCTGGTCCCTGAAAGCGATAGGGGTGCGAATAAGCTATCAGCGACGCTGGAGAATGGGTCTCTGAAATGACAGGCTTGCAGAGAGAATTGTTCGGTGAAGGGGGTTTTGGCAGTGAAAGTGACTGACGATGGCGCTGAGCTCGATGCTATCGACCGGCGGATTCTGCGCGAGCTTCAGCGCGAGGGGCGGGTTTCCAACGTCGAACTGTCGCGGCGCGTGGCGCTGTCGCCGACGCCCTGTCTGGAGCGGGTGCGGCGGCTGGAGCGGAGTGGCTTCATCACCGGCTATCACGCCCATCTCGACCCGGCGAAGCTCGGCGCCGGGCTGACGGTGTTCGTGCAGATATTGCTGGATCGCACCACGCCGGATGTTTTCGAGCAGTTCGCGCGCACCGTGCGCGAACTGCCGCAGGTGGTCGAGTGCCACATGGTGGCCGGCGGCTTCGACTATCTGCTCAAGCTGCGGCTGGCGGATATGCAGGCCTATCGCGCCTGTCTCGGCGATGAGTTGACCACCCTGCCGGGGGTGCTGCAGACACACACCTACATGGTGATGGAGCAGGTCAAGCAGGTGCCTTTTGTCGCTGTGCCGGACTAGGGCTGACGGTCGTCGGAGTGTTTGCTGCAGACAGGAAAAAAGGCGGCCGGAGCCGCCTTTTTCCTGTCTGTGAGAACCGAGTGGATCAGGGTTTGACGGTGGTCAGGCCGAGATTCTCCCAGTTCTGCATGCCGCCGCGGTACCACTTGATCTTGTGTGCCGGGTAGCCGAACTTCAGCAGATTCATGATGTTGTTCGGCGACTGACCGCACCACATGCCGTTGCAGAACAGCACCAGGGTCTTGGCGCCGCTGTAGTCCCACAGGCCCTCGACCTCGCGGGCGCCGAACTGGGCGGTGAGGATGTCGCCGATGGACAGCGGATCCGCGCCCTTGGCCGGGTTGAGGCTGGTCCAGGGCAGGTTCACCGAGCCGGGGATGGTGCCGCGCTCGACCCAGCCGGGGGTGCGCGAATCGATCACCAGGATCGAGTCGTCGCCGGCTTCTTTGCGTGCCAGATAGTCGAGCATTTCCACTTCGCCGATGGTCTCGACACCCGGCGCCAGCTTGATCGGCTGAATGCAGAACGGCGGGCAGGGGCGCGAGGTGGCGGCGAAGGCCGGATTGACGGTGTTTTTATTATCCTGGTTGCGTTTGATCTCGACGCTCTCACCGGCGTGCGTCACGGTGACGCTCATCAAATCACCGGTGATGCCAACCGGTTTGTTTTCGGCGCTGGCAGTGCCGCCTAAAAGCAGGCCGCTGGCGAGCAGGCCGATGCAGAGCAGGTTGGATTTTTTCATTTTTTGCTTCCTCCAATGGTGTGTGCACTTGTGTTGCGGCCGCCCGCCCACTGTTGTGCGATGCGCCCGGGCTAGTCGCACTCGGGCTCCTCTTCGAGAATCGAATCGACCTCAACTTCGGCCTCGCCTTCGCCTTCGCCTTCGGACTCGCTGTTCTCCTCGCCCTGGGCGGCGATGCACTGGGTCGGCACGAGCAGTTCAGCGCGTGCGCTGGTCGAGGCCAGGCTGCACAGGGCCAACAGGCTCAGGGCCAGTAGCAGGTGGGGGAGGCGTTGTGCAATGAGGCAGTACTGGGTCATGTTGATAGGTCTCCGTGGAATGGGCAATTAGCGTTAAGGCGAGACCGGGAGCAGCGAGTGTGAATTTCGAGCTATGCGCCACATCCTAGCGCGGCCGCCGCCCGAGGAAAATATGCAACAAGTACTAGGGTGCATCTGCTGGAGTGGCCCGCCAGTGGCTGGTGTCCCGCGCAGCGGTCTGTCGTGGCAATTTAAGCCTCTTTGACAGCGCTGGTGGTGTTGCGGTTCACAACTGGCGCGTGGCCGGCACGGCGCTGCCAGGGCGATCCCGGATGCGCCCGCAGAGCGGCCCGGAGCGCCCGCCGATGCACGCCGCCGGTATTCGCCTCGCGTCGGTATATCCCGGGCGATGGGGCCGGTCAGCGGGTTCTCGTGCGCACCGAGTGGATCACGAACTGGTGCTCGAAGAACACCTTGTAGTCACCGTAGACCCAGCGTGTGATGGGCGGCTCGCCGACTGCTGGCAGCTTGCGTTGCGGGCTGCCGAAGCGACGCTCCACGGCGCTCATCGACATTCCGCGCCAGGGGATCGCGGCGTCGCCGTCGCCGTACCTCGGCAGTTGCAGGGTATCGGCGGTGGCCGCGATGGGCAGCATGAGGATGATGGCCAAAGCGGCAGCGAAAAACATGGGGGAGGCAGTTTTCACGGCGGTATCCAGAAAAGCAGGAGTCGGTGCGGCAGCGCCGGCGTCGGGCGGTGCCGCTGAGGGCAATGTTAGCAGGTGGCCCCGCGGCGACAAGTTCAGTGGTCTCTGGTCGACAGCGATTTGGCCGGATCCACATCGCCACTGGCGTAACGCGCGTAGTTCTGCACGTGGTAGCTGGCGGGTCTGGCGGTGGCTGCGACCGCCGGGCGAATCGCCATGCGCGCCTGCCAGGCATCGAGGCGCACGCACTTTTCCGGCCACTCAAAAGCGCGGTGCTCGGCCACCGCCGGCAGGCGCTCAAAGAAAGGATAATAGGCGATGTCGGCCAGCGTCGGCTGATCGCCGAGCAGGTACAGACCAGCCATCGGCGAGGCCAGCGCGACCTCTTCGATGAACTCCAGCGCCTCGCTGAGGGCGGCGCGGGCGCGCCGCTGCCGGTCGGCCCCCTGCGCGCTGAGGAGTTTGTAGAAGCGTGGCGCCATTTCGCTGTTGGCGTGGTCGATCCAGTCGCGCAACCAGGCGCGCCGCGCCGGATCGGCGGGCATCATTGGCGGCGCCGGGAAGCGCTCGTTGAGATATTCGTTGATCACCGCCGACTCCCAGATACGCGCCTGCTCATGGGCCAGGTAGGGCACCTTGCCGTATGGCGATGCGGCGAGAAACTCCGCGTCCGGGGCGTCGAGATCGACCTCGTGCAGCTCAAACGCCAGCGCCTTCTCGCCGAGCAGGATGCGGGTGCGCTGCGCGTAGGGGCAGCGGGCGGCGCTGAACAGGCGGATCGGGTCGGACATCGCAGCTTCCTCCGGCGGGGGCAGAACGGGCAGTCGCTACATGTTGGCGGCGATCTCGCGCCGGCGCAACGGCGCCTGTGCGCAGGCCGCCCACCGGCGCCGGTGTCGCTGGTCGTCGCTGGTCCGGGCGGCGGGCGCGGGAGCCGGCCACGGCGCGGGTATTGACCTGTCCCCGGGCTGTGGCTATAGTCCGCGCCCTCGACAGGCGCGTAGCTCAGTTGGTTAGAGCACCACCTTGACATGGTGGGGGTCGTTGGTTCGAATCCAATCGCGCCTACCATAGCTTTCGGGAAAACCAGCCCCAGCGGCTGGTTTTTTTGTGCCCGCGAACTTTGCTGCACTGCCGCGCGATGCGCGCTCCGGCGAGGCACCCATGTCGCTTCTGATCGCAACAGGCTACCCGCTGCAAACCGCCAGCCGCGCCGGCGCATGCAGGCGCTGCTGATCGGCGCCGGCGTGGTCGGCGTCAGCAGCGCGTGGGCGCTGCGGCGGCGCGGCCTGCGAGTGACCCTGCTGGAAGCCACGCAGCAGATCGCCAGCGGCGCCAGCCACGCCAACGGCGGCCAGTTGTCGTGGAGTTACACCGACCCGCTGGCCTCGCCGGCGATGCTGCGCCAGCTGCCGCGGCTGCTGCTCGGCGGTGATCCCGCCTTCCGCCTGCGGCTCGCCGCCGGGTTGCGCGCCGACCCGGCCTTCGCGGTTTGGCTGCTGCGCTTTCTGCGCCACTGCACGCCGGCGCGCGAGCGCGCCAACCTGCTCGCCATGCTGCGCCTGGGGCTGCACTCGCGGCGCGTGCTGCAGGGCTGGCAGGCAGAGCTGGGGCTGTCCTTCGACTACCGCCAGTGCGGCAAGCTGCGCCTGTTTGCCACGGCGGACGCATTGGCCCGCGCCGCCGCGCGCAGTCGGCTGAAAGCGGAGCTGGGCGTGCGCGAAGAGTGTCTCGACGCCGCCGCCTGCCGGCGCGTCGAGCCCGCGCTGGATGACTGGCGCGGCGCCGCTGGCGAGGCTGGCGACATCGGCGCCGGCGGTATCTGGGCGCCGCAGGAGGCGGTCGGCGATGCGCGCACTTTCACCGAGCAGCTCGCCGCGCGCTGCCGCGACGCCGGGGTTCGCCTGCAAACCGGCACTGCCGTAGTGGCCATCGAGCACAGCGGCGGGCGGCCGCTGGCGCGCTGTGCCGATGGCCGCGAGTTCGCCGCCGACGCGCTGGTCATCTGCGCCGGACCCCAGACTGCGGCGCTGCTGCGGTGCAGCGCCGCGGGCGGCGTCCGGCGGCTGCCGATCCAGCCGATGCAGGGTTACAGTTTGAGCCTGCCGGCGCTGCCGGGCGCGCCGCAGGTGGGCCTCACCGACAGCGACAACAAGCTGGTCTTTTGCCGCCTTGGCGAACGCTTGCGCATCGCTGGTGTCGCCGAGCTGGGGCGCAGCGATGCGCAGCCCGATGAGGCGCGCATCGACGCGCTGCTGCGCACCGCCGCCGCGCGCCTGCCGGCGGCCGCCGACTACGCCGCGACGCAGATCGAACCCTGGGCCGGGGTGCGCCCGCTGACGCCACACGGCCGACCGCTGATCGGCCATCTCGGTGGCGCTGTCTGGATCAATGCCGGCCACGGCATGCTCGGCTGGACACTGGCCGCCGGCGCCGCCGATCTGCTCGCCGCGCAGTTGTGCGGTGAGCCACTGCCGCTGCCCGCCGCCGAATACGCGATCGGCCGCCGCTGAGCGCATCCGCTGAGCGCGCCGCGCGACAGCCGGCGACGATGCGCGCTACAGTCATCGAAGCCCACTGGATGGCCGCTCCCGTCGCGCGCGCCGGCGGCCGGAGAACCGCCATGTGCCAAGCTATTCACAACCATGCTGACGGCGCTGCCGGGGGATGCGCCAGCCCGCCGCTCGCGGGGTTGGGCTCAGTAGTCGCTATGCACGTTGAACAGCCCGTAGCTGCCGTCGCGCTTGAAGCCGAGTACGCCGAAATCCTGCTTGTGCGCACCCTGTTCCATGCCCGGCGAGCCGACCGGCATGCCGGGCACGCTGAGGCCGTCGATGTCCGGCTTCGCCGCCAGCAGGCGTTTGATATCGTCGGCCGGCACGTGGCCTTCGATGACGTAGCCGCCGACCTTCGCCGTGTGGCAGGAGGCGAGCTGTTGCGGCACGCCGGCCTCGGCCTTGATGCTCGCCATCTGCTCGGTGGTGTGGTCTTCGATGGTGAAGCCGTGGCTGCGCAGGTGCTCGATCCACTTCTTGCAGCAGCCGCAGCTGGCGCTGCGGTAGACCTCGACAGTGGTTGGCTCGGCCAGCGGCAGCTCAGCGCGGCTCCAATCGGCGTGCAGCGGGCTGGTGGCCAGCAGCACAATCGTGGCGAGCAGGCCGGCGGCGCCGGCGATGGGTTTGGCGACGGACTTTGCGATGGTCATTGGCTCTCTCATCGGTTGGGTGTGGTGAGCAGTTTCTGCGTTGCGGCGGCGAGACGCATCGATGCGCGTCACAGCTCGTCTGTGCCGCCGAGAATAACCGCGCGCGGCGTACTTGCCGAGCCTGAGCGGCTTAGGGTCAGGACAGGCAGGCGCTTTTTATCGTGCCGCTCGCCACGCCCTGGGTATCGATGGCGATGAAACTGCGCCACCCGCATCTGTTCGGTCTGGGTCTGCTGGCACTGCTGCAGTTGCTGGCGGTGGGCCTGCTGGCGATGAGCCTGCAATTGCAGGCGCCGGGCGAGGATTGGGACGGCAGCGGCTTTGCCATCTACCCGCCGGGAACGCCGCGCCACGCCGCTTTTGCCGAGATCATCGCCGCCGGTGCTGCGCCATCGGGGCCGTTGCTCGGCGGCCTGGCGCAGGGCTTTTTGGGCCGCGACCCGGCAACTGTCGAGCGCCTGCGCGGCGGCGATGCCTGGCTGGTCGCGGTGAGCAATCCCTTTGGCGCTTTGCAGGTTGGCTGCGGCATCGCGCCGCTGCCGCCGCAGCGGCCGCGGCTGCAGTACCCCTGAGCAAATGATCGGCTGAATCTGGTTGCAGATATGCGCATATTTCTGCGTCTGATTATTTTCTTCGCTTTGAATTGAAAAGGCTGCATAAAGTCGCGTAGTTTCTGCTCTGTTCGATCACGCGAGCCACGCCGTGCAGGATTTCACCGCTGCCTTTGCCGAAGCCTTTCGCCTGCTCACCACGCTGGACGCCGAGCTGCTGGAAATCGTCGCCCTGTCGCTGCAGGTCAGCTTCAGCGCGGTGCTGCTCTCCGCGCTGGTCGGCCTGCCGCTGGGCGCGCTGCTGGCGGTGTCGCGCTTCCCCGGCCGCGGTGCGATCAGCGTGCTGCTCAACGCGCTGATGGGCCTGCCGCCAGTGGTGGTCGGCCTGCTGGTCTACCTCACCCTGTCGCGCAGCGGTCCGCTGGGTGTGCTCGGTCTGCTGTACACGCCGACGGCGATGATCATCGCCCAATCGATACTGGTGACGCCGATCATCGCCGCGCTGGTGCGGCAGACGGTGGCCGATCTGCACGCCGAGTACGACGAGCAGCTGCGCGTGCTCGGCGTCGGCCCGCTGCGGCAGATCGGCACGCTGCTGTGGGATGCGCGCTACAGCCTGCTCACCGCGATGCTGGCCGGCTTTGGCCGCGCCATCGCCGAGGTCGGCGCGGTGATTATCGTCGGCGGCAATATCGATCACGTCACCCGGGTGATGACCACCGCCATCGCGCTGGAGACCTCCCGCGGCGATCTGCCGCTGGCGCTGGGGCTGGGGCTGATTCTGGTCGGCATCGCCGTGCTGGTGAACGCGATGGTGATGGGCGTGCGCGCCACTGCGGTGCGGGCAGCCCATGCCTGATAAGTGCGCGATCAGCCACAGCCCAGCGGCGGG
>CBFCYW010000069.1:0-19393 GCA_965602395.1 uncultured Chromatiales bacterium
TGGAGCTGGCGACAGGAGTCGAACCCGCGACCTGCTGATTACAAATCAGCCGCTCTACCAACTGAGCTACGCCAGCGCTGTGCGAGGGCGCTGCGCGTTGCGGCCGGGGTTCGGCAGCTGCGCAGCGCGGCGAAATTGTAGGCGCTGGCCGTTGTGCGGCGCAATGGTGCAGCGGGCGGGCGCGGTGTGACGGGTGCCGATGGGCCGATGGTTTGCTGATCAGCAGTCGCGGTCGAGGCGTTGCAGCTCGCCCTGCGGGGATATCTCGCGCAGCAGTGCGGCGCCGATGCGGCCGCGGTCGTCGCGGTAGTCCAGCCAGCGCAGTTCGCGCTCGCGGTAGCGCGGCTCCAGGCGCGGCGAGAAGCCCAGCGCGGTGACTTTGCGGTGCAGCCGCTCGGCGTGGCGGCGCTCGCGGAACAGGCCGAGCGAGACGGCGTTGCGCAGCTCGCGATCACTCATGATGTAGTAGTCGGTGATGCCGCGGGCGCGCAGTTCGCGGGTCAGCGCGCGGGCGTCTTCGCGGCTGGCGCGCGGCGGCAGGTAGACGCTGTAGCCGAAGAATTCGCGCTCGCTGCGCACCCGCTGGCCGCTGGTGATGCCGAGATCGGCCAGCCGCCGCCGCGCGTTGGCGATGGCGTCGATCTCGCGGAACGGGCCGATGGTGTAGCAGCGCGCCACCGCGGCCGGCGCTGGGTTTCGCTGCGCCGGTTCGGGGTCGGCCTGCGGGTCGGGTCTCGATTCAGCCGGCGGCCCGGCTTGCGATCCGCTCGCTGTGCCCGTCGCTGCTTCGGCCTGCTGCGCCGGCGGCTGCGCGCTGGTCGCGCTGTCCCGATCCCCGCCGGGCTGTGCCGGGCTCTGCGCGCCGTCGTCGCTGCGCTCAGCCAGCAGCACCAGCTGTTCGGCACCGCGCGGCACCGCCGTGCGCGTTTGCATCGGCGGGGTGTAGACGTAGCTCTGCCATAGCCAGAACAGGCCGTTGAGCAGCAGCAGAATGAAAAACAGGTACTTCAAATCAACCTCGCCGCCACCGCCAGCCCCGTCAGCACCAGCTGCGGGTGCTGGATCGCGTCGATCCGCAACAGGGGCGTCAGCATAGCGGCCTCGCCGCCGCAGAGCACGTGTTGCGGCACCTCGCCGAGGCGCAGTCGAGCTTCTTCGCTGAGCCGTTCGATGGCGCCGGCCAGGGCGTAGGCGGTGCCGCCGGCGATGGCCGGCACGGTGTCCGCGGAGAACGGCTGCGGCGCGCCGCCGGCCTCGGGCAGGGTGGTGTTGCTGGCCAGCGCGGCGCGCATGGTGCGCACGCCGGGCAGGATGGCGCCGCCGAGGTGGCGGCCGTCGCGGCCGAGCAGATCGAAGGTGGTGGCGGTGCCGCAGTCGATCACGCACAGCGGCTCGCCGTGGCTGGCGCGGGCGCCGATCAGCGCCAGCCAGCGGTCGTCGCCCAGATGCGCCGGCTCGGCGTAGGCGCAGCGCAGGCCATCGAATTCTGCGGCCGAGGTGAAGAATTCGACGTCGATATCCCAGCGCTGCCGGCACCAGCGCGCCAGCGCCTCGCCGAGCGCTGCCGCAGCGACGTTGCAGCACAGCGCGCGGCGCGGCCGGCAATCTGCCCGGTCGTCGCCCCAGAGGCGCTCGAAAAGCACCTCCGGCGGCGCTTCGCGCCAGGCCAGCGAGGATGCTGCGGCGAGCGCACCACGGCGCCACAGCGCGGATTTGATGCGCGTATTGCCGATGTCGATGAGCAGCGCGGCGTCGCTCATGGTGCCAGTCGCAGGCTGACCTCGCCGGCGTTGAAGCGCTCTTCGCGGCCATCGATTTCGATGCGCAGAGCGCCATCCCCGGCGACGCCGAGGGCGCGCCCGGCGCGCCACTCATGGCCGGCTTGCACGTTGACTTCGCGGCCGGCGAACAGGTCGCGCGCCGCCCAGGCATCGCGAAATGGTGCGAAGCCTTCGGCCTCGAAGCGTGCGAAGGCGTCGAGCAGCGCGCCGATCAGCTGCCCGGCGAGCTGCGAGCGCGGCGGCGGCGGGCCGTCGAAAGCCTCGGCGAGGCTGGCCACCGGCTGCTCCAGTTGCGGGCTGTGCCGGTAGTTGATGCCGACCCCGGTGATGGCGCTGCAGTCGTCCTGTCGGGCGCCGACCAGCTCGATCAGGATGCCGCCGAGCTTGCGCTCCTGCCAGAGCAGATCGTTGGGCCATTTCAGCGCCAGCCGGCCGGCGCCGAGCTGCTCCAGCGCCGCCGCCAGCGCCACGCCGACGGCCAGCGACAGGCCGCCCAGTTGCAGCGGCGAGCGGGCGAAGTGGCGCGATACGGAGAGGGTCAGGCCATCGTCGCCGGACAGCCAGTCGCGACCGCGGCGGCCGCGCCCGGCGCTCTGCCGCTCGGCGATGCAGGCGCAGGGGCCGCAGCCGCCGGGCACGTGGGCGATCGGGCCGTCGCCGCGCTCCGCTTCGCTCGTCGGCTCGACATCGGCGCAGGCGTTCTGTTGCAGCCAGCGATTGGTGGAATCGACCTCGTCGAGCAGCGCCAGCCGGCAGGCCGGGCCGTGGACGGGGCTGGCCGCGTCGAGTGCGGCGCGGATGTCGCGTTGGTCGAGTTTCACACCGATGCCTCCTCTGTCGGGTTCGCTTCCGCGCTGCCGCCGCCGAGCCAGTCACGGCGCAGTCCGGCCTCTTCGGGCAGTGCGGTGAGTACGCAGCTGTCGCGCGGCGCGCGCTGCAGCTCGACGGCGAAGGCCATCAGCTCGTCGCGGCGGAAGACGTGCAGCGCCAGCCGCTCGCCCTCGGCGTAGCGGCGCAGCAGCGCGGGCAACTTCTGCGGGGTGATGCGCAGGCCGTCGGCGGCCAGCAGCAGGTCGCCGGCGGCCAGTCCGGCGCGCTGCGCCGGGCCGTCGTCGAAGACGTGGCTGATGCGCGCGCAGCCGTCCGCCGGCTGCAGGCGCGCGCCGAGCCACAGCGGCGGGGTGGCGCCGAGGTCGCCGCTGCCGCCGCGGTCTTCCTGCGAGGTGGCGGCGCGCCAGCCGAGGGCGACGCCGAATTCGGCGAGCAGCGATTCCAGCGGCAGCTCGGTGGTGCCGTGCACGGCCGCGGCGAAGAAGTCGTCCAGATCCAGCCCGGTGATCTGCGTCGCCAGCGCCTGCACGCCGCGCTCGGCGACGCCTTTGCCGGTCTTGCCGTGGCGCTCCCAGAGGGCGCGCATGAGGTCGTCGAGGCTGTATTCGCCAGCGCTGTCGCGGCGGATGGTCAGATCCAGCACCAGTGCGGCCAGCGCGCCCTTGGTGTAGTAGCTGACGATGGCGTTGGGGGCGTTCTCATCCTGCTTGTAGAATTTGGTCCAGGCGTCGAAGCTGGATTCGGCAATGCTCTGCTTGAGCCGCCCGGCGCCGCGCTGCACGCGCGTCGCGGTGCGCCCGAGCAGCTCCAGATAGCGCTGTTCGGAGATCAGCCCGCAGCGCACCAGGGCGAGGTCGTCGTAGTAGGAGGTGATGCCCTCGAAGGCCCACAGCAGCTCGCTGTGGACCTCGCGGTCGAGGCGTTCGGGGATGAAGGCCGCCGGTTTGATGCGCTTGACGTTCCAGGTGTGGAAGTACTCGTGGCTGCACAGGCCGAGGAATTCGAGATAGGCGTCGGAGATGCCGCTGTCGCCGGGTGCCGGCAGGCTGTCGCGGGACACCAGCAGGCTGGTCGAGGCGCGGTGTTCGAGGCCGCCGTAGCCGTCGCCGACCACCATCACCAGAAAGACGTAGCGATCCATCGGCGCGGGTTCGCCGAAAAAGCGGATGTGCTGCTCGCAGATGCGCGTCAGGTCGCGGCAGATTCGCGCGCCGTCGCTGCGGAAGGTGCCGGTGAGCACCAGCTCGTGGGGTACGCCGCAGGCTTCGAAGTGGTGGCGCTCGAAGCGACCCATCTCCACCGGGTGGTCGATCAGCTCGCTGTAGTCGGCGGCGCGGTAGTCGCCGAAGCCGTCGTCGTCGATCTGCAGCGCGGGCATCGCCGTGGCGACCTGCCAGCCCTCGCAGACCGCCAGTGCCGGGCGGGCGATGTGCAATCGCTGGGGGAGCTGCTCGCTGCCTTCGACGCACAGCAGCAGGCTGCTGCCGTTGAAGAAGCCGTGGGTGGTGTCCAGATGTGCGGCGCGCACCGACAGATCCCAGGCGTAGACTTCGTATTCGAGACTCAGCGGGCCGTCCACCGGCGGCGCGCGCCAGCGCTGCTTGTCGAGCTTTTGCAGCGACACCGGGGCGCCGCGGCAGTGGGCGCGCAGAGCGATGATGTGGCGGGCGAAGTCGCGGATCATGTAGCTGCCGGGAATCCACGCCGGCAGGCTGAAAATCTGGCCGGCTGCGGCCGGATGCGCCACGCGCAGCTGGACGCGGAAAACATGTGCGCCCGGCCGATGCACCTCGACGCGATAATCTATGTCGTTCATGCAATTACAAGCCTTTGAAAATTTTCCTACAATAGACGGCATGTCAAGCCTTTGACGAAGCGCCATCAACTCGTGCTGCGCTGCACAGAACCGTTGGTGCGCACTGTGAGCCGACGGGGACAGCCAGTAATATTGCCCGCCAATTCGGCGGTCTGCAGAGACTTTCAACGATCATGGATGCCATCGACGCCTTGCACAACCGGGCTTCGACGCCGGCGCGCCTCATCGGGGCACCAGCGCCGGCCGGTGATGACTTGCAGGTCATTCTGCGCGCTGCCGCCAGTGCCCCGGATCACGGCGCGCTGCGCCCCTGGCGGCTGATCATCATCGAGGGTGACGGGCTGCAAGCACTGGGCGATGTGTTCGTCGCGGCCTGCGTCGCCGCTCAGCCGGATGCCGATGAGGGGCTGCTGTCCCGTCAGCGCGACAAGGCGATGTGCTCGCCGATGCTGATCGTGGTCGCCGCTGAAATTACTCCGGATCATCCCAAGGTGCCGGAGTGGGAACAGATAGTCTCCGCTGGCTGTGCGGCGGAGCATGTACAAATCGCCGCCCAGGCATTGGGTTACGCCAGTATCTGGGTCACCGGTGACAAGGCCCAGTCACCGGTGGTAAAGCGTTCTCTGGGCCTGGCCGATAAAGACCGCATCGTCGGTTTCCTGCATCTGGGCACCGCGCGCGGTGAACGTCGCGCGCCGCCACGACTGGCACCGGATGACTATGCCCTGCGCTGGCAAGGCCCGCCACGGCAAGGAGAGGACTAGCATGCCCAAACACCGTTTGCGGTGCCGCGCGCGCCACAGCCTGTTTCGATCACTGTGCCGTTGGCTACTCGCCGCTCTGCTCGGCCTCGCCCCGGCACTGGTCGGTGCCGGCAACACCTACGTCTACGTAGAGAGCGACGGCACCACCTGGTACACCAACACCCACCCCAGCAGCACGCGCCGCGGCGAGTACAAGCTGGTCGGCATCGTCGGCCGACCCACCGCCAGCGTCTCCTGCACCGGCACCCGCCGCACCCGCGCCCGCGAGGGCCGCTACGAACAGGCCATCCGCCGCTACGCGGATCGCTACGGCGTCAGCCCGCATCTGGTGAAGGCGATCATCTCGGTGGAATCCTGCTTCGATCAGCACGCCATCTCCTCGGCCGGCGCGCGCGGCCTGATGCAGCTGATGCCGACCACTGCCGAGTTGCTCGGCGTCAGCGACGCCTTTGACTACGACGACAACATCCGCGGCGGCGTCGAGTACTTCGCCGGTCTGTTGCGCCGCTTTCAGCACAGCGACAAGCTGGCGCTGGCGGCATACAACGCCGGCCCCGGCGCGGTCGAGCGCCACGGCGGCGTGCCGCCCTATCGCGAGACGCAGAAGTACGTGCGCCGCGTGCTCGACAAGTACCGCGAGTACGTGCTCGCCGAGGCCGGCAGCAGCTAGCACCTCGGCGGCCGTGGCCCGCAGCGACGCCCCCGGCGGACCACACCCCACCTCGACACCAGTCAACGCGGCTCCCGCTGCGGGTCCGGCAACAGCCATGCCGGCCCGGCTTCGCGGTGCAGCTCACGCTGCGCCTCCTCCTGCAGATGGCGCACCAGGTACAGCAGGCGCGGGCCAATGTCCTCCACCAGCTGCCGGCGGCGCAGCGAAAAGGCCGGGCCGGAGACGGTCACCACCAGCACGTCCGAAGCATCCGGCAGCAGCAGCGGCGCGGCGACGCCGTGCACATTGCGCTTCCAATCCCCCAGCGACAGACAGTAGCCGCGCTCGTGGTAGTCGAGCAGCGACTGCGCCAGCGCCGGCTGCTGGCGCTGCCACTCGGCCGGGTCGCGCTCGCGCAGCTGGCGGTGGAAGTAGTCGCGCTCGGCCTCCGGCAGCGCGGCCAGAAAGGCGCGGCCGATGGAGGTGCTGAGCATCGGCATGTGCAGCCCGGCGTCGAGTCGCAGGCTCACCGTCGAGCGGCTGCGGCAGCTCTCCAGATAGATCATCTCCAGCCGGTCGCGGGCGGCCAGCGACACCGAGCAGTTGGCGTAGTCGGCCAGATCCTGCATCAGCGGCCGCGCGAGGTGGCGGATCGGCAGGTTGGCGAGTACCGCATAGCCCAGCGACAGCACTGCGTGATCCAGCTCGTACTTGCCCTGCGCGGGCAGGTGGCGCAGATAGCCGAGGCGGGTCAGGGTGTGGGTCAGGCGCGATACGGTGGGTCTGGGCAGGCCGGTGCGCGCGGCCAGCTCGCCGTTGCCGAGCAGCCGCCGGCCGGGGCGGAAACAGCGCAGAATCTCCAGTCCGCGGGCCAGTGCGGTGACGAACTGGCGGTCGTGGGCGGCGTCACTCTCATCGCCGCCGCGTTGCGCGGGGCCGTCGGGCTGGCGGCCGGGCATGGCTACTCCTGCGCAATGGGTGCCGCTGGGCTTGTCGCCACAGTATGCGCAGCGCCACCGGGGCTGTCACGCCGACGCTCAGCGGCCGGTAAGCGGGCGGCGGACAAAAATTGCGACAGCGCACACAGTCTCGCCACGATGCGCCCACCTAGCATGGGTCGCCACATACCCCGGCGACAAATGCCGCCGCGAGCGGCGAAACAACAGACCGGGGATCGGCGACGGCGCCCCTCCGGGGGCACGATAACTCAAGGGAGACAGGGCGATGACCCCTCCACCCGGCGGGATTCGGCAGCGCGAATCACGCCACCGCGTCGGGCGTTCAGCGTTCGAATCCGGCGGCGTGGCCGCTGTCGCAGGCGGCGCATCGCGGCTGCTCGATCAGCTCGACACCCGCGGCGCAGCCCTGCTGTTAACACTGCCGCTGTTCTGGGTCAGCTACCCGGGATTACTGTTCGATCTGTTCGGCTTCGACCCGGCCGCCGCCGCCGCACTGGATTCGGCGCAAAGCTGGTCGCTGCTGGGGGTTCTCGGCCTGCATCTGCTTCTTTGCCACTGGCTGTCGATGCGAATCGGCCGGCTGTGCACGCAACTTCGCAGGCGCCGCTGACGGCGCGTTCCGCAACCGCCGCCGGGCAGCCCGCCGCGGCTCATCCGCCGCGGCGCATCACCAGTGCCTGCTGCGGGCACAATCGACTGAACTCAGCGCTGTCGCGGATCGCCTGCGGTAGCGTCTCGCGAGCCACCGCGGTGAAGCCGAGCGGGGTGAAATAGTCCGCGGCGTCCAGCGTCAGCAGGTAGACCGCGCGGCAGCCGGCGGCGTCGGCATCTTCCAGCAGCCCGCTGCACAGGCGCCGCGCCAGCGCCAGCCCGCGGGCGTCGGCGGCCACCGCCACCGAGCGCAGCAGTGCCACATCGGCGCAGCGCTCCAGCCCGGCCACCGCGGCCAGCTGGCCGCCATCCACGGCGAGCAGGAAGTCGATGGGGCTTTCGCCGACATCGTCGCTGGGCAGGCCGCAAGCCTCCAGCAGCTCGACGATGGCGTCGAGATCGTCGTCTTCGGCGCAGCGAATCAACATGCGCTTTCTACTCCGGCTGGATGAGCGTTTGCCCGTCGTGCGCCAGGCGCACCAGCCACAGGGCATCGCCCTCGGCGCGCGGCGCGGCGTCGAGCTCCAAGGCCGCGCCGCGGGCCAATTCGGCAAGATTTCTCTCCTGTCGGGCGTGCAGGCGCAGCCCGCGCCGGCGGCCGTCGGCGTCGATCAGCCACAGGTAGCGCTCGCGCTCAGTGCCGCTGCTGCCCTGGAAGCTGCCGGTGAGGTGCACGCTGGATTCCAGCAACAGCGGTGAGTGCGCCTCGCTGTCGCTGCGCTGCAGGTACACGCCGATGGCAATCAGCACCACCAGCACCGGCACGCCGATGATCAGGCTGTGCAGACGATTGCCGAGGATGCTCGCGCGGCGCATCTCGGCCGGGTCCGGCTCGATGCGCTCGCGGGGCGTTTTGCTCGGCCCGGCGTGCGGCGAGTCACTCAATGTTTTGCACCTGCTCGCGCATCTGCTCGATCAGCACCTTCAGCTCCACCGAGGCGTTGGTGGTGTCGATGTCGGCGGATTTGGAGCCGAGGGTGTTGGCTTCGCGGTTGAGTTCCTGCATCAGAAAATCCAGCCGCCGGCCGACCGGTTCGCGGCGTTCGAGCACGCTGCGCGCTTCGGCGACGTGGGCGTCGAGGCGGTCGAGTTCTTCGTCCACGTCAAGCTTTTGTGCGGCGAAGGCCAGCTCCTGTTCGAGGCGCTGCGGGTCGATCTCGGCGGAGAGTTCGTCGAGCCGCGCCTGCCATTTCTCGCGCAGGCGCAGCAGCACGCTGGGTCGGTGTTCGCGCTGTGCGGCGACGATCGCGGCGATGGCGTCGCAGCGCTCGGTGAGCAGGTGGGCAATCTGCGCACCCTCGCGCTCGCGGTTGGCGATCAGGTCGTCGAGGGTCTCTTCGAGCAGTGTCAGCGCCGCTTCGCGGATCGGGCCGAGGTCGCGCTCCGGCTCGCTGACCACGCCGGGCCAGGCGAGGATGTCCAGCGGGCTGGCGTGGGCGTGCACGCGCATCTTCTGGCCGAGATTCTGAGCGGCCTGGATGACTGCTTCGGCCAGCGGCTGGTCGATCTGCAGCTCGCTGGCCGCCGCCTGCTGTGGCCGAAAGCGCAGCACGCATTCGATCTTGCCGCGCTTGAGGCGTTTGCCGACCCGTTCGCGCAGCGCTGGCTCCAGCGCGCGCAGCTCGTCGGCGAGGCGCGGCGCGATCTCCAGATAGCGGTGGTTGACCGCGCGCAGCTCCCAGATCAGTTGGCCCCAGTCGCCGCTGGTCTCGCGTCGGCCGAAGGCCGTCATGCTTTTCAGCATCCGTACTACTCCCGTGGACATGCCCGTGTGCGGCGCATTATGCGGCGTCGCCGCGCGCCACGCTATGCGCGTCGCCAACAGCTGCGGCGACGGCCGGCTGAGAATGCCGCTATAATCCGCGCCCTTTTGAGGAGCACAGCATGAGACCCAGCGGCCGCACCTGCGACGAACTGCGCCCGGTGCGCATCACGCGCCACTACAGCAAGCACGCCGAGGGCTCGGTGCTGGTGGAATTCGGCGACACCCGGGTGATCTGCACCGCCAGCGTCGAGGAGCGGGTGCCACCGTTTCTCAAGGGCAAGGGCAGCGGTTGGGTGACCGCCGAATACGGCATGCTGCCGCGCTCCACCGGCAGCCGCATGCGCCGCGAGGCCAGTGCCGGCAAGCAGGGCGGTCGGACGCTGGAGATCCAGCGGCTGATCGGCCGCTCGCTGCGCGCCGCGGTCAATCTGGATGCCCTCGGCGAACGCAGCATCACCCTCGACTGCGATGTCATCCAGGCCGACGGCGGCACCCGCACCGCATCGATCAGCGGCGCCTACGTGGCGCTGTGCGACGCGATCGCCGGGCTGAAGAAAAAGAAACGCCTGCGCCGCGACCCGATTTTCGGCAGCGTCGCCGCAGTCTCGGTGGGCATTTGCGACGGCCAGCCGGTACTCGATCTGGACTACGCCGAGGATTCGACCGCCGAGACCGACATGAACGTGGTGATGAACGAGGCCGGCGGCTTCATCGAGGTGCAGGGCACCGCCGAGGGTCACGCCTTCCGCCTCGACGAAATGAACGCGATGATCGGGCTGGCGCAAAAGGGTATCGGCGAAATTATCGAAGTGCAGCGCGCGGCGCTGGTGCAAGACTGAAGAGTCGCCGCAGGGACGCGCAGCGAGGCGGGCATCGCGCCGTGTTCAGCGCTGTCCCGTGGCGATCAGAGCAAACTTAAGGAGTAGCCCGATGACCCGCATCGTCCTCGCCACCGGCAACCCCGGCAAGGTCCGTGAACTGGCCGATCTGCTCGCCGATGGCGGCATTGAGATCCTCCCGCAGTCCGACTTCGGCGTGCCGGAGGCGATCGAAAACGGCCTCACCTTCGTCGAAAACGCGCTGATCAAGGCGCGCAACGCCGCCGCGCACACCGGCCTGCCGGCGATCGCCGACGACTCCGGGCTGGAGGTCGACGCCCTCGACGGCGCGCCGGGCATCCACTCCTCGCGCTACGCAGGCCAGGGCGCGGCCGACGCCGACAACAACGCCAAACTGCTCGAAGCGCTGCGCGACACGCCGGACGAGCAACGCACCGCGGGCTTTCGCTGCGTGATCGTCTACCTGCGTCACGCCGCCGACCCGGCGCCGCTGATCGCCCAGGGCGTGTGGCGCGGCAGCGTGCTGCGCGCGCCACAGGGCGAGGGTGGATTCGGCTACGACCCGCTGTTTTTCGTGCCCGCTGAAGGCTGTGCGGCGGCCGAGCTGGACAGGGCGCGCAAAGGGCAGATCAGCCATCGCGGGCAGGCGCTGCGGGCATTTCTCGACGCCTTCGGCAGCCAGTCTGGCAGCCAGGCCGGCAGCTAGCCCGGCAGCTAGCCCGGCAGCCCGAAATCGCGCAATTCTGCGCGGATCTGCGCCAGTATCAGCGCCGCCACCCGCGCGCCCTTTTCCGCCGTGGCGCGGCGCGCGTCGCCGATCACCCCCTGCGGCGCGTACAGGCCGGGCAGGCCGCGCTCGCGGCGCAGCGGGCCGGGGCCTTCGCCGCCATCGGCCACCGCTTGGGACATATCCACCCATTCGGGGGCGATGTGCAGCATCAGCGAGGTCTCCACCTCGTCGGCGTGGCCGGACCACTCGGGAGCGCCGAACTCGGCAGTGCAGCGGCGGTGCAGCGCGCCGAGATCCAGCCAGCGCAGCTCGACGCCATCCCCGGCCAGCCGCTCGGCCGCGGCACGCAGTGGGCCGAGGGTGGAGACGCCGTTGTTCAGCGCGTAGCAGCGGCGCATGCCGTGGCGCGCCAGCGAGGTGCAGATCTGCACGATCAGATCGCGCGCGGTGTCCGCGGCCAGGCTGGTCGAACCGGGGAAATCGACAAAGGCCGGGTAGTGGTGATAGCCGACGGTCGGCGCCACCAGCAGCGGGAATTCCTCCACCAGACGCGCCGCCAGCCAGTCGACGGTGATGCGGTCGGTGGCCAGCGGCAGGTGCGGGCCGTGCTCCTTGGCGGCGGCGCCCAGCGGCAGCAGCAACAGCGGCTCGCCGGCCAGCCAGCGCTCGGCCTCGGGCCAGCTCAGGCTTTCCAGATAGGCGCCGCGCATCAGCCGGGCCGCTGGTCGAGCAGCTGCTCGACGAAGGCCGGCACCACTTCGCTGGCCGGGCCGTGGCGGTGTTCGGCGAAGGCATCGCCCACCGCGCTGGCTTCGAGGTTCAACTCCAGCGTGTGCGCGCCGGCCTCGCGCGCCATCGCCACGAAGCCGGCCGCCGGGTAGACGTTGCCGGAGGTGCCGATGGCGACGAACAGGTCGCAGGCTTCCAGCGCCGCGCAGATTTCGTCCATCTGCAGCGGCATTTCGCCAAACCAGACCACGTGCGGGCGCAGGCTGGCGCGGGTGCCGCAGCAGTCGCAGCGGTCTTCGGCGCGGATGTCGCGGGTGATCGGGTAGACGCGGCCGGTGGCCTCGCAGCGCATCTTCAGCAGCTCGCCGTGCATGTGGATCAGTCGGCGGCTGCCGGCGCGCTCGTGCAGATCGTCGATATTCTGCGTGACCAGCAGAAAGCCGCCGTCGAAATCCGACTCCAGCTGCGCCAGCGCGGCGTGTGCCGCGTTGGGGCGGATGTCGTCGTGCAGCAATTGCCGGCGGCGGCGATTGTAGAAATCCTGCACCAGCGCCGGGTCGCGGGCGAAGCCCTCGGGGCTGGCGACGTCCTCGATGCGGTGCTCGTGCCAGAGGCCATCGGCGGCGCGAAAGGTCTGGATGCCGGATTCGGCGGAGATGCCGGCGCCGCTGAGCACGACGATATTGCGGTACCTGCGCATCCCTCAGTGAGCCGCCAGCGCGCGCTGATAGCGGTTGTGCATCGCGGCATCGAAGCTGCAGAAGATCACCCGCTCGATGCCTGCATGCGCGGCGCCGCAACGGCGCACCTCGGCCACCGCGATGGCCACCGCGGCGTCGGCCGGGTAGCCGTAGGAGCCGCAGGATATCGCCGGAAAGGCAATGCTGGAGACGCCGTGCTCAGCGGCCAGTGCCAGCGAGTTGCGGTAGCAGTCGGCGAGCAGTTCGGCCTCGCTGTTTGCACCGCCGCACCAGATCGGGCCGACGGTGTGGATGACATACTTTGCCGGCAGGCGATAGCCGGCGGTGATGCGCGCCTGGCCAGTGGGGCAGTCGCCGAGGCCGCGGCACTCGGCGAGCAAATCGGCGCCGGCGGCGCGGTGGATGGCGCCATCCACCCCGCCGCCGCCGAGCAGTGACGTATTGGCGGCGTTGACGATGGCATCCACGGCCAGGTGGGTGATGTCGGCTGTGACGGTTTCGATGCTGGGCATGGCGGCGGCACACGGCTTTGGTTGCGCCAGTATCGCATGCCGCCGCTAGTGGACGGGAGGCTTCAGCCGCGCCGCGAGCTGTGCCAGGCGCAGTCGAGCAGGTGGTCGTCGACCAGCCCGGCGGCCTGCATGAAGGCGTAGCAGGTGGTCGGGCCGACGAAGCGGAAGCCGCGCTTTTTCAGCGCTCGACTCAGCGCCGCCGAGGCTGCGGTCTGCGCCGGCACCTCGGCCAGCGTGCGGCGCGCACCGATCTGCGGGCGGCCGTCGACGGTATCCCAGAGGAACCCGACCGGGTCCTCGCCAGCGGCGGCCATCGCCAGCCAGGCGCGGGCATTGGCGATGATCGATTCGATTTTGCCGCGGTGGCGGATGATGCCGGCGTCGCCGAGCAGGCGCTGTACGTCGGCGGCGTCGAAGCGGGCGATGCGCTCGGGGTCGAAGTCGCAGAAGGCGCGGCGGTAGGTGTCGCGCTTGCGCAGCACGGTGATCCACGCCAGCCCGGCCTGCTGGCCCTCCAGGCAGAGCATTTCGAACAGCTGCCGCGGGTCGCGGTTGGGGCGGCCCCACTCGCGGTCGTGATAGGCGCGGTAGAGGTCGTCGCCGTGGCACCAGCCGCAGCGCTGCTGGTCACCGATGGTCGCCGTGGTCAACGGCCTCAGGCGCGGCTGGCGCCGAGCACCGCGGTGCCCTGCTCGCGGGCGAAATCGAGCATCCGCTGCAGTGGGAGCAGCGCGCGTTCGCGGATGTCGCGATCGACGAGGATCTCGTTGTCGCCGCGCTCCAGCGTCTCGGCCAGCGACTGCAGGTCGTTCATCGCCATCCACGGGCAGTGCGCACAGCTGCGGCAGGTGGCGCCGACGCCGGCGGTGGGCGCGGCGATGAAGGTCTTGCCCGGCGCGGCCTGCTGCATCTTGTAGAAAATCTGGCTGTCGGTGGCGACGATGAAGGTGTCGTGGTCGAGATGCTGCGCGGCGGCGATCAGTTGCGAGGTGGAGCCCACCGCATCGGCGGCGGCGACCATCTCCGGCGGCGATTCCGGGTGCACCAGCAGGCCGGCCCGCGGGTGCTGGCGGCGCAGCTTGTCGAGGCCGTAGGCCTTGAATTCCTCGTGGACGATGCAGGCGCCATCCCAGAGCAGCATGTCGGCGCCGGTCTGGCGCTGGATGTAGCCGCCGAGGTATTTGTCCGGCGCCCAGAGGATCTTCTCGCCCTGGGCGTGCAGGTGCTCGACGATCTTCAGCCCGACGCTGGAGGTCACCACCCAGTCGGCGCGCGCCTTGACCGCCGCCGAGGTGTTGGCGTAGACCACCACCGAGCGATCCGGGTGGGCGTCGCAGAAGGCGCTGAATTCATCGCTCGGGCAGCCCACGTCGAGCGAGCAGGTGGCCTCGGTGCTGGGCATCAGCACGCGCTTTTCCGGGCTGAGGATCTTGGCCGTCTCGCCCATGAAGCGCACCCCGGCGACCACCAGCGTCGAAGCCGGCGATTCGGCACCGAAGCGCGCCATGTCCAGCGAGTCGGAGACGTAGCCGCCGCTCTCGTCAGCCAGGCGCTGCAGGTCGTCGCTGGTGTAGTAGTGGGCGATCAGCGCCGCATCCTGCTCGGCCAGCAGGCGCTTGCAGCGTTCGCGCAGGGCGTCGCGTTGCGCTGCATCCAGCGTTGGTCTGGCGCGCAGCACGTCGGCGGTGCGCGGGTACCATTCGACGCCCAGTTCGGCAATCGCAGTCATGAAACCTCCTCGTGAAGGCGGCGACGGGAGCGGACTCGGGGGTGCTCCGGATCGCGGGCGGTGGCCCCGAGGCGCCCCTGTGGCGGTCGCCCGGGGCGACTGATTCAGGCGTCGTTATTCTATCACGGCACGCCCGTCGCGGACCTGCAGCTCGGTGCCGCGCGCCGCGGAGAGCTGGCGCAGATGCTCGGCGACGCGCGTTGCTTCGGCGCCCTGCAGCGGCTGCGGCTGGAACAGCACGCGCTGGTTGAACACGTCGATCGGCGCCATCTCCAGGCGCACCGCGCGGCCGTGTTCGAAATCCACCAGTGCCACCGCGCTGTCGCGCGCCGCTGGGCTGTAGGAACCGAAGGTGAAGTTGCCCATGCTGTACAGGATCAGCCCGTCGCGGTAGTGCTCCACCGCTTGCAGCACGTGCGGGTGGTGGCCGATGACCAGTGCCGCGCCGGCGTCGATGGCGGTGCGCGCCAGCATCGGCTGGTACTCGCGCAGTTCGGTCTGTCGCTCGCGGCCCCAGTGAAATGAGACCACCACCAGATCGCTCTGCGCGAGCAGGCGGGCGACGTCCTCGCGCACCTGCTGGGCGTGACCAAAGGCGGTGCCGGGGTTGATTTCGGTGGCCCAGAACTCCTCGGGAAAGGTGTTCGAGTAGCCGAGCAGGCCGACCCGCTGACCGGCCACCTCCAGCAGTGCGCCACTGCGCGACTCGGCCAGATCGCGGCCGGCGCCGAAGTGGGCGACCCCGGCCTCATCCAGTGCGGTGATGGTGTCGTAGAGACCCTCGGCACCAAAATCGAGCGTGTGATTATTGGCCAGGTTGACGGCGTGAAAGCCGGCGCGCGCCAGTGCCGGAGCCACCGATGGCGGGGTGCGGAACAGGTATTTCTTCTTCACCATCGGCGCGCCGCTCTCGGTGAGCGGGCCTTCCAGATTGCCGATCAGCAGATCGGCGCGGATCAGCTCGCGAACGCCATCGAAGGGATAGTCGTAGCCGTTGCGCTCGACGAACTCGCGCATGCTGCCACCGAGCATGATGTCGCCCACCGCGGCCAGCCGCAGGCGCTGCGGTGCCGGCGCGACGCTATCTTCGAGCAGCGCCGGTTCGGCGCGCTCGACCGCCAGTTCCGGCTCCACCGGCTGCACCGGCTCTGGCGCCGGCGCCGCGGGCTGCGCCGGCGGATCGGGTTCGGGCTGTGGCGGCGTGGCGCAGGCGGCGAGGATCAGGCAGAGCAGCGCGCAGAGGGCGCGGCGCGGGGCACTTCGCATGGTGATTTCCAGGGCGGTGTTCAGCCGGGTTTGAACGGTTCTGTCTGGCACGGGGCCGGCCGCCGCGCGGCGCTGGCGCAGGCGCGCGGCGGGCCGCAGTCTACCCGCCACGGGCCGTCGCTGCATCCCCGGATCGCTCCGTTCGGAACGCCTGCGGCCGCCTCAGGCGAGGCTGTGGGCGCTGTCGCCGGGGCCGTCGCCGCGTGCGATCACCCAATCGAGCAGTGCCGCGCTCGGCAGCGCCCGGCTGAAGTGGTAGCCCTGGGCGATATCGCAGCCGCGCTCGGCGAGGAAAGTGAGCTGACTGGCGTCCTCTACCCCCTCGGCGACCACCTTGAGGCCGAAGTGGCGGCCGAGTTCGAGAATGCTGGCGACGATCGCCGCATCGTCGCGGTCTCTGGTGACATCGTCGATGAAGGTCTTGTCGATTTTCAGGGTGTGAACCGGAAAGCGTTTCAGATAGGTCAGTGACGAGTAGCCGGTGCCGAAGTCGTCCACCGCCAGCTGCAGCCCCAGGCCGCGCAAGCGATCGAGCAGTGCGATCACCTCCTCCGGCTCTTCCATCACCGCGCTCTCGGTGATCTCCAGCTCCAGCAGGTGTGGCGGCAGGCCGCTCTGCGCCAGTGCCGCGGCGATGGTGTCGAACAGCTGGTGCGACTGCATTTGCATCGCGGAGATATTCACCGCCACGGTGATATTGTCGCAGCCGGCCCGCAGCCAGTGGCAGGCGTCGCGACAGGCGCGTTGCAGCACCCACTCACCCAGCGGCACCACCAGACCACACTCCTCAGCCAGCGGGATGAAGGCGTCCGGCGGCACCGCACCACGCTGCGGATGCTCCCAGCGCACCAGCGCCTCGACGCCGGTCACGCGCCGTGTGCGGATGTCCACCTTGGGCTGGTAGTGGACGCTGAACTGCTCTTCGACCAGCGCGCGCTTGATGTCCTCCTCCATGCGCGTGCGCCGCAGGGTGCGCTCGCGCACCTCGTCGTCGAACAGCCAGTGGCGACCGCGGCCGCGGCGCTTGGCCTCGTCCAGCGCCATGCGCACGTGGGCGAGCAGATCCTCGGCATCGCGGCCGTGTTCGGGGCCGAAGGCCAGGCCGAGGGAGACGCGCGGTTCGAAGCGCATGCCATCGACGTAATAGGGCTCTTCGACGGCGCTGCGCAGCCGATGGGCCAGTTGTTCGACGAGCGCGCTACAGGCGGTCGCCTGTCCGCTGTCGCCAACCGCCAGGCGGCGCTGCTCACAGGCGAGCATCAGTATCAGCTCATCGCCCTCCAGCCGCGCCGCCATCCCGTGTCCGGCGCCGTGGTTCTGGGCGAAGACCTGCATGCGCCGACCGGCTTCGGCGAGCACCGCGTCGCCGGCGCGCCGGCCGTGCAGATCGTTGAGGCGCTTGAAGTGGTCCAGGTTGGCCATCACCAGCAGCAGGCCGCGGTCGCATTGGCCGGAGACGCAGTGGCGTTGCAGGGTTTTGGTGAAGGCGGTGCGATTGGGCAGATTGGTCAGCGAGTCGTGGTGCGCCATGTATTCGAGGTGCTTCTGCTTGAGCGTGACGCGCCGCTCGCTGTTGCGCTGGGCCTCGATCAGCCGGTTGTACTCGGCGATCAGCTGGCCGAGTTCGTCGCGCCGCTGCCAGCGCAGCGGCTCGCGGCGCTGCTCGGCGCGATTGGCGCGCAGCGCGCTGATCACCCGGCGCAGCGGCATCAACACCAGCCGGTGGGTGACGAGCATCGTACCCAGTGTCACCACCGCCGAGATCAGCACCACCAGGCCGATGATGCGCAGGATGTAAGCGCGCGTCGCCGGTGCCACGTGGGAGGCATCCAGCCGCGCGTAAACCAGCGTCTTCGCGCCCTGGCTTTCGAACTGCCAGAGCACGTCGGCGGTGCCATTGGCGTAGCGCAGCAGCGGCTTGGCGGGCGCGCTGTCGAGTGCAATCTCGGGCAGATCGCCGCGGCTGTAGAGCAGCGTGCCGCCCAGGCTGTAGACCCGGATCGCCAGCAGGCGCTGGAGCCGCTCCAGCGAGAGCGTTTCCGGGCCGCTCTGTGCCGCATCGACCGCGGCCGCCAGCTTGCCGCGCTCGGCGGTAATCAGTTCGTCGAGCCGCTCGCGCTCGAAGCGCATGGTGCTGGGGATGAGAATGATGATCTCGATGAGCACGATGCAGGCGAACACCCAAATCGCGATCGAGCGAGCGATCTGGCTGCGCAGAAAATTCAGCGAAGGGCGCGAACGCGGCCAGGAAGATGGCAAGAAAGCGGCCAAACAGGACTCCATGTAGTGGGCGATGAGCACGCTCTGTGGCCCTATCGGCCACTCGCGCCGTGCCCTTGAGCGCCGCGCATCACCGCTTGTTCCGTCGCTCAGTCGAGCAGTGAAAAACCCAGCGCCGCCAGCGCACCGCGCGCCGCGATAGGGGCGCCGGTGACGCCGTAGGCCGGGAATTCGCGGCGCTGCCGATAGGCTCTGCGCAGGCCGTCGAAAGCCGCGCCACGGGCCGCGTCATCGGCGCCCGCGGCATCGATCGCAGCGCGCAGGTCGGCATCGTCGCGGGCCACATCGCAGGCCTGTTCAACGGCCGCGCGCAGCGCCGAATCGGCTGTCGGATCGGCGCCTGCATCGCGCCCCACGGCGCGCAGATCCAGCCGCGCGTCCGCCGGTGCTGCCAGCGCCGCCACCCCCGGCCAATCCGTGGTGGCGCCAAAAGCCGCGCCGGCGGCAGCACGGATCATCTGCGTACCGCGCACCCGGCCCTCATAACTGTAGCCGGCGATATGCGGTGTGCCCAGTGCGACCCGTCGCAGCAGCGCCGGATCGAGGCGCGGCTCGCCCGGCCAGACATCGAGCGCCGCGTGCAACCGTCCGGCGCGCAGCTCGGCGAGCAGGGCGGCGCCGTCGATGACCGCGCCGCGGCCACTGTTGAACAGCAGGCTGCCGCAGCGCATGCGCGCCAGTTCGGCGGCGCCGAGCATGCCCGCGGTGGGGTGGCGGCCGGCGCGACTCAGCGGCGTGTGCAGGCTGACCAGATCACAGTCCAGCGCGGTGTCGAGATCGACGAAGCCGCCCGCCGGCGCGACGCCACCGGATTCGGCCAGCGGCGGATCGCAGACCAGGCAGTCCAGCGCCAGTGCGCCGAGCAGTTCGGCGACGCGGCGGCCGACGTTGCCGTAGCCGATCACCGCGCAGCGCAGCTCGCGCCAGTCGCGCCGCTGCGCGTGGCAGATCCGCAGCAGCGCGGCGATCACCCATTCGGCGACCGCGCGCGCGTTGCAGCCCGGCGCGGTCGCCCAGCCGATGCCGGCGGCATCCAGCCAGTCGCTGTCGAGGTGGTCGCGGCCGATGGTCGCCGAGGCGACGAAGCGCACCGCGCTGCCGGCCAGCAGTGCGCTGTCGACGCGCGTCACCGAGCGCACCAGCAGCAGCTCGGCGCCATCCAGATCGGCGCGCCGCAGATCGCGGCCGGGCAGCGTGCGCACCTCGCCGAGATCGGCGAAGGCTTCGTGCACCAGTGGGATGTTTTCGTCGGCGACGATGAGCATGCCGGCGGTCTCCGTGGCGGAGGCGCCAGTCTAGCGATGGCGGCGGGGGGCGAAAAGCTGCGGCGCGCCGGGGGGGGCGCGCCGCGAAGCAGGCGTCGCCGGGCCAGCCTGTGGCGGCCCGAC
>CBFCYW010000070.1:0-19159 GCA_965602395.1 uncultured Chromatiales bacterium
CCATCGCCGAAGCCACGTTGAGATTATTGGTAATGACCCTCAAGCCCTTGTGCGAAATAAGCTTTTTGGCGACTTCCTCGGTGGTGGTGCCGAGGTTGATAAACAGCGAGGCATGGTCCGGTATCACCGCGGCGACCATCTGCGCGATGCGCTGCTTGGCAGCCAGATTGAGTATCTTGCGGCGGTCGTACTCCAGGTTTTCAGCGCTCGACGGCAGCGAGGCGCCGCCGTGGTGGCGGCTGAGCAGGCCCTCGTCGCTGAGCTGGTTGATGTCGCGGCGGATGGTCTGCGCGGTCACGCCGAGCATCTCTGCCAGCGACTCCACCGAGGCGAAGCCCTGACGCTTGACCAGCTTGACGATCTCCTGCTGGCGGACGATCTGCGCCATCCTCTTTCTCCTTTCCCGTCGCTCAGCTCACCCGCCGAGCGGACCTCGATCCAAGCGCGGGCGATTTTTCGCAAACGAAAACTGTTCTGTTAAAGTTTTACCGAATTGAACATCAGCGGTCACAAACGCACAAGCTTCACGGGACAAAGGAGCACGAGATGAGCCACGCCGCGCAACCACCAGCACAGCAGCTACTAGCCATCGACCAAGGCACCACCAGCAGCCGGGCGATGATCTTCGATCGCCACGGCCGCGCCCTGCACACCGCGCAGCGCGAATTCACCCAGCACTTCCCCCGCGACGGCTGGGTCGAGCACGATCCCGAAGAAATCTGGCAAACCACGCTGGCAGTGTCCACCGCGGCACTGGAAGCGAGCCGGTCGCAGGGCGGCGAAGTCGCCGCCATCGGCATCACCAATCAGCGCGAGACCACGCTGATCTGGGATCGCGCCAGCGGCGAGCCGATCGGCCGCGCCATCGTCTGGCAGGACCGACGCACCGCCGAGCACTGCGCGCGCCTGCGCCGCGACGGCATGCAGGAGATGGTCGCAGCCAAGACCGGGCTGCTGCTCGATCCCTACTTCTCTGCCACCAAGATCGGCTGGCTGCTGGACAACACCCCCGGCGCCCGCGCGCGCGCCGAGCGCGGCGAGCTGGCCTTCGGCACGGTGGACAGCTTTCTGCTCTGGCGCCTCACCGGCGGACGGGTGCACGCCACCGACGCCAGCAACGCCTCGCGCACGCTGCTGTTCAATATCCACGAAAACCGCTGGGACGACGATCTGCTCAAGCTGTTCAAGGTGCCCGCCGCGCTGCTGCCGCAGGTGCGCGACTCGGCCGCCGACTACGGCGAGACCGACCCCGAACTGTTCGGCACGGCGATCCCCATCGCCGGCATCGCCGGCGACCAGCAGGCCGCCGCGGTCGGCCAGGCCTGCTTCGCCCCGGGGATGATCAAAAGCACCTACGGCACCGGCTGCTTCGTGCTGCTCAACACCGGCGAGACCCCGGTGCGCAGCAAGCACCGCCTGCTGACCACGATTGCCTATCGCATCGACGGGCGCACGACCTACGCCATCGAGGGCGCGATCTTCTCCGCCGGGGCCAGCATCCAGTGGCTGCGCGATGGCCTCGGGGTGATCGACTCGGCCGACCAGTGCGAAGCGCTGGCGCGCAGCGCGCGAACCGAGAGCGGCGTCTACCTGGTACCGGCCTTCACCGGCCTCGGCGCGCCGCACTGGGATGCCGAGGCGCGCGGCGCGATCTTCGGCCTGACCCGCGACAGCGGCATCGCCGAGCTGGTGCGCGCCACCCTGGCCTCGGTCTGCTACCAGACCAAAGACCTGCTCGACGCCATGGCCGAGGACGGCACGCGCCCGGCCGGGCTGCGCGTCGATGGCGGCATGGTCAGGAACGACTGGCTGGTGCAGCGCCTCGCCGACACCCTCGACATGCCGGTGGAGCGCCCGGCGCAGACCGAGACCACCGCACTCGGCGCAGCCATGCTCGCCGCGCTGCAGATCGGCCTCTACGACTCGCTGGAGGAGATCGGCCAGCACTGGCGCTGCGAGGCGCGCTTCGAGCCGACGCCCAACAGCGAGCGCCGCGCGCGCCGCCTGGCCGGCTGGCGCGACGCCGTGTCGCGCAGCCTGTCGAGCCGTTGAGCGGCGTGGACTTCGCCCTCGACCGACTGCCGCGGCTGCGCTTCGCCGCCGGCGCGCTGGCAGAGCTACCGACGCTGGCGGCGGAATTCGGCCGCCGCGCACTGCTGGTCACCGGCGCCGGCGCGCTGGAACGCTCACCGCACTGGCAGCCGCTGTGCGCCGGGCTAGCCGCAGCGGGCATCGACTGGCAACACGAACGCATCGCCGATGAGCCATCGCCGGCGCTGATCGACGCCATCGTCGCCCGCCAGCGCGGCAGCGGCATCGAGCTGGTGATCGGCATCGGCGGCGGCAGCGCGCTGGACGCGGCCAAGGCCGTCGCCGGCCTGCTGCCCATCGGCGAGCCGATCACCGCCTATCTGGAAGGCGTCGGCGATGGCCGCATCTACCGCGGCCCGGCGCTGCCGCTGATCGCCGTGCCGACCACCGCCGGCACCGGCAGCGAAGCGACCAAAAACGCAGTGATCACCCAACGCGGCGCCGACGGCTTCAAGAAATCCTTCCGCGATTCGCGGCTGCTGCCGGCACTGGCGCTGGTCGATCCACTGCTGCTGCGCGACTGCCCGCAGCGCCAGCTCGCCGCCAACGCCATGGACGCGCTGACCCAGCTGATCGAGGCGCGCACCTCGCTGCGCGCCAACCCGCCGTGCAACGCACTGGCCGAATCCGGGCTGACCGCGGCGCGCCGCGGCATCGCGGCGCTGGCCGCCGCCTCACCCGAGACGGACGCCGAGGCGCCAATCGGCGCCGCCCGATTGGCCGATGAACAACTGGCGGATCTGGCCTACGCCGCGCTGATTTCCGGCATCTGTCTGGCGCAGGTCGGACTCGGCGCGGTGCACGGCCTGGCCTCGCCGCTGGGGGCGTTTTTCCCGATTCCGCACGGCGTGGTCTGCGGCGCGCTGCTGGCGGCGGCGACCCGCGCCAACCTCACTGCGCTGGGCGCGCGCGCGCCACACAACCCGGCGCTGGCCGGCTACGCCACGATCGGTCGCCTGCTGAGCGAAGATGCGACGCTCGACGATGCCAGCGCGCAGGCCGCACTGCTGGCGCGCATCGAGACCTGGACGCGCGCGCTGCGCATCCCGCGCCTGGGCGACTACGCCGTCGGCGAGTCGGACTTTCCACGCATCGTCGCCGCCAGCCGCGGCGGCAGCATGCGCAGCAACCCGCTGGTGCTGGGCGACGCCGAGCTGCGCGCGCTGCTGGCCGCATCGAGCTGATCCGCAGGCGCATCGGCCATGCCGGCCCTCAGGCCACCTCCAGCCAGGTCACCATGCCCGCCGCCTGGTGCTCCAGCATGTGGCAGTGGAGGACCCACTTGCCGGGATTGTCGGCGACGAAGCCGATCTGCACCCGCTCGCCCGGCGCCATCAGCAGGGTGTCGCGCCAGTCGGCCTCGTCGACCGCCCGCCCGTCGCGCGCCAGCACGCGAAAGTGGTGGCCGTGCAGGTGCATGGCGTGCGGCCAGCGGTTGTCGTTGGCGATGTCGATCAGCACCGTCTGCCCGCGCCGCGCGCGCAGCAGCGGCGACTCCGGCAGGCCGGCCTCGCCGTTGAAGGCCCAGACCATGCCCTGGCCGACCAGCTCGCGCATCGGCAGCTCGCGGCCCCGGTAGCGGGCGCTGCGCAGGCTGCCCATCGCCCCGCCCTGCATCAGCAAGGCCGCACTCACCGCGGCGTCGGGCTCGATCCGCGTCGCCAGCGGATTGGCGGGCAGCGCGATCGGCGTCTCCGGCGGGCCGTCGCGCAGCGGCCGCCCGGCGGCGTAGTCGAAGGTCGCCATGGCGTGCGGGCCGTCGCGCAGATGGGTGCGCAGCGCGGCCCGCGCAGCGGGCTCGCCGCTGCAGTCGAGGATCAGGTCGGCGCGCTGTCCGGGAGCCAGCCACTGGCCTTCGGCCGGCAGTGCGCGCGGCACCACCGGCTGGCCGTCGAGCGCGATCAGCGTTGGCTCGTGCCCCTCGATATCGACGCGGAAGATGCGCGCGTTGGCGGCGTTGATCAGCCGCAGGCGCAGGCGTTCGCCGGCCCGCACCGCAAACCCGGGCGTATTGACGCCGTTGACCGTGGGCCAGTTGCCCAGCCGCCCGCCGTGCGCGGCGTCGTGCAGATTGCCGAAGCTGGCCAGATCCAGCTGGCCGTCCTCGTCCAGCCGCCAATCGTCGAGGATCAGCAGCAGGTCGCGATCCACCGCCGGCGGCTCGCGCTCCTCGACGACCAGCGCGCCGTAGAGGCCGCGCGCCAGCTGTTCGGCGGACTGCTGGTGGGGGTGGTACCAGTAGCTGCCGGCGTCCGGCGGCAGCAGATCGTAGTCGAAGTGCCCGCCGGGCGGGATGGCCTCCTGGGTGAGCCCGGCGACGCCGTCCATGGCGTTGGCGATGCGCAGGCCGTGCCAGTGCACGCTGGTCGCCTGCGGCAGGCCGTTGCGCAGCCGCAGGCGCAGCGGCTCGCCCTGGCGGACGCGCAGCAGCGGCCCGGGCAGCTGCCCATCGTAGCCCCAGATGGCGGTCTGGCTGGCGCTGGCGTCACGCGCCGGGCCGCGCAGTGCCGCGCGCCCGGGGCGGGCCTCCAGCAACAGCCGCTCGGCATCCCCTTCGGCGATGACCACAGGGGCGGGTACGACGGTCGCCAGGGCGATGCCGCAGGCATTGCGCAGCAGGCGACGCCGGGTGGGATTGCTCGGCACAGCGCTCATCGATACCTCCTCGTCACTAGTGACCATGCTCGCCCTGCTCGGCAAAGCCGCCGTGGAAGGCGTCGTGCACGTAGATCAGCACGTCCCAGCGCTGCGCCTCGTCGAGCGTGCCTTTGAAGGCTGGCATCGCCGACTGCTGCGAGCGGAAGGGTTCCGCTGCGCCGCCCTCGCTGACCCGCCAGAAGAGGTAGTCGTCGCCGTTGCCGGGGGCGATGTGGAAATGGTTGGTGAGGTCTGCCGGGGGATGCGCCAGCGCGGCACCCGCCGGGCCGTCGCCGCGCCCCTCGGCGCCGTGGCAGGACTGGCAGTTGGCGCGGTAGAGCTCGCCGCCGCGCGCGATAGCCGCCGCATCCTGCCAATCCGCGGCGCGCACGCCGGCGTACTGCGCCGGCACCTCGACCCAGCTGTCGTGGCGGTGGCCGCCGCTGTGGCTGCCGGCGGCGAGGGCGCCACCGGTGGCGGTGGCGGTGACGAGCAGCAGCCCGGCGATTACCGGTCTGCGCAATGCTGTGGAAGCGATGGGCATGTCTGTCTCCCGTGGGGATCATCGGGCCGCAGCCGATCGGCGGCGGCGGACAATCGATAGCTGTGCCGGCCAGGTACCCGCGCACGCGGGCGGCTGGATCGACCGTGAGGCGGAGTCGGGATCAGGCCCGCGGCGGGCGCAGCGGGCGTTCGCGCGGCGCCCGCGGGTGCGCGGGGTGCGCGCGGGGGGTGGTGGCGAAGGATGCCGATGCCACCGGCGGCAGCGGCGTCGAGGTGAGCGACACGCAGCTGGCGCCGCAGCAGTCGCCGCCGGTGTCGCCATCGGCGTCGCCGCGATGGTCGTGCCGGTGGCCGCCAGGCTGGCCCCGACCGCCGCCGCCATCGATGCCCTGCGCACCCGCATCGAGCGCCGCGACGGCCGGACACTGCGGCGTCGCGGCCGCCGATACGCCCGCCGCGGCCGCAGCCAACAGGCCGAGGCAGAGCAGCAGGGCGAGCAGTGTGGCGGCGGGGCGCTTCAAGTCATCTTCCGGGGGCGAATCGGTGCGCCGCACAGTCTGCAGGCTCCAGCGGGAAGCATGTCAAGCCCCCGCTGCCATTACTGCGAAACGCGCCGTCGCGCGGCTCAGCCGCGCGATTGCAGCGCGGCGATGCGATCCTCCAGCGGCGGGTGGGTGCTGGCCAGCTTCTGCAGCAGGCTGCCGCGGCCGCCGAGGATGCCGAACGCGGCCATCTGATCGGGCAAGCCCTCGGGGTTCTGCACCCGCTGCAAGGCTCGCAGCGCGGCGATCATCTTGCTGCGACCGGCCAGTGCGGCGCCGCCGGTATCGGCGCGGAACTCGCGCTGGCGGCTGAACCAGGCGGCGATGAAGCTGGCGAGGATGCCGAACACCATCTCGGCGACCATGCTGCTGAGGAAGTAGCCCATGCCCAGGCCGCCGCGCTGGTTGTTGCCGCCGCGCAGCATGCTGTCCACCAGCATCCCGACGATGCGCGCGAAGAAGATCACGAAGGTGTTGAGCACGCCCTGAATCAGGCCCATGGTGACCATATCGCCGTTGGCCACGTGGGCCACCTCGTGGCCGAGCACGGCCTCTACCTCATCGCGGCTCATGTGTTGCAACAGGCCGGTGCTGACCGCCACCAGCGCATCGTTCTTTTTCATCCCGGTGGCGAAGGCATTGGGCTGCGCCGAGTCGAACACGCCCACCTCGGGCATGCCGATGCCGGCCTGCTCGGACTGTCGGCGCACCGTTTCCACCAGCCAGTGCTCGCTCTCGCTGCGCGGCTGCTCGATGATCTGCACACCCATCGAGCGTTTGGCGATCATCTTGGACATCGCCAGCGAGATGAACGAACCGCCGAAACCGAACAGCGCCGCAAAGGCCAGCAGGCCGCCGAGGCCACCAAGACTGCCACCAGCCGCGCCGCCAGCGGCCCCACCGGCGCCGCCAAGGCCACCGACAAGCCACTGGTCCAGACCAAACAATCTGGCCACCACGCCGAGCACCACCAGCACGGCCAGGTTGGTGGCGAGAAACAGGGCAATGCGTTTCATCGTGAGTTGTTCCCTTTATGGTAGATAGCCGATTCTGCCCGGCTGCATCTATGGGTGCACGCAGCGATTTTCAAGTCTCCGCCGCCAGCGCGGTGTCAAGCTTCAATCATCGCCCAGCGCCATCACCTGCACGCTCTGAAAGCCGCGCGGCAGCTTGCGGCCGCGGCGGCCGCGCTCGCCGAGGTAGGCTTCCAGATCGCGGCGTTTGAGGCCGATGTGGCGCTTGCCGGAGAACAGTTTGAGGTTGTCGCCGGGGCCGGCGACGGCGATCGCAGCCATGTTTTCTTCGCCGGCTTTGAGCTTCGCGGCGGGGATGCCGATGATCTTGTTGCCCTTGCCGCGCGCCAGTTCCGGCAGCTCGGCGACCGGGAAGGCGAGCAGATAGCCTTCGCTGGTGACGGCGGCGACCCAGTCTTCGCGCGGCTCGCGCAGCGCCACCGGCGGCAGGATCGCGGCGCCGGCCGGCACCGTCAGCAGCGCCTTGCCGGCCTTGTTGCGCGAGATCATCTCCTCCACTTTGACCACGAAGCCGTAGCCGGCGGTGGTCGAGAGCAGGTAGCGATCTTCGACATCACCCATCATCACTGCGACGAAGCTGGCGCCGTCGGCGGTCTTGACGCGGCCGGTGAGCGGCTCGCCGAAGCCGCGCGCCGATGGCAGCGTGTGCGCGGGGATGCTGTAGCTGCGGCCGTTGCTGTCGAGGAAGATCGCCTGCTGGTTGCTGCGCCCGCTGGCGGCGTGGCAGTAGCCGTCGCCGGCCTTGAAGCTCATGCCGGCGGCATCGACGTCGTGGCCTTTGGCGGCGCGCACCCAGCCGCGCTCGGAGAGCACCACGGTGATCGGCTCGGACGGCACCAGATCGGTTTGCGACAGGGCCTGCGCGGCGCGGCGGGAGACGATCGGCGAGCGGCGGTCGTCGCCGTAGGTTTCGATGTCCGCGCGCAGTTCGCTGACGATCAGCTTGCGCAGTTGGCTGGCGCTGGCGAGGATTTTTTGCAGCTTGTCGCGCTCTTTGGCCAGCTCGGCCTGCTCGCCGCGAATTTTCATTTCTTCGAGCTTGGCGAGATGGCGCAGCTTGAGTTCGAGCACCGCTTCGGCCTGGCGGTCGGAGAGGCCGAAGCGCGCCATCAGCACCGGTTTTGGCTCGTCTTCGCTGCGGATGATGGCGATCACTTCGTCGATGTTGAGAAAGGCGATCAGCAGGCCATCGAGGATGTGCAGCCGGTCGAGCACCTTCTCCAGCCGCCATTCGAGACGGCGGCGCACGGTGTCGGTGCGAAAGGCCAGCCATTCGCCGAGCATCACGCGCAGGTTTTTCACCTGCGGGCGGCCGTTGCTGCCGATCACGTTGAAGTTGGCGCGATAGCTGCGTTCCAGATCGGTGGTGGCGAACAGGTGGTTCATCAGCTGTTCGACATCGACCCGATTGCTGCGCGGCACGATCACCAGCCGGGTCGGGTTTTCGTGGTCGGATTCGTCGCGCAGATCCTCGACCATCGGCAGCTTTTTGGCCTGCATTTGCGCGGCGATCTGCTCCAGCACCCTGGCCGGTGACACCTGGTGCGGCAGCGCGGTGATGACGATATCGCCCTGCTCGCACTCGTAGATGCCGCGGGCGCGGATCGAGCCGTGGCCGGTCTCGTAGAGTTTTCGCAGCTCGGCGGGCGGGGTGATGATTTCGGCCTCGGTGGGAAAATCCGGCCCCGGCACGAAATCCAGCAGCTGATCGACATCGGCGGCGGGGTTTTCGAGCAGAAAAACGCAAGCCTCGGCCACTTCGCGCAGATTGTGCGGCGGGATGTCGGTGGCCATGCCGACGGCGATGCCGGTGGTGCCGTTGAGCAGCACGTTGGGCAACCGCGCCGGCAGCAGCGATGGCTCATTGAGCGTGCCGTCGAAGTTCGCCACCCACTCCACCGTGCCCTGGCCCAGCTCCTGCAGCAGCACCTTCGCGTAGGCCGCCAGGCGCGATTCGGTGTAGCGCATGGCGGCGAAGGATTTGGGGTCGTCCGGCGAGCCCCAGTTGCCCTGGCCGTCCACCAGCGGGTAGCGATAGCTGAACGGCTGCGCCATCAGCACCATCGCCTCGTAGCAGGCCGAGTCGCCGTGCGGGTGGAACTTGCCGAGCACGTCGCCGACGGTGCGCGCGGATTTCTTGTGCTTGCTGGTGGCGGACAGGCCCAGCTCGGACATGGCGTAGACGATCCGCCGCTGCACCGGCTTGAGGCCATCGCCGATGTGCGGCAGGGCGCGATCGAGGATGACGTACATCGAGTAGTCGAGGTAGGCCTTCTCGGTGAAGCTGGACAGCGACTGCTGTTCGACGGGATCGAGGAGCTGGTCGCTCATGGGGCTGGTAAACCTGCGCAGTGGAAATCAGCCGCGGATGGTACTCAGGTGTGGTGCGAAACGTAAACTCGCAGCGCGTCCACCAGGCTGAAAAGGGGCTCACGAAGAGCGGAAAGCCCGCGAAGCTGTGGCGTCAATTCGCCATCGCACCGCACTCCGATTGCTTCTACTCACTGCATCGGTTAAATGTTATGATCGAAGTGTCTGTCTGTAGCAGACTGAAAAATAAAGTAATTTATCTTTACACTGGAGTGTACAGCCATGAGTTTTTTCAGCGCCATTCTCAACAAACTCGGCATTGGCGATAGTCAAGCTGCGGAAGCACCCCCGGAAGCCGATTCCCCCGCCACGCAAGCGGCCCCGCAAGCCGACACCCTCGCCACGCAAGCAGCCGAGGCCAGCCCCGTCGCCATCCCGAAAGTCGATGTGGTCGCGAAGCTGGAAGCGATGGCCGCCGCCAATCCGCAGCAGCTGAACTGGAAGACCTCGATCGTCGATCTGCTGAAACTGCTGGATCTGGACAGCAGCTTTGGCGCGCGCAAGGAATTGGCCGCTGAACTCAACTGCCCGGCGGATAAAATGGGTGACTCCGCGCAAATGAATATCTGGCTGCATAAAACCGTATTGCAGCGGCTGGCCGAAAACGGCGGCAATATTCCCGAAGATCTGCTCTGAATTTCCCGGCTTTCGCCAAGCGAGCGCTGCATTGGATACTCTGCAAAATGTAGCGAGCGCAGCCCGGCCAAGGCGGTAACGGGCGAATAGGCGCAATTTACGCAGGGTATCCCAATAAAAAAGCCGCGACGGTCGTCGCGGCTTTTTTGCTCCATTGGATCACCGCGTTGCGCGATGCGGAGCCATCCGTGTCGGGCCGGCCGCCGGCGCGGCCGATCCGACCCGGCCCGGCCTCAGCCGAACTGGTTCATGGTGTTGTCCTTGCCAGCGGCCTTCAGCGCGGCTTCGCCGGCGAAGTATTCCTTGTGGTCGTCGCCCATATCCGAGCCGGCCATGTTCTGGTGCTTGACGCAGGCGATGCCCTGACGGATCTCCTTACGCTGCACGCCCGCCACGTAGCCCAGCATGCCGGCTTCGCCGAAGTACTCTTTCGCCAGATTGTCGGTGGACAGCGCGGCGGTGTGGTAGGTCGGCAGGGTGATCAGGTGGTGGAAGATGCCGGCTTCGCGGGCGGCGTCGGCCTGGAAAGTGCGGATGCGCGCATCGGCCTCTGCGGCCAGTTCGGACTCGTCGTAATCGACGCTCATCAGATTGTCGCGGTCATAGGCGGAGACATCGCGGCCTTCTTCGGCCCAGGCATCGAACACCTGCTGGCGGAAGTTCAGCGTCCAGTTGAAGGACGGGCTGTTGTTGTACACCAGCTTGGCGGACGGAATGACTTCGCGGATGCGATTGACCATGCCGCCGATCTGACCGATGTGTGGCTTTTCGGTCTCGATCCACAGCAGATCCGCACCATTTTGCAGCGCAGTGATGCAATCGAGCACGCAGCGGTCTTCGCCGGTGCCCTTGCGGAACTGGAACAGATTCGACGGCAGGCGCTTCGGACGCAGCAGTTTGCCGTCGCGATTGAGCACCACGTCGCCGTTGGCGAGATCGCCAGGGGCGACTTCTTCGCAATCGAGGAAGCTGTTGTACTGGTCGCCGAGATCGCCCGGCTCGCGGGTCACGGCGATCTGCTTGGTCAGGCCGGCGCCGAGCGAGTCGGTGCGCGCGACGATCACGCCGTTATCCACGCCCAGTTCGAGGAAGGCGTAGCGGATGGCGCGGATCTTGGCGAGGAAATCCTCGTGCGGGACGGTGACCTTGCCGTCCTGATGACCGCACTGCTTCTCGTCGGAGACCTGGTTTTCGATCTGGATGCAGCAGGCGCCGGCTTCGATGAATTTCTTGGCCAGCAGGTAGGTCGCCTCGGCGTTGCCGAAGCCGGCGTCGATGTCGGCGATGATCGGCACGATGTGGGTCTGGAAGTTGTCGATCTTGTCCTGAGTTTCCTTCTCGGCGGCGGCGTCGCCGGCTTCGCGAGCGGCGTCAACGGCGCGGAACAGGCCGCCCAGTTCGCGCGCATCGGCCTGGCGCAGGAAGGTGTACAGCTCTTCGATCAGGGAGGCGACGGAGGTCTTCTCGTGCATCGACTGATCGGGCAGCGGGCCGAACTCCGAACGCAGCGCGGCGACCATCCAGCCGGACAGGTACAGGTATTTGCGGTCGGTGCTGTTGAAGTGCTTTTTGATCGAGATCAGCTTCTGCTGACCGATGAAACCGTGCCAGCAGCCCAGCGACTGGGTGTACTGCGAGCTGTCGTTGTCATAACGCTCCATGTCGGCGCGCATGATGTCGGCGGTGTAGCGGGCGATATCCAGACCGGTCTTGAAGCGGTTCTGGGCGCGCATGCGCGCGGCGTATTCAGGGTTGATCGCATCCCAGGCGGCGCCGTTGGCTGCGCACAGGCTGGCGACTGCGTCGATATCTTTGCTGTATGCGGACATATGCTGATCCTTTTCTGACTCGTTGATGCGGGCCTGACTCACGGCAGCGTTTGGCTAGCGAAATTCAGAGCTGGGACGGCATCCTAGAGGAGACATCAACATTTATGAAATAAATGCCGTTTATCTTTGCTATTTTTTACAAAAATGTTGCATATTTCTCGACTTGTACCCACAAGGATTGACAAGCCGCATCGACCCGCGCTCACTGCCCACGCCCGCTACCCCGTTCAGCCACCCCAGCAGCCACCCCAGCAGCTAAAACAGCGATGAACCCCAACCGCATCGACCTCAACCTCTTCGTCTACCTCGACGTGCTGCTGCGCGAGTCCAGCGTGACCCGCGCCGCCAACGCCCTGGGCATCACCCAGCCGGCAATGAGCAACAGCCTGCGGCGCCTGCGCGAGACCCTCGGCGACCCGCTGCTGGTGCGCACCAGCGAAGGCATGGCACCCACCGAGCGCGCCCTCGCCCTGCAGCCGATGATCCGCAGCGCGCTGGCCACGCTGGAGCAGGTGGTGGAGGCGGATGCCGCATTCGACGCCGCCTCCAGCCGCCGCGTGTTTCGCATCATGACCAGCGACTACGGCGAGGCCACGCTGATCCCCGGCCTGCTGCAGCGCCTGCGCAGCGAGGCGCCGAACGTGGTGCTGGACATCCTCACCCCCAGCGACATGAGCTTTCTCGAAGTCGAGCGCGGCCAGGTGGATCTGGTCATCAACCGCTTCGATTCGATGCCCCAGTCCTTCCACCAGACCGCCCTCTGGGAGGACAGCTTTTCCTGCCTGCTGAGCGTCGACAACCCCATCGTCGATGACTTCAGCCTGGAAACCTATCTGCAGGCCAACCACGTCTGGGTAAGCAAGACCGGCATGGGCGCCGGCACCGGCCTGACCCCGCAGGACACGAAAAGGCTCGGCTGGGTGGATGAAGCGCTGCGGCGCATCGGCCAGCAGCGCCACATCACCGTATTCACCCGCCACTACCAGTCCGCCGCGCTGCTGGCGGAGCAGAAATCGCTGCTGGTGACCATCCCCACCAAGGCCGCGATGGCGCAGCGCGACAACCCGAAGCTGGTCATCCGCCAGCCACCGTTTGCAATCCCGATGTTTGAATTGAAGATGGCCTGGAGCCCGCTGCTGCAGCACAACAGCGCGCACCGCTGGATTCGGCGCTTGATTGTGGAAGTGGCCAAAGGGGTCGAGACGGGTGCGGCCAGCGGGTAGCTCTTTCCACCAGAACCGTGGGGTGTGCAGAGCGCAGCGATCACAAAGTTTGGCACGACAGATGCGTAGCGGGATTGGGGCTTGAACTCTGAGGCGCAGGGGTCTTTAATCAACCAGTCAACAGACTGGTTGATTAATATGACTACACGAGAAGTCGGCGCCTTCGACGCCAAAACCCACCTCCCCAAACTGCTCGATCAGGTCGCCGCCGGCGAGCGGATTCTGATCACCCGTCGCGGCAAGCGCGTCGCCATGCTGGTGCCGCTGGAAGATGCCGCAAGGCTGGACAGTCAGAGCGCCGGCGAGCGGCTGCGCGAGCTGCGCCGCGGTCTGCGCTGGGCGGCGGATGGCGATTTCAGCCTGCGCGATGCCATCGACGCAGGGCGCCGATGAGCCCGTTGGTGCTGGACTGCTCGGTCGCGTTGGCCTGGCTGTTCGAGGACGAAGCCTGCGACCACAGCGAATCCGCGCTGCAGGCCGTGGCAGGGGGTGCTGTGGCGTGGGTGCCTTCGATCTGGCCACTGGAAGTGTCCAATGTGCTGCTGGTCGGCGAGCGACGCGGGCGGATCACCGCGGCGCAGTCCGCCGCTTTCTGGCAGGTATTGGATGGTTTTGATATTCGGGTCGATCCGCAAACGGCGCAGCAGGCATCGCAGGCGACGCTGCATCTGGCGCGACAGCATGGTTTGTCGAGTTATGATGCCGCTTATCTGGAGTTGGCTATGCGCATGGGCGCGCATTTGCTGACGCTGGACAAGAAGTTGCAAGTTGCTATGGCAGATTGTGGCGTTGCCACCTTGGAGCAGTGAATAGAGTGCACAGGGTTGATGGAAATAAAAATTTTAATCTGACCCCGATATTTCTAATGCATAAGTGAGGAGGAAGATCCGTGCCACCGTTTTTGTATCGAGGCGTCTCTATAATTGATGACGAAAAGAACGGCGGAAAGTTACTGCCTAAAGGCACGAAGTCGCACATGGAGGGGTCGGCTGGAGACCCATGGGTGCAATGCGGCGAAGGCATTGAATGCGGAAACTCAAAAGGCAATGCTGTTGTTGCCCATCAATCTGATTCTAATAAAGCAAAGACGGCATATATTTCTACATCAAAAAGCATCGAAGTCGCAACTAGATTTGCAACAAACCGTAATAGTGAAGAGGGCTACGTATATATACTCGATACTTCAAAGTTCTCAGAATACGGTGTACTCTATCATGAGCGAGAAATAGGATCTGTCGGTGACGAAAAAGAAGTTACATTGCAAACAGAAATTCTTGGCCCCATCCCTGAACAAGTAATAAATGAAAAGAAGCCAGTGAAACCTGCGTAACTCGATAAAATGTATTACCCGACTGGGGCCAGATCAAGATTTCAGGACTCGCCATCTATCGATGGCCCCACGCTACTCAGATGACTGCGTCGCAAACAATTCTATACAGCACACCGATTGCCACAGAATAATTGGGGTCAGAGTAAAGCATAAAAATATTTTACTCTGACCCCAATTATATTCAAAACGGGAGCTCGCCCCCTTCACGGTGATCCCCTTGGCCGTCAGGGCCAGCCATGACGGATTTATCGGCTTTGTTTAGGACTTTCGCGGCTTTTTTTGCTTGTTTTTCGTTTTTGTATTTTGTACTCAGCCGCTGACCTGTTTTGGTGTTTTCCACTGTATACCCGCCAATAAACGTGGGGTTTTGGCTTGCGACCCATTTGGCGAAGGAAGGCGGTGCAAGTGCGACAAATAAAACAGCTATCCAAAGTATGAGAAAATTTTTCATCGATTCTATCTCTATCAGTATTTATACAATCAATCGTGTATTACTTGGGGAGGGGGCCTCCACCTCGGTAGTCGCCCTGCCCATCTGGTGTGGCCATGACTTCTTTATCGATCTTATTCATTTTGCCAGCCGTTCGAGCTGCCTTCTTACGGCTTTTTTGATTGAGCTTAATTTCATCATTTCCATTTTTAATACCGTATCGATATTCCCCGTCTGAATTTCGGTACTCAAAGGATGACCAGGCCGCCAACACTGGCGTCGATAGTCCCAGCAAAAGAATTAAACCCATTAAACCACAGCGTTGAATATGCGTTTTCATTGGCAAACACCTCTTTGTTTCCTATTAGAAAATTGCTAAATCACTGGCTACTTTTCTGGTTGTAATAATTGGAGTCAGATTAAATTATGAGAATATTTTACTCTGACTCCAATTATAGTCCAACTCCTGAGATGGGATGGTTCAGTGGACAATATCACACTGCAAGGCAATCATCCCGAACGCAATGCCCGATCAAGCACCCCACGCCAGCGGGCTGGCTGCACCGCTGACAACTCGATCTCAACACAGCGATTAAATACGGCAAACGCCCGACAAGCCTCGACAAAAGCTCCGGCAAAGCCATCGTCGACATCACCCTCGACGAATACCGATTTCAACTCCAGCCGCCGCTCGCCGCGATGCGCCTTGCAATCCACCCGCCCCACCAATTGATCGCGATACAGAATTGGCAGACAGAAATAACCGAAGCGGCGTTTGGCCGCCGGCACATAACACTCGATCTGATAATCGAAGTTGAAAACACTGCGGCCGCGTTCGCGCTGGATCACGGCGTTGTCGAAAGGCGAAAGCAGTTTCACCGCGGCACGGCTGCGCGGCGCGCGGCGCTCCAGCAGTTCGGGGTCGGCGTAGGCGGTCGCGTCGTCATCCAGCGGCACTTCGACGAGCAGCCCGGCGTCCAGCCGCTGCGCCAATTCATCGCGTACCGCGCTGCGCAGCGCCCCGCCCTTGCGCAGATAAGTAAAACTTTTGGCGCTGGCGAAGCCATGGGCGCGCAGGTTGGTGTCGATCAAATAGGCGGCGTATTCGGCCGTGCTCGGCATGCGAGTGTCCACATCCGCCGGCAGTACCCGCTCGGGCAGGTCGTAGATTTTCTGGAAGCCCTCGCGGCCGCTGGCCATCAGCTCGCCCTGCATGAATAACTGCTCCAACGCCTGTTTGGCGGGCTTCCAGCTCCACCATTCGCCTTTGCCGACGCGCGGGTCTTCGAAATCGCGGGCGCGCAGCGGGCCTTCGTCGCGGATGCGGCGGAGGATTTCAGCCATCAATTTATGGTCGCGATCCCGATACCAGTGCCGTTCGCCGGCGCGAATCGCCTGCATCCGCGGCAGGGCGAATCGATAGTCGCGCATCGGCAGGTAGGCGGCGGCGTGAAACCAGTATTCAAAGACCGCGCGCTCGCGTACTAATCGCTTGAGAAACTCGGGGCGATAATTGGCCACGCGCGACCAGAGCACGTGGTGATGGGCGCGTTCGACCACGGAAATGGTGTCGATCTGCACGTAGCCGATGTGCTCGATGGCGCGCAGCGCGGCGCGCCTGCCGCGGCCGAAGCTGCTGGCGCGCAGCAGTCCCTGCCGGTCGAGCGCGATGCGGCGCAGTCTGGCCTTGGCGACAGCGGCCATCGTGGCCTCCTCGGGTGCGGGTGCGGCAGTATACCCGCGTCGAGCCACCGACAAATCCCGTCGCTTCCCCGCCGGCGCGGTGCGGCCCCGGGGGCTAGGCTGCCGCAGTGGCACGTACCACAACTTACGGCCGACAGACATGCAGATAGAACTCACCGCCAGCCAGATCGCCGCCTTTCAGCGCGATGGCTTTGTGGTCGTCCACGAGGTGCTCGACGCGGACACCATCGCGCGCGCCCGTGCGCGCTTTGATCCGTTGTTTGCCGGCGAATTCGACACCGGCCTGCAACCGGACGAGTGGAACTGGCGCACCGGCAGCGGCCGCGACGACGTGACGCGACAGATCTGCAACGGCTGGAAGGCCGATCGCACGGTGGCCAGCGTGGTGCTGCGCGCCGACATCGGCCGCGCCGCAGCGACGCTACGCGGTTGGCGCGGCGCGCGCATCAATCAGGACAACGTGATCTGGAAACCGCCGGGCGCGCGCCCGCTGGGCTTCCATCAGGACGACAGCTACCAGCACTGGATCGTGCCCAACGAGATGCTCAGCTGCTGGATCAGTCTCGACGACACGCGCGCCGATCAGGGCACCATCGAGTACGTGCGCGGCTCGCACCGCTGGCCGCTGTCGCCACCCATCGGCCGGTTCCACGCCACCGAAGATCCGCTCGCCGATCTGCGCCCGGCCGCCGAGCGCGCCGGCGTCGCCGCGCCGGAGATCGTCGCCATCGAGATCCCCGCCGGCAGTGCGGTGTTCCACCACGGGCGCACCTGGCACGGCTCGCGCGACAACCGCGGCGCGCGGCCGCGGCGCTCGCTGGTCGCCCACTGCATGTCCAGTGAGGCGCAGTTCCACTCGCGCAACATCGGCCCCATCTACGGCCGCTACAAGCGCCACGGCAGCCTGGCGATGGACGAGAGCTTCTTCCCCATCCTGTGGCGCGAGGACGGCTACCGCACGCCCTGGCTGGATTGACCGCGCTGGCCGGCGATGATGAAAAAGACGGCGGCCCGAGGACCGCCGTCTCTGAAGGGCCGCCGCCTTGTCGCGTGCGGGCGGTGGCGATCCGCGCTATTCCTGCGGCAAGGTCTGCGTGTAGGCGAGGATATCGACGAGATCCTGGGTGCTGAGCGCTCCCAGCGAAACCATCGGCACCCCGGGCTGGCCATTCTGGATCTTGTGCAGCGTCTCCTGCGGGTTGGCGCTGGCCACCGTGCCGATGTACTCGACCCCGTCCGGCGCCTTGAAGTTGATCTGCTTGCCGTTGTGGCCGTGACAAACGGCGCAGATCGTCTGGTAGAAACGCGCCCCGCGCTCGGCGTTGCCGCGTGCGACCTTGGTGGCGTAATCGATGTGTCGGGTCATATCCAGCTGGCCGCGGCTGACGAACAGCGCCAAACTGCTCAGCGCCCTTTCGGGAATCATCGCCGGGGTGTAACCGTGTGCCTCGCCACGAATGACGGCAGCGATCTCGCTCGGCGGCGCACCGCTCATCTCGCGCAAGCCCTTGATGCCAGTGTAGTGGGAGCCGCTGGCATAGGCCCCATCCCTGCCGCGGTAGTCCCAGCCGTGGCACTCCTTGCAGCGCCAGGTGTCGGCGCCCTTTTTCTTGCCTTCGGCCGGATACAGCGGGTGTGTGGCGTCGGGTGGCGACTGGAACAGCGCCTTGGCCCAGTTATCGTAGAATTGCCCGCCTTGGGTGATTGCCCACAACTCGGGCAGCTCGCCCTCGTCGTCGGCGCTGGCGGGCGCCACGCTGCCGAGCAGCGCGCAGGCACCCACTGCAAAAGCGGCGCCCATTCTGTAAATCGAGCGTTTCATATCGGTCTCTCCTCGCTTCGTGATTGTCGTTGACGTGACCTGAATCCGGGAGAGCGGCGATGGCAGGTGGCTGTATCAGCACCATTGCCAACACCCTGTATCCATGTCACATATATTCCTCCGATTGGCGGCCGGCTTTGTGACACAAGTCATTGCAGAGCATGACCGAATCGACGTAGGGCGGCCGGCAGCGATCGACGGAGAGAGCAGATGTGGCCGCTACCGGGGTTGGCCGCTATGCTGCGCACCCGCTGTGGAGCCACCATGATCGCCGACCCGCTGTTCTACTTCCTCGCCGTCATCGCGGTGCTCATCGTCGGCGTCTCGAAAGGCGGCTTCGGCGGCGGGCTGGGCTCGGTGGCGGTGCCGCTGATGTCGCTGGCGGTGTCGCCGATCATCGCCGCGGCGATCATGCTGCCAATCCTCTGCCTGATGGATCTGTCCGCGCTGTGGGCCTGGCGGGGACGCATCGATACCACCCACCTGCGGGTGCTGATCCCGGCGGCGCTGGGCGGCGTGCTGATCGGCGCGCTGAGCTTCCGCTACCTCACCGAGGACCACATCCGCCTCATCACCGGTGGCATCGCGGTGGTGTTTTCGCTCAACCACTGGCTGCGCCGCACGCCGGCCGAGACGCGCCAGCCGAGCGCGCTGCGCGGCAGTCTGTGGGGTCTGCTCGGCGGTTTCACCAGCTTCAGCGTGCACGCCGGCGGGCCGCCGCTGAGCGCCTATCTGCTGCCGCTGCGATTGCACCGCGGGCTGTTCGTGGCCACCAGCGTGTACTTTTTCGCCGCCATCAACTACGCCAAGATTCTGCCCTACGCCGGCCTCGGCCTGTTCGCCGATGGCACCTTCGCCACCTCGTTGGTGCTGCTGCCGCTGGCGCCGGTCGGGGTGATGCTGGGCAAATGGCTGAACGCGCGCATCAGCCAGAATGGCTTTTACCGCATCTGCTACACGCTGCTTTTCGTCACCGGCTGCAAGCTGCTGTGGGATGGGCTGGCCGG
>CBFCYW010000071.1:0-19095 GCA_965602395.1 uncultured Chromatiales bacterium
CCGGTTATCGCCCGCGTGGTCGCGGCACGCAAGGCCGTGCCCAGCGAGGGGTGCGCCTGTTGCAAAAGTTCCGGTGCCAGCCCTGCAGGGCCACCTGCAGGACACGATAATTGTCAGAAATACGAACGAAAAGTTAGTATTTCTTGCGCTTTTTATAGAATTTTCTTACATGAAAAACGCCGTCGACAGCCCGCAGACGCGCCCGCAAGCGCGGCCTGGAGCAAGCCGCAGGACGGCCCCGGCAAGCCCCGCGGACGAGGAGTCGCCACGATGACGATACGGGTACTCAGAACGCTGATCGCGATCGCCGATCACGGCACCTTCAGCGCCGCGGCGGATGCCGTGTTCGTCACCCATGCCGCGGTCAGCCAGCAGATGCGCGCCCTGGAGGAGGAGTGGCAGGTGGCGATTTTCGATCGTTCCACGCGCACCCCCGTGCTGACCCCGATCGGCCGCGCACTGCTGGTCAAGGCTCGCGAAGTGGTGCGCGCGTATGACGATATCGTGCCATCGGTGCTCGGCGATGACGGGCTGAAGGGGGATTTCAGGCTCGGCGCGCTGCCAACCTCCCTCACCGGACTGGTTCCACTGGCCGCGGCAATGCTGAAAAGGACCTGCCCGGAATTGCGCGTCGGGCTGTTTCCGGGGCTGTCCATTCCGCTGATCCACCAGGTCGAACGCAATGCCCTGGACGGCGCCCTGGTGGCCCGTCCGGAGCTGCTCGCGGCGGAGCTCGACTGGCTGCCGGTGGCGGATGAGGAACTCTTTCTGATCTGCTCGCAGCGCGTCCGCGGCGATGATCCGATAGCGATTCTCAAGCGCCATCCGTTCATCCGCTTTTCGCGCCATGCGGTGGTCGGCGCGATGATCGAGCGCTGGCTGCAAGCCCGGCAGATCAAGGTCGATGACACCATGGAGCTCGGCGGACTGGAGGCGATCTACAGCATGGTGCTGGCCGATCTCGGTGTCTCGATCGTCCCCGAACCCTGCGTCAAGCTCGCCAATCCACCACTGCTGCGACGCCTGCCGCTGGCCACGGAGGGCGGCCCGGCGCGACATCTGGGTCTGGTGATCCGCCGCGACAGCACCAAGGGCCGGGTGGTCCGCGAGATCGCCGCGGCGATGGAGCGCGCCATCGCAGTGGGTACCTTTTCACCGCAAACCGTCGGCCAGCTCGGCTGAGCAGGCCCGGCCGAACAGGCCCGACTGAACAGGCCCGACTCAGCCGATCAGCTCGTCGCTGCGGTCGTCGGTCTCGCCGAAACGCTTGAGAACGGCCGGTCTGGTGCCCTGGTAAACGCGCTCGAAGTGCTCGGCGATGCGCGCACTCTCGCGCTCGAAAAGGCAGGTCCCGCGCAGATCCGAGGCCACCAGGAACGGCCCCATCCGCCGGCAGCGGATCACCCACATCGCCTGCGCGAGCCCCAGTTGCTCGCGCCAGTGGACGGCTTCGACCCTCTCGATGCCCCGCGCCAACAGGGCGCCGGTGCCGTAACCCACGGTCGACAGATAGACCGCGCCGTTGGCCACGAAATACGCTTTGTAGTCTCGCGACGACATGCCGCCCTTGCCGATGATCAGCCGGGCGCCGGTCCTGGCGATCCACTGCGGCAGCCATTTCGAAAAGCGGAAGCTGGCGGTCGCGGTGACCGCGCCCATGTCGAAGCTGCCGTCGTCGCGGATCGTCGCGGCGGGCGAGCAGTGGAAATTCGCCGCGCTCTGCGCCGGCAGATCCATCGGGATCTCCGCCTGAGCTTCGAGCACGCGCATGTAGACGCCCTCGCGCGCGGTGTAGATCAGGCCGTCCAGATAGACGATGTCGCCGAGGCGCAGCGCGGCGATGTCCGCCTCGCTCGGCGTCGTGCACAGGGTGATTTCACGCGGCTTCATCCGGCGGCCTCCGCAAGACTTGTCCAGCCCACGGTTTCGCGCCGCTGGTAGGGCGTGAACCAGTCGGGATCGGTGCGCTGCTCGACGCGCCCGTCGGGATAGATGCGCGCCACCGCGCGCCGCGAGGACAGGCAGAAGGCATGCACCGACATTTGCATGCCGCCGGTGTGGCAGTAGCCCACCTCGATATGCGTGTCGATCACCATGTTTTTGCCGACGAAACCCATCGCGCCCATGCCGATGGAATTGCCGAGCTCGGTGAATTCCTCCTCCAGCTCGGCGATGCGCGGATCGCTGTTGCGGTCGCCCACCGTGCGCAGGCAGGCGGCGCGTTTGCCCAGCACCATGCAGGTATCCTTGCAGCCGCCGAGGCCGATGCCGATGATCGCCGGCTGGCAGGCCAGGCCGCGCTTGCCGAAGGCGATCAGGCTGTCGAGGTAGAAGCGCTTGATCCCCTGAATGCCGTCCGAGGGGAACAGCATCCGGTAGTCGGTGCCGAACAGACCGCCCTTGTGGACGGTGATCAGATCGATCCATTCGCCGCCCGGTTCATAGCCGTATTCGATCTCCGGCGCGCCGATGCCGACATTGTTGTCGTGGTCGGTGCGCCACAGCGGGTGCACCCGGTTGGGGCGCAGCGGCACGCTGCTGGTGGCCCTGGCCGTGGCCCTGCGCAGCGCCTCTTCGAGCGCCACGGGACCGCCTTCGATGCGCGTCTCGTTGCCCATTTTCACGTACCAGCGCGGCGTGCCGGTATCGCCACACATGGCACAGCGGTCCTCCTTGGCTGCCTCGTAGTTCTCCAGCATGGCGTGCAGAACAAAGGTGGACAGATCGCCGGTCTCGGACTCGGCCGCCCTCTTCAGCCCGCCCAGATAGTCCTCGGGGATCTCGATGGCGGCCTTGGCCATCAGCGCCTCGGCGGTGGTCTGGACAAGTTCGATCGGTATCACGTCAGCTCCCGGCCGCGCCGCCATCCGGTGCAGCCGAAGCCACACCGCGGCGCGGTCTTATTGGCTTGCAACGAGGGTTTCCGGCTCGCCCGCGGGCAGGATGGTCTGCCCCGGGCGAACGATGCTGAACTGCACCGGCTGGCGACTCAGCGTCAGCTCGCCGGCAGTTTTCTGCGCCAGAGTGAAATACGATTCCTGCAGATCGCCGCTGTGCGGGAAATCCTCCCGGAAATGTGCGCCGCGCGAGTTTTCGCGCAGCTCGCCGGCCCGGGCGATGACCTCGGAAACCTCGATCAGCGAGGCCATGTTGAGCCAATCGTGCCAGGTCAGGTTGAACGCCAGACTGGACGCATCGACCCCGGTCTGCAGCAGTTCATCGCGAATCCCGGCGATCCGCTGCCAGCCGCGCCGCAGACCGGCGCCGGTACGCATCACCCCGACGTCTTCCCACATCGCCTCCTGCAGCTTGTGGCGCAGCGGCAGAATCGGCGCAACGGCTTGCGAAAACGGCCGACAGGCGCGCGCCAGCTCTGCGGCCAGTGCGCTTTCGTCCGCATCCCGGAAAGTCGCCATGCGGCGGATGTCCCTGGCCATCACGTCGCCGGCGATACCGCCGAAGACGGTCGAGTTGGCCACGCCGTTACCGCCGAGCCGGTTCGCTCCGTGTGCCCCGCCGGCGTCTTCACCGGCAACGTAGAGGCCCTGCATGCCGGTGCGGGTGTCGGGATCGACGACCACGCCGCCCATGAAGTAGTGCGCCGTGGGCACCACTTCCACCTTGCCCGCGGCCAGATCGAAGCCGGAATCCGCGCAGCGCTTGACCATGCCGGAAAATTTTCGCCGCACGTTATCGGCGCCGAGATGCCCCATCGAAATGAACACGCCGACCTGCGAGGGCCGCTCGCTCTTGCGCATCTCGGCATAGATGCCGCGGCTCACCACGTCCCGCGTGGCGCGCTCTCCATGCGGGTCGTAGTCGAACATGAAGCGCTCGCCGCGCGCGTTGAGCAAGCGGCCACCGGCACCGCGCAGCCCCTCCTCGAGCACCGTTCCGGTCATCCGCGTATGGTCGCCGGCGAGCAGTCCCGTGGGGTGGAACTGGACCATTTCCATATCGCGCAACGGCAGGCCGAGGCGCAGCGCCATGGCCAGCCCATCCATGGTCTTGTCGCCCGACGGCGTGTGGTATTTGTACATCGTCGGGCCGCCGCCGGTGCCCATCATCACGCACTTGGCGCGCACGAAGCGGAAGCGTCCGCTGCGCATGTCGATGAACAACACGCCCGCCAGCGCGCTGCGGTCAGCGGTCGGGATCAGGCCGATGGCGCGGTGCTCCTGCAATTTCCGGATCGGCCGGGCCAGCACCTGCTCCATCAGGCGATTGATGATCTCGATGCCGGTCAGGTCACCCTTGTGGACGGTGCGGTCGGCGGTCTGGCCGGCGAAGGCCTTGTGGTGCAGGGTGCCGTCGGGATTGCGATCGAAAAAGCAGCCGATCTCGTTTTCCAGCTCGCGGACGCGAATCACCGCCTGCTCGCAAAGCCGCCACGCCATGTCCTGATCGGGCAGCCACTTGCCACCGTTGATGGTGTCCATGAAGTGCCGCTCGATCGTATCGCCGTGGCCCAGGGCGACGTTGTACCCCCCCTGCACCATGCGCGTGCAACCGCATTTGCCGAGCAGGCCCTTGACCGCGAGGGTGATGCTGGTGCCCGCCGGCGCTGCCTGCTGGGCGTGCAGCGCCGCAAGCAGCCCGGCCCCGCCGGAGCCGAGGATCAGGATATCGGTGTCGCTGCGCTCGATGTCGACTGTCGCGTGCACGCTCTACACCGCGCGCAGCAGGAAGGTGGCACAGATCAGGAATGCGCCGGCGACAGCGCTGGCGGCCAGGTTTTTCTGCCGCGGCGACCAGGGCAGAAACTCCAGCGCCAGCAGGCGCAGGCCACCGAAGCAATGCACCGCCAGAAGAAACACCAGCCCGGCCTCGGCCAGCTTGACCAGCGGGTGTTGCGCAAAACTGAGGAAGTGGTCGAATCGTTGCGGATCGGTCAGCGCCAGCGACAGGACATGGAGATGCACGGGCAGAAACAACACCAGCGCCAGGCCGGACAACCGATGCAGCATGTAGGCCAGCCAGAGCGGGTGCTGGCGATGTGGCTTGAGATTCACAACATCGTCACGGCCATCACGGCGCGCGCTCCCAGCGACAGCAGAAGGATGCCCGCCCCCCAGGTGACGAACTCGATCACCAGCCGGCCGGGCTTGATGGTCTCGTGCACGATCACCCGCAGGCCGATGGCAGCATGCACGGCGACGGCGACGGCGAATGCCGAGTAGAAAAGGAACCACGCGACGCTGCCCTGGGTGCGGGCGAGAATCTCGGCGCCGCTCATCCCTCCCTGGGCGGCATAGACCATGACCGCCAGATGCCCCAACACCAGGGGCACCATAAGCATCGCACTCAGCCGTTGCGCCATGTACAGGCCGCGATTGAGCATGCTAGGCGCCACTTTTCCAGAATGAACGGGCGGTGGCGCGCTTCAGCCCCGCGATGGCGCTCAAGGGATCGAGTTGATTGGGGCAGAAGTGCGTGCAGCCGCCCTGCGAATGGCAAGCGAGGCAGCCGCCCGAACCGGAAACGCCCTCCAGCACGGCCTGCCGATCCGCCACTTTATCGTCGTTGAAAAGCGTCCAGGCCCGCTGTAGCGCGGCCGGGCCGAGATAGTCGGGATTGGCCGCCACCGTGTCGCAAGCCGCGTGGCACACCGCGCAGTTGATGCATTCGATCGCCCGGTTGGCAGCCGCGCGGCCGGGCGCCTGCGGGCTGATCTGCTCGATCGGCTCGGCGCGCGATCGGCTGGCAGCGTGGACACCTCCCGCCTCGATCCACTTGTCAAAGAACGGATCCATATCGACCACCAGATCCTTGATCACCGGCAGGTTCCGCAGCGGGCCAATGCTCAGCTTGCCATCCGTGACCACGCGACCAACGTGGGTGCGGCAAGTCCAGCGCGGCTGGCCGTTGACCATCATCGCGCAGGAGCCACACATGCCGACGCGGCAGGCGTAACGATAGCTCAGGGTGGGATCGATGCTCTGTTGAATCCAGCTTACGACGTCGAGCACGGTCTGGTTGTCGCGGGCAGGCACCCGGAACAGATCGTAGTCGCCCCGACGCCCCGAGCCACGCCAGACCGAAACCTTCAGTGTCTTCGCATCATCGCTCACAGCACACCTGATAACTCATCCGGTGCAAGTAGCTTACATTCAATTTAAACTAACAAAAATAAGAGTATTTAAAATTTTATGTAAGTTTATTTTACATCCAATGCAGAACGAAGATTGCTCAGGGCACAGAGATTACCCGCGGCAATTGGTGGGATCGGGACTGAAAAGGGCATGGCTTGCATCAGAGCGTGGCACGCCTCGCGGCGTGGATATCCTCGCGGGGATCGAGGCCAACAATGATTGGCCGTCGGCAGGCAATGCGCCAACAGCAGCGCAAGCTGGCGGCGCCGAAACGACGACGGCCTCAAGGCGATCACCCCAAGGCCGTTGAATAAACGCTGGAAATTGTTGGTCGGGGCGAGAGGATTCGAACCTCCGACCACCTGCACCCCATGCAGGTGCGCTACCAGGCTGCGCTACGCCCCGAAAAGAGGCCGCGAGAATACACGAAGCGCTGCCCCCGGGAAAGTGCGGATGCGCCTCAGGAGCGCAGCAGGCGGAGCAATTCCTCCAGCTCGCTGCGCACCTGGCGGATCACCTGCAGGGTCTGCAGGTTGTCCTCGCGGGCGTGATCCCCGGAGAGCTGCTGGCGCGCACCACCAATGGTGTAGCCCTGCTCGTAGAGCAGGCTGCGGATCTGGCGGATCAGCATGACATCGTGCCGCTGGTAGTAGCGCCGATTGCCACGCCGCTTGACTGGCTTGAGATCCGGGAACTCCTGCTCCCAGTATCGCAGCACATGCGGCTTCACCCCACACAGTTCGCCCACTTCGCCGATGGTGAAGTAGCGCTTGTTGGGAATCGGCGCCAGCTCGCTATTGTTGCTCGCTTCCAGCATAGGCCTCGACGCGCTGTTTGAGTTTCTGTCCGGGGCGGAAGGTCACCACCGTACGCGCCGAGATGGGAATTTCTTCGCCGGTCTTCGGATTGCGTCCAGGTCGCTCCTTCTTGCTGCGCAGGACGAAGTTTCCGAAACCGGAGAGCTTCACGTCCTGCCCGCGCTCCAGCGCGCAGCGAATTTCTTCAAAAAACTGCTCGACGAGTTCCTTGGCCTCACGTTTGTTGAGTCCCAGTTCCTCGAAAAGCATTTCTGCCATGTCTGCCTTGGTCAGCGCCATGCTCATTCCCTCAGGGTCACACCGAGTTGTGTTTGCAGGCTGACCACGATGCGGGCAACGGCTTCCTCGACTTCAGACTCGGTTAGCGTGCGGTAAAGTTCCTGTAAAATCAAGCCAAGAGCAACACTCTTGCATCCAGTCTCTACGTGCTCGCCGGTGTACACGTCAAAAGGTACAACCGCTGTCAGATAGTCCGGTGCCGCCTCTTCCACGCATGCCAGCAGGGTTTGCATGGGCATATCGCGGTCAGCAACTATAGCAATATCTCGACGGATGGAAGGAAACCTTGATATCTCTTTGAAAATGGGCAACTTGCCCTGTGACAGTATCGATGCATTGATCTCAAAGAGGATCGCCGACTGATCGAGGTCCAGCTCGGACTGCAGCCGCGGGTGCAGGCGACCGATCCAGCCGACCGTCTCACCGCCGGCGCGCAGGCTGGCGCTCTGCCCCGGGTGCAGCGCCGGGTGGCGCTCGGCGACCAGCGTCACATCGGCGGCCGCCGCCATGCCCAGCAGCGCATCGAGGTCAGCGCGCACATCGTAGAAATCGACCTCACCATCGCCGGCGCCCCACTGCTCGGCCAGGCGCGGGCCACTGGCCAGCCCGGCGAGCATCGGCTCCTGCAGCAGTTCGCCGCCGCGCGGCAGATAGCGCAGGCCGTGCTCGAACAGCCGCACGCGCCGCTGCTGGCGATTCAGATTGCGTTGCAGCGCGCGCAGCAGCCCCGGCCACAGCGAGGTGCGCATCAGCGACAGCTCGGCGGAGATCGGGTTGGCCAACGGCAGCGCCTCGACCTGCGGTTCAACCAGCCGCTGGATCTGCGGATCGACAAAACTGTAGGTGATCGCCTCCAGATAATCGCGCTCGACCAGGGTGCGGCGCAGCTGGTCGGCATCGACGCGGGTTTCATCCAGCGCGCGGATCTGCGGCGGATGGCTGGGATTGCTGCGGTGGATGCGATCGTAGCCGTGCACCCGCACCAGTTCCTCGATCAGATCCTCCTCGATGCGCAGGTCGTAGCGATAGCTCGGCGGGTTGGCGATCCAGTCCTCGCCGTCGCCGCGCAGCGCCACCCCCAGACGGCGCAGCACGCCCTCGACCTCATCGTCGGGCAGCGCCACGCCGAGCAGGCGATCGAGGCGCGCGCGGCGCAGGCGGATCTCGTCGCCGCGCGGCAGCTTGTCCGCAAGCACCGCCTCGACCACCGGGCCCGGCCGGCCGCCGGCGATCTGCTGCAACAGCGCGGTGGCACGCTCGATGGCGCGGCGCTGCAGCTCGGGATCGACGCCGCGCTCGTAGCGGTGAGCCGAATCGGTGTGCGCGTTGTAGCGCCGCGGCCGCCCCATGATGGCGGTGGGCAAAAACACCGCGCTTTCGAGAAAAACGTCGCCAGTGTCATCGGTGACGCCGCTGTGCAGCCCGCCCATGATGCCGCCGACGGCCACCGCACGGCGGTGATCGGCGATCACCGTGACGTCATCGTCGAGCGTCAGCTCGCGGCCGTCGAGGATTTCCAGCCGCTCGCCGGGTTCGGCCAGGCGCACGCGGATGCCGCCGTCGAGCGCGGCCAGATCGAAGGCGTGCATCGGCTGGCCCAGCTCCAGCATCACGTAGTTGGTCACATCGACCACCGCGGAGATGCTGCGCAGGCCACAGCGGCGCAGGCGCTCGGCCATCCACAGCGGGGTCGCGGCGCGGGCATCGATACCGCGAAGCACGCGACCGCAGTAGCGGGCGCAGCCGGCGGCCGGGTCCAGCTCGATGGGCAGCGCGTCGTCGATTTCCGCGGCCACCGGTGGCGTCTGCGGCTCGGCGACGTCGAGCTGATTGCGCGCAGCGACCTCTTTGGCGATGCCGCGGATGCTGAAGCAGTCGCCGCGGTTGGCGGTCAGGTCGATATCGATGACCGCGTCGTCGAGGTTCAGATACGCGCCCATCGATTCGCCGAGCGGCGCATCCGCCGGCAGCGCCATCAGCCCGCTGGCGTCCTCGGACAGGCCCAGTTCGGCCGCCGAGCAGAGCATCCCGGCGGAGGCCACGCCGCGCAGCCTGGCGCGCTTGATCTTCAACCCGCCGGGCAGCTCGGCGCCGACGCGCGCCAGCGGCACGCGCATGCCGGCGGCGGCATTGGGCGCGCCGCAGACGATCTGCAGCGTCTCACCGCTGCCATCGTCGACGCTGCACACGCGCAGCTTGTCGGCATCCGGGTGCGGCTCGACGGCATCGATGGCGGCGACCACGATCTGTTCGTGCAGCTCGCAGCGCTCGACGCCATCCACCTCCAGACCGAGCATGGTCAATTGTTCGACCAGCTCGGCCGAATCGATCTGCGGATCGACCCACTCGCGCAACCACTGTTCACTGAATTTCATCGTTTCGTCTCTCGCTGGCTGGCGTGGATCATTTGAACTGCTCGATGAAGCGCAGATCGTTATCGAAGAACAGGCGCAGGTCATCGACGCCGTAGCGCAGCATCGCCAGGCGCTCGACGCCGAGTCCGAAGGCGTAGCCGGTGTACTGCTCGCTGTCCACGCCGACGGCGCGGAAAACCTCCGGGTGCACCATGCCGGCGCCGAGCACCTCCAGCCAGTTGCCGTCGCCGATGCGAATATCCACCTCGGTGGACGGCTCGGTGAACGGGAAGTAGGACGGGCGGAAGCGGATCTGCACGTCGAGCGGCTCGAAGAAACGCTTGAGGAAGGCTTCCAGATGCCCCATCAGGTCGGTGAAGGCGACGTTCTCATCGACGTACAGCCCTTCGACCTGGTGGAACATGGGGGTGTGGGTCTGATCCGAATCGCAGCGGTAGACGCGCCCCGGCGCGATGATCCGGTACGGCGGCCGATGCTGCTCCATGTAGCGGATCTGCACCGACGAGGTATGCGTGCGCAACAGCCGGCCGGCGTCGAAATAGAAGGTGTCATGCATCGCCCGCGCCGGGTGGTGGGCGGGGATGTTGAGGGCCTCGAAATTGTAGTAGTCGTCCTCGATTTCCGGCCCCTCGGCGACCTCGAAGCCGAGCTGGCCGAGCAGGCCGCTGATGCGCTGCACGGTGCGCGTCACCGGGTGCAGGCCGCCGCGACCGAGACCGCGGCCGGGCAGGCTGACATCGATGGTCTGCGCCGCCAGCTGCGCTTCGAGCTGAGCTTCGGCGAGCGCCTCTTTGCGCGCTTCCAGCCACTGCTGGATCTGCGCTTTGGCGGCGTTGATCGCCTGGCCGGCGGCACGGCGCTGGTCGCCGGGCAGCTTGCCGAGGCTTTTCAGCTGCTCGGTAATCAGGCCCTTTTTGCCGAGATAGGCGACGCGGACGTCGTCCAGTTTGCGCAAGTCAGGCGCGCCTTGCACGGCGCGCTCGGCGCTGTCGAGGAGATCTTGCAACTGCTGCGACACTGTTTTCGCTTCCGTTGGAGACAAAAAAGGGGAAAGGCCAAGCCTTTCCCCCGGAGATGCGATCTGCGCGGTGCGCTGTGCGCGTCCGCTCAGGCGCCGAGGCTGGCCTTGGCCTTCTCTGCGAGCTGGCTAAAGGCGGGCATGTCGTGCACGGCGATGTCCGCCAGCACCTTGCGGTCGATCTCCACACCGGCCTTCTTCAGGCCGTTCATCATGCGGCTGTAGGAGATATCGCACTGGCGAGCCGCGGCATTGATGCGCGCGATCCACAGGGCGCGGAACTGGCGCTTGCGCTGGCGGCGATCGCGATAGGCGTACTGACCGGCCTTGGTGACCGCCTGTTTGGCGACGCGCAGCACGCGGCTGCGCGCACCCTGATAGCCTTTGGCCTTGGCGAGAATTTTCTTGTGGCGGGCACGTGCCTGCACGCCGCGTTTTACTCTGGGCATCTACATCCTCTCCACTGAATCAGCTGTTGGGAAGCATGCGCGCAACCATCGGCGCATCGACTTCGTGGACCATCGAAGGGCTGCGCAACTGGCGTTTGCGCTTGGTGCTCTTCTTGGTGAGGATGTGACGGCGGTGCGACTGGTGGCGCTTGAAGGCGCCGGAGCCGGTGCGCTTGAAGCGCTTGGCGGCACCGCGATTGGTCTTCAGTTTGGACATTGCCTGATAACTCCCGTTTACCATTGGTTTGCTGTGTCCGGCCCGGTCGGAGCGTGAATTACCGGGTCGCGAACTGATCGGCCCCTGCGTTGCGGGCCATAAAATAGCGCTGTACCGGAGTACAGCGCCTTATTCGCGGTCACCGCGCCGATTGCCCGGCGCGGATCGAGCGACGAAATACCGGTTCAGCGCTTGCGCGGCGCCATCACCATCACCATCTGCCGACCTTCCATCTTCGGCCGCTGCTCGACTATGGCGAGCTCGGTGAGGTCCTGCTCGACCCGCTGCAGCAGCTGCGAGCCAAGCTCGCGATGCGCCATCTCCCGGCCCCGGAAGCGCAGCGTGATCTTGGTCTTGTCGCCCTGTTCGAGGAAGCGCACGAGGTTGCGCAGCTTGACCTGGTAGTCGCCCTCCTCCGTGCCGGGGCGAAACTTCACTTCCTTGAGCTGGACCTGCTTTTGCTTTTTGCGCGCGGTGTGCGCCTTTTTGGCCTGCTCGAACTTGAAGCGGCCGTGATCCATGATCCGGCACACCGGCGGTTCGGCATTGGGCGAAATCTCGACCAGGTCGAGCCCCTCCCCCTGAGCCAGTTCCAGAGCCGCGCGCAGCGACAGGACCCCAACCTGCTGACCATCAGAGCCGATGACCCTGACCTCGGAAGCGGTGATTTCGCCATTCTTCCGATTGGCCTTTTCTCTTTGCACAGCGATACGTCAATCCTCCAAAGTGTCGCGGCCGCGGCTCGCGACTTCCCGCTCCAGACGGACGATCAGATCGTCGATGGAGAGCGTACCGAGATCGGTACCGGATCGCGTGCGCACGGCCACTGACTGGTTTTCTACTTCCCTATCGCCGACGACCAGCAGATAAGGGACACGTTTGAGCGTGTAATCGCGAATTTTAAAACCGATTTTTTCGTTTCTCAAGTCAGCAACTGCACGAAAACCGCCGCTTTTCAGCATCTGCGCCAATTCTTCGACGGCGGCGGCCTGCCGGTCGGTGATATTGAGCACTGCAACCTGCAATGGCGCCAGCCACAGCGGCAGCCGACCCTCGTGCTGTTCGATGAGAATTCCGATGAAGCGCTCCAGCGAACCGAGGATGGCACGGTGGATCATCACCGGCACCCGCTTGCTGCCGTCTTCGGCGATGTAGTGGGCGCCGAGCCGCTCGGGCATGGAGAAATCCAGCTGCACGGTGCCGCACTGCCAGACGCGGCCCAGGCAGTCGCGCAGAGAGAATTCGATCTTCGGACCGTAGAAGGCGCCCTCGCCCGGTTGCAGGTCGAACGCCAGCCCCTTGGCGCGCAGCGCCTCATCGAGCGCCTTTTCGGACTTATCCCAGATCGCATCCGAACCGACGCGCTGCTCCGGCCGGGTGGAGAGCTTGATGGAGATATCCTCGAAGCCGAACTCGCGGTAGACCTCGAAGATGATGTCGATCAGCGTGCCTACCTCGCCGAGAATCTGCTCTTCGGTACAGAAAACGTGCGCGTCATCCTGGGTGAAGCCGCGCACGCGCATCAGGCCGTGCAACGTGCCGGAGGGTTCGTTGCGGTGGCAGGAGCCGAACTCGGCCATGCGCAGCGGCAGGTCGCGGTAGGATTTCAGGCCCTGATTGAAGATCTGCACGTGGCCCGGGCAGTTCATCGGTTTGATGGCGTATTCGCGGTCCTCCGACTCGGTGGTGAACATGTCGTCGCGAAACTTTTCCCAGTGCCCGGAGCGCTCCCACAGTGAGCGATCCATCACCTGCGGCGCCTTCACTTCACCGTAGTCGTACTTGGCCAGCACCTGGCGCATGTAGTCCTCAACCTGGCGGAACAGCGACCAGCCGTTGGCGTGCCAGAAGACCATGCCCGGCGCCTCTGGCTGGAAGTGGAACAGGTCGAGCTGCTTGCCGATCTTGCGGTGATCGCGCTTTTCCGCCTCGGCGATGCGATGCAGGTAGCTCTTCAGCGCCTTCTTATCCGCCCAGGCCGTGCCGTAGATGCGCTGCAGCATCTCGTTGCTGGAATCGCCACGCCAGTAGGCACCGGCCAGCTTGGTCAGCTTGACCGCTTTCAGGTGGCCGGTACCGGGCACGTGCGGCCCGCGGCACAGGTCGATGAAATCGCCCTGCCGATAGAGCGACAGGGTTTCGCCGGTGGGGATGCTCTCGATGATCTCTGCCTTGTACTCCTCGCCCATCTCGCGGAAAAACGTCACTGCTTCATCGCGATCCATCTCACTGCGCTCGATGGGGATATCCGCTTTGACCAGCTCCTGCATGCGCTGCTCGATGGCGGCGATGTCGTCCGGGGTGAAGGGGCGCTGGTAGGCGAAGTCGTAGTAGAAACCGTCTTCGATCACTGGGCCGATAGTGACCTGTGCGGTCGGGAAAAGCTGCTTCACCGCCTGCGCCAGCAGATGCGCGGCGGAATGGCGGATAACCTCCAGACCCTCCTCGTCACGGCTGGTGACGATGCCCAGCTCGGCATCGTCGGTGATCACGAAGCTGGTATCCACCAGCCGGCCATCGACGCGGCCGGCGAGCGCGGCCTTGGCCAGGCCGGGACCGATATCCAGCGCGACATCGCGCACCGAAACGGCATCGGCGAAACTGCGCTGACTGCCATCGGGGAGGGTAATAACTGGCATGAGATATTGATCTCTCAACAGTGGTGGCCGCTACGACAGGCCACGTGAGTGAGCCGGCAGAGTGCCGGTTGTATTTAAATGGGCATGCAGCGCGCCGCGCAATGTTAGACGACTCGGCAGCATCGCCACGGCCGCGCTACTGTCGCGATCCGCCGGCGGGGCGCAAGTCTAGCGTCGGCGCGCGCCGGATGCGACCTCCCGCGTGCTTTAAAGCAGCTCAAAAGCGGCTTTTTCGAACTTGTCGCACCGCGCCGAGAACCAGCGGTGGCCAATGTGGTGGCGAGCGAGCGGGCGCGCCGCGTGCAGCAGTCGGGCCGGGGCTTGGCTGACCGGGGCTTGGCTCAATCCGGCCGCCGCGGCGCATGGCGCAGGGCTTCCTGCATGATCTCGCGCACGCCGGGCTTGTTGGCGCAGATCTCGTCCAGCGTCAAGCCTTTCATTTCATGCGGAAAAACCAGCCATTCCTCGGTCTCGTGGATGTAGAAATCCGGCGCCCGGCGGGTGCGGTTCTGCCCGGGCTTGTAGTAGGCCGTGGCCACGCGGATGTCCTGTGGCGCGTTGCGCCGCGCCTTCTGGCGTATGGTTTCGATGATCGAATCCACCGAAAGCCCGGTGTCGAATACATCGTCGACAATCAGCAGGCGATCGTCGGAATTGACATTGCGCACCAGATACTTGAGCCCGTGCACCGCTACCGGCACGCCCTCCAGGCGACTCGTGCCCGAATAGGAAGATGTGCGGATGGAAATGTGATCGGTCTCGACGCCGAAGAAATCCAGCAACTCCTGCACGGCGATGCCCACCGGGGTGCCGCCGCGCCATACGCCGACGATGAAATTGGGCCGAAATTCGCTTTTCAGGATTTCAAGCGCCAGCCGGTAGGAATCCTCCAGCAATTGCTGGGCGGTGATGTAGACCTTTTTCATCGCGTCCTCTTTGCCGGAAAGCGAGCCGCTCACCCGCTTTCCGGCGACGAGCACAACGCTATTGTGGTTGAGAAACGCTGATTTTATCGCGGTTGTCGGCCAGCGTCTTGTCGCCGATACCACGCACCTGCAGCAACTCCTCCACCGATGTGAAAGGGCCGTGCTGCGCGCGATATTCGATGATTGCCGCGGCCTTTGCCGGCCCCACGCCCTTCATCGCCCGGGCGAAAGCCTCGGCGTTGGCAGTGTTGATATCGATCGGGGTGGCGGCAAACGCCGCGAAAGATGTCGCCCACAAAATGGCGGCGACCAGTATGGCCTTCCCTGTGCGCATGGCAGTCTCCTTTTGCCTTGAGTTGATGGGGCTTCCCGCCCCGCCACCAGTCTAGCGCTTTTTGTGAACCGATTCACACCCCGAACACCCAATCGCGCCGCGGCAGATCGCGCCCGCTCAGCCAGCCTCAGCATCCAGCGCCCGCGACACCTCGTCGGCGATGGCCGCCAGCGCCGCCTGAGGGTCCGGCGCGGCGGTCACGGGCCGGCCGATCACCAGATAATCGACGCCATCGCGCAGCGCCTGTCGCGGCGTGACCACGCGGCGCTGATCGCCACTGTCGCTGCCCGCCGGGCGGATTCCCGGCGTCACCAGGGCGAAATCCGGCCCGCTGTGGCGGCGCATTTCAGCGGCCTCGCGCGCCGAGCAGACCACGCCATCGAGCCCGCAGTCACGCGTCAGCCCGGCCAGCAGCTCGACCTGCTCGGCGGCACTGCGGGCGATGCCGACGGCGCGCAGATCGGCCTCATCAGCACTGGTCAGCACGGTCACCGCGATCAGCAGCGGCCCACCCGTCGGCACCGCCTGGCGCGCCGCGCAAAGCATCCGCGGCCCACCACAGGCGTGCACATTGAGCATCCACACGCCGAGATCGACGGCGGCGGCGCAAGCGCCGGCAACGGTATTGGGGATGTCGTGAAATTTCAGATCGAGAAACACCGCGAAGCCGCGCGCCACCAACTGGCGCACCAGCTGCGGCCCGGCGGCGGTGAACAGCTGCTTGCCGACCTTCAACCGGCAGCTGGCGGGATCGACGCTGTCGGCGAACTGCAGCGCTGGCGCCGCGCTGGCGTAATCCAGCGCGACGATGATGCGCGGATCAGTGGTACTCATCGGGGGTATCCCTCGTCGGCGGCCGCTGGCCGGCTACTCGTTTTCCTCGCCCAGCAGCGGGCGGATGGTGTCCCAGCGGTGGCAACCGGGGCAATGCCAGTGCAGGGTCTGGCCCTTGAAGCCGCAGTGGCTGCAAAGATAACCGGGGCGCCGGGCGATGACCCGATCGAGCATATCGACCACCACCTGTATGTTTTCCCGCTCGCCCGATTTGCGCCGCTGCAGCTCCATCCCGGCCCAGTGGTGCAGCGCCTTCAACGAGGGCCGCTTGACCAGCTGCTCCTTGAAAAAGCGCGCTGCAGCGCGCTCCCCCTGGCGCTCGGCGATCAAGCCGGTGATCGCGCGGGTCACCTTGAAGGCACCGAGCTGGTCGTCGCTGTCTACGATCAGCGCATCCAGGGCCTTGGCATCACCGCTGCAGCGCACCGCTTCGATCAACCGATCGATGACCTCGGGCAGTAATTCCGGGGATTGGCGCTGCACGGTGCGGTAGTGTTCGACCGCCGCCTCGGGGTCACCATCGCCGGCGGCGAGATCGCCGAGCTGCATGCTGGCGCGAGCGCAGTCAGCGTCGAAGCGCAGCGCCTCGTCCATCAGCCGCCGCGCGCTATCCGTGTCCCCGGCGCAGCGCGCTTCCTCGGCCATCTCGCAATGGTAATGGGCGATCACCGCGCGCCGGCTCTCACCGGTGGCGCGGTAGCAGCGCTCAGCGGTGTCGATGGCCGAGCGCCACTCGCGCTCGCGCTCGTAGATGAGCACCAGCCCGGCGTAAGCCTCGGAGGTATGGCGGCTCGATTTCAGCAGCTCGGTGAACACGCCTTCGGCGCGATCCAGCAGGCCGGCGGCGAGGTAGTCGCGGGCCAGTTCGAGCTGGCCCTCGCTGCGCACCGCGCGCGGCAGCCGCGGGCGGGCGATCAGATTCTGGTGGATGCGGATGGCGCGATCGACCTCGCCACGACGGCGAAACAGATTGCCGAGGGTGAGGTGGGTTTCGACGGTGTCTTTGTCCACCTGAACCAGCTTGATGAACAGCTCGATGGCCTTGTCCTGCTGCTCGTCGAGCAGGTAGGCGAGGCCGCGGTAGTAATCCGGTGCGTAACGCCCGCGGGCACCACCTGCCGCGCCCCGGCCCCGGCGTCGCCCGGTCCACCAGCCCGTGGCTGCGGCGACCGGCAACAACAGCCAGAGCAGCTCGATCACGGCGATCAGTTTTCCGCGGTGACTGCGCCTTCAAGCGGCATTTTCCGCAGGCTCTGTAGTTCGCGCTCCTGCTCGCGACAAGCGCGGTTGGCGCGGCGGATGCGCTGCCTGCTGCGCAGCAGGTGCGGCACCATCAGCAGCGCGGTGAACAGCGCGCCGACCACGAAGCACAGCAGTGCAAAGAGTGCCAGCGGCATCTCGATATCACCCAGCATGTAGTTCAGCGAGACCGACTGGGCGTTGTGATAGGCAAAGGTGCCAGCGGCCGCCATCAGGGCGATCGCCAGGGCGAAGTGTATGAATTTCACGGCTGTGCAGATCCAAGGCTTGCGACGGCGCACAGTCTAGCGACGCGCCCGGTGCTTGACCACTGGCGGGGCGGATAACCGCTTGAAAAATGCCAACTGCGTGGCAAGAGAAACGGGCACCACAGGCTGTGGCACCCGGGTAGACAGGATCAGTCGTCGTCGCCGGGAAACCGGGTCTGCGGCGTGACGGTGTTGACGCGATCGCGCAGCTGTTTGCCTGGCTTGAAATGCGGCACATGCTTGCCGCGCAGCGCCACGGCATCACCCGATTTGGGGTTGCGCCCGGTCCGCGGCGGACGGAAGTGCAGGCTGAAGCTGCCAAAGCCGCGAATTTCAATGCGCTCACCATTGGCCAGCGATTGGCTCATGCGTTCCAGCAATCCCTTTACCGCGAGCTCGACATCTTTATATGCGAGGTGGCTCTGGCTTTTGGCCAGAGACTCTATCAGTTCCGACTTCGTCATCGTCTGCACTATCCCACTCTGAGATTGACGGGAAACATCCTCTATATAGCCATCCTTGGCCAAAATTTCCCTTACCGCTCAGAGCAGTGCGACTTAATCCTTATTCGCCATCTGCTCCTTGAGAATGTCGCCGAGCGTAGTGCCCGGACCACTGGACGACTGGCTGTAATCGCTGATCGCCGCGGCCTCCTCATCGGAATCCTTGGCCTTGATGGACAGCGAGAGCGAACGGGACTTGCGATCGATGCCAATAAATTTGGCTTCGATTTCGTCACCTTCGCGGAGCATCTGACGGGCGTCTTCGACGCGATCGCGAGAAATCTCGCTGACGCGCAGAATGCCTTCGATGCCCTCTGCCAACTCAATCGTCGCACTGCGTGCATCGACTTCACGGATAATTCCTTTAACCACACTGCCCTTGGGATGGTCGGCGACGTACTGGCCGAAGGGATCCTGCTCCATCTGTTTGATGCCCAGCGAGATGCGCTCGCGCTCCGGATCCACGGACAGAACCACGGCGTCAACCTCATCGCCCTTCTTGAAGTTGCGCACGGCATCTTCACCGCCGTCGCTCCAGGACAGATCGGAGAGATGGATCAAGCCATCGATGCCGCCCTCCAAACCGATAAAGATGCCAAAGTCGGTGATCGACTTGATCTTGCCGGAGACGCGATCATTCTTGTTGAAGTTCTGCGCGAACTCGTCCCAGGGGTTCGGCTGGCACTGCTTGATGCCCAGCGAGATGCGGCGGCGTTCCTCGTCGATATCGAGGATCATCACCTCCACTTCCTCGCCCAGCGTCACCACCTTGTTGGGGTTGACGTTGCGGTTGGTCCAATCCATCTCGGAGACGTGCACCAGCCCCTCGACGCCCTCTTCGACTTCCACGAAGCAGCCGTAGTCAGCGATGTTGGTAACCTTGCCGAACAGGCGGGTACCCTCCGGATAACGGCGGGTGATATCGACCCACGGATCCTCGCCCAGCTGCTTGAGGCCCAGGGAGACGCGCATCCGCTCGCGATCGAACTTGAGCACTTTGACGCGGATTTCCTGGCCGACCTCGACCACCTCGGAGGGGTGTTTGACGCGCTTCCAGGCCATGTCGGTGATGTGCAGCAGACCGTCGATGCCGCCGAGATCGA
>CBFCYW010000072.1:0-19089 GCA_965602395.1 uncultured Chromatiales bacterium
CTGCAATGCCCCTATTGCAGCAATCCGGTGGATTACACCGCCATCGGCCGCGAGCTGGACACCGATGAGTGGCTGCGCGTGCTGCGCGAGGCACGCGCCCTCGGCGCCACCCAGTTGGGCTTCTCCGGCGGCGAGCCGCTGCTGCGCCGCGATCTGGAAACGCTGGTCGGCGAAGCCCGCGGACTCGGTTACTACAGCAACCTGATCACCTCCGGAGTGGGCATGGACGACGGCCGCGTCGCCGCCCTGCGCGAGGCCGGGCTGGATCACATCCAGGTCAGTTTTCAGGCCAGCTCGGCGGAACTCAACGACTGGCTGGCCGGCACCGCAAGCTTCGAGCACAAGCTGGAGATGGCGCGCGCGGTCAAGCGTCACGGCTACCCGATGGTGCTGTGCTTCGTCATCCACCGCGAAAATATCGAGCAGGTCGAGAGCATGCTCGAACTGGCCGCGCAGCTCGAAGCCGATTACGTCGAGCTGGCCACCACCCAGTACTACGGCTGGGCCTGGGTCAATCGCGGCGCGCTGATGCCGACCCGCGAGCAGCTGGTCGCGGCCGAGGCGGCGGCCAATCGCTTTCGCCAGCAGCGCGCGCCGGCGGGGATGAAGATCTACTACGTGATCCCCGACTACGCCGAGGATCGCCCCAAGCCGTGCATGAATGGCTGGGGCAGCCTGTTCGCGGTGGTCGCGCCGGATGGTCTGGCGCTGCCCTGCCACGCCGCGCGGCAGCTGCCGGGCATCGATTTCCCCAGCGTGCGCGAGCACGACATGGCGCATATCTGGCGCGATTCCGATGGCTTCAATCGCTTTCGCGGCTTCGACTGGATGCAGGAGCCCTGCCGCAGCTGCGACGAGCGGGAGAAGGACTTCGGCGGCTGCCGCTGCCAGGCGTGGATGCTGACCGGCGACGCCGCGGCCACCGATCCGGTGTGCGGCAAGTCGCCGCGCCATGCGCTGGTCGACGAGCAGCTGCTGCGCGCCGCCGAAGTGGTCGAGCAGCCGCTGGTCTTTCGCAATCCGCAGAACGCGCGGCGCCTGTCGGGCGGCATTGGCGATAGCGACTGAATCGTCGCATCGCCGCAGCGCAGCGGTTGTCGCCGCCGCCGCGGACTGTGCAGCGGCCGCCGATGGCGTTATGGTTGCGCGTGGATGGTCGGGCTGCCGCGACTGTCGTCGGGCGCGCCACGGCAGTTGTCACGCGGGCAGAACAGAGTGTGTCAGCGACGGCGCAGTGCGTTGTCGACAGGGCTCGCGATAGCCCGCTGCCGCGCGGCGAGATCGCAAGGCACGCTGTTTGCACGGGCTCGCTTTGCAGCGCGTGCAAACGCCACTTAGATATACAACGAGAAAACAACAAAGACCCCAACTGGAGGAAGTCTGTCATGCAGAAATCCCTACATATCGATCCGGGCAAGTGCACCGGTTGCCTGCAGTGCGAGATGGCCTGCTCGTATGAGCACGAAGGGCTGTTCAATCCGTCCAAATCGCGCATCCGCGTGTTCACCTTTCACGAAGAAGGGCGCTTCGTGCCCTACACCTGCACCCAGTGCGATGAAGCCTGGTGCATGCAGGCCTGCCCGGTGGATGCGATCACCGTCAACGCCGCCACCGGCGCCAAGGAAGTCAATGCGGATACCTGCGTCGGCTGCAAGGTGTGCACCATCGCCTGCCCCTTCGGCACGGTGAACTACAGCCAGTCCACCGGCAAGGTGGTCAAGTGCGATCTCTGCGGCGGCGACCCGAAGTGCGCCGAAGCCTGCCCCACCGAGGCCATCACCTACATCGACGCCGACGCCACCGGTATCGACCGGATGCGTGCCTGGGCGGCCAAGACCGACAACGCCGCGAGCGCCTGAGGAGGACTGAACCATGGCCTGGACGAAGAAAATCCTGCGCGTCAACCTCACCGACGGCACCTGCACCTCCGAGCCCCTCAACATGGAGTGGGCCAGCGAATACCTCGGCCAGCGCGGTCTCGCGACCCGCTATCTGGTGGAGGAGATCGATCCCAAGTGCGACGCACTGGGGCCGGACAACAAGCTGATCATGGCCACCGGCCCGCTGACCGGCACCATGGCCTCCACCGGCGGCCGCTACTCGGTGATCACCAAATCGCCGCTGACCGGCTGCGTGGCCTGCTCCAACTCCGGCGGCTTTCTCGGCAACGAGATGAAAAACGCCGGCTGGGACATGATCATCTTTGAAGGCAAGTCCGCCGAGCCGGTCTACCTGTACATCGAGAACGACAAGGTCGAGCTGAAGTCGGCCGCGGGCATCTGGGGCAAATCGGTGTGGGAGGCCGACGAGGCCCTGCACCAGGCGCACCAGGACCCGCAGCTGCGGATCGCCGCCGTCGGCCGCTCGGCCGAGGCCGGCTGCCTCTACTCGGCGGTGATCAACGACCTGCACCGCGCCGCCGGCCGCTCCGGCGTCGGCACCGTCATGGCCTCCAAAAACCTCAAGGCGGTCGCCATTCGCGGCACGCTCGGCGTCGGCAACATCAAGGATCCGGCCGGCTTCATGAGTGCGGTCAACGCCGGTAAAAAGGTGCTCGCGGAGAACCCGGTCACCGGCCAGGGCCTGCCCACCTACGGCACCCAGGTGCTGATGAACGTGATCAACGAAGTCGGCGCGCTGCCCACCCGCAACATGCGCGAAGTGCAGTTCGAGGGCGCGCACAACGTCTCCGGCGAAGCCATGCACGAGCCGCGCAAGTCCGACGGCAAGCCCAACCTGACCACCAACGCCGGCTGCTTTGGCTGCACCATCGCCTGCGGGCGTATCTCGACCGTGGACAAGGGTCACTTCAGCGTCGAGAACAAGCCGCAGTACTGGGGCAATTCCGGTGGCCTGGAATACGAGGCCGCCTGGGCGCTGGGCCCGGACACCGGCGTCGATGATATCGACGCGCTGACCTACGTGAACTTCCTCTGCAACGAGGATGGCATGGACCCGATCTCCTTCGGCTCCACCGTGGCCGCGGCCATGGAGCTGTTCGAAGAGGGGGTCATCACCACCGAGCACACCGGCGGCGTGGAACTGAAATTCGGCTCTGCCGAAGCGCTGTGCTGGGCGGCGGAAGTCACCGCCAAGGGCGAGGGCTTCGGCGTCGATCTGGGCCTGGGCTCCAAGCGCCTGTGCGAAAAGTACGGCCGCCCCGAGCTGTCGATGAGCGTCAAGGGCCAGGAATTCCCGGCCTACGATCCGCGCGGCATCCAGGGCATGGGCCTGACCTACGCCACCTCCAACCGCGGTGCCTGCCACCTGCGCGGTTACACCGTGGCCTCGGAGATCCTCGGTATTCCGGAGAAGACCGACCCGCTGGAAAGCGACGGCAAGGCCGGTCTGGTGAAGGCCTTCCAGGACGCCACCGCGGCCTTCGACTCCGCCGGCATCTGCATCTTCACTTCCTTTGCCTGGTCGCTGGAAGATGTCGCACCGCAGGTCGACAGCGCCTGTGAAGGCGACTGGAGCGTCGACAAGCTGGCCGAGGTCGGCGAGCGCATCTGGAACATGGAGCGCGCCTTCAATATCGCCGCCGGGGTCACTGGCGAGCAGGACACCCTGCCCGAGCGCCTGCGCAAGGATGCGGCGCAGACCGGTCCCGCCGCTGGCCGCGTCAGCGATCTCGACAAGATGCTGCCGGAGTACTACCAGCTGCGCGGCTGGAGCGCCGATGGCGTACCGACCGCTGAAACCAGCAGCCGGCTCAAACTGCCGGCCTGATAGCGCCTGACGGACAGGCCAACCAGCGCCCCGGTGGCATCGCGCCACCGGGGCGCAATCTGGAGTATTCCCCATGCATCACGTCATCATCGGCGCGGGGCCCGCAGGCGTGGTCGCCTCCGATACCCTGCGCAAGAATTACCCCGACCACAAGGTCACCCTGATCCGCGGCGAATCCGAGCCGCCCTACTCGCGCATGGCGATCCCCTACGTGCTGATCGAAAAGGTCGGCGAAGAGGGCACCTACCTGCGCAAAACCGACAACTACTACAGTGATCTGGGCACGCAGATCGTCGACGGCCCGGTCACCGCTGTCGATTCCGCGGCCAGGCAGGTCAAGCTGGCAAGCGGCGATACGCTCAGCTACGACAAGCTGCTGATCGCCACCGGCGCCACGCCGATGCAGCCGCCGGTGCCGGGTGTCGATCTGCCCGGCGTGCACACCTGCTGGACGCTGGAGGACAGTCGCCACATCGTCGAGCGCGCGCAGAAGGGCTCAAAAGTGGTGCTGATGGGCGCCGGTTTTATCGGCTGCATCATCCTCGAAGCACTGGCTCTGCGCGGCGTCGAGCTGACTGTCGTCGAGATGGAAAACCGCATGGTGCCGCGGATGATGAATGACACCGCCGGCACCCTGCTCAAGCGCTGGTGCGAATCCAAAGGCGTGCGCGTGCTGACCTCGACGCGGGTCGAGAAAATCAGCGATGCCGGCGGGGTGGGCGACGCTGGCGGCAGCGATGCCGGCAACGGCGGCGGCCTGTTCGACAAGATCGCCGGCATGTTCAAGTCCGACGACGCCAAAGCGCCGGCCGTGAACGCATCCGCTGCCGGCGGCGCGCCGCTGCGCGTGGCGCTATCCAATGGCGACACCATCGACGCCGATCTGGTGATCTCCGCCACCGGGGTGCGGCCGAATGCCGATTTCCTCGCCGGCTCCGGCATCGAGGTCGACCAGGGCATCGTCATCGACCACTTCATGCAGACCAGCGTGGCCGACGTCTACGCCGCTGGCGACGTGGCCCAGGGGCGCGATTTCTCCACCGGTGAATTCCACGTGCAGGCGATCCAGCCGACCGCGGTGGAGCACGGCAGGCAGGCGGCCAACAATATGGCCGGTGGCCACGAGGCCGAGCACTGGGGCAACGTCAACATGAACGTGCTCGATACCCTCGGGCTGATCTCCAGCTCCTTCGGGCTGTGGATGGGCGTCGAGGGCGGCGACAGCACCCAGCTGCTGGACGAGGAGAACTACAAGTACCTCAACCTGCAGTTCGACGGCGATGTGCTGGTCGGCGCCAGCGCGCTGGGGCTGACCGAGCACGTCGGCGTGCTGCGCGGGCTGATCCAGACCCGGGTGGAACTCGGCGAGTGGAAAGCGCGTCTGATGGACGACCCGACCCAGGTGATGGCCGCCTACCTGGCCTGCACCCAGGGGGTCGGCAAGACGGCGCGCATCGCCTGACAACACCACTGCCGACGGAAGCCATGAAGATCACCCTGAAGCTCTACGCCACGCTCAGCGACCGCCTCCCCGCGGGGGCGGTCAACAATGCCGCCGAAGTCGAGCTGCCCGACGACATCACCCTCAACGGCATCATCGACCGCTACCGTGTGCCGCGTGAACTGGCCCATCTGGTGCTGATCAACGGCGTCTTCGCCTGCGAGGCGGATCGCGACAGCACCGGGCTTCGCGACGGCGACACCCTGGCCATCTGGCCGCCGGTGGCCGGCGGATGAGCCAGTGCCGCGAGCGCGATATGGCCTACACCCGCGCCGAGTTTCTGCGCATACTGCCCAGTGTGGCCGGCGACGCCTGGCGGCACAGCGGCGATCGCATCGAGGTCGACTGGGGTGGCGGGCAGGTGCTGATCGGTCTCGGTGCCGACGGCTTCCGGCAGATCGCCATGCTGCGTCTGCCGCGGATGCAGGTGAGTTTCGAGTACCGTGGACTGAGCGACGCCGAGCGCGCCGCCTTCGAGCATCGATTCGAGCGTTCCTATCAGAAGGGTGGCGGCTGAGCCGCGCCCGCACAGGAGAAAGCAAATGTCACAAGTGAGCAAATCACTGCATCTGGCCGTTCCCGCGGACAAGGTCTGGGAGCTGATCGGCAGCTTCAATGCCCTGCCGGACTGGCACCCGGCGGTGCAGAGCAGCAGCCTCGAAGACGGCGGCAAGCATCGCCGTCTGGCGCTGGTCGGTGGCGGCGAGATCGTCGAACGACTGGAGCAGCTCGATGACGACGGCCGCCTGTATCGCTATTCCATCGTCGAAAGCCCGCTGCCGGTGAGCAACTACTCCTCCGAGTTGCGCGTAGTGCCCGACCCCGATGGCAGCGGTTGTACGGTGGAGTGGACGGGCGATTTTGAAGCCTTCAACGCCAGCGCCAGCGACGCGGAAAAAGCCATTCACGGCGTCTACAAGCTCGGCCTGGAAAACCTGCAGAAAATGTTCGGGATGAAATAGCCTTGTCCGAGCCGCAGCAGCCCAGCCCGCAGCAGCCCGGCCCGCAGCAGCCCGGCCCGCAGCAGCCGACCGGGAGGCAGGGCGTCAGCGACCGGCTCGGCCGGCCGCTGCGCGACCTGCGCATCTCGGTCACCGACCGCTGCAACTTCCGTTGCGTGTACTGCATGCCGAAGGAGATCTTCGACAAGCAGTACCGCTTCCTGCCGCGCCGGGAGTTGCTGGATTTCGAAGAGATCGAGCGGCTGGTGCGGCTGTTCGCCGACTTCGGCGTGCGCAAGATCCGCCTCACTGGCGGCGAGCCACTGGTGCGCCACCAGCTGGAGACGCTGATCGAAAAGATCGCCGCGGTGCCCGGCATCGACGACATCGGCATGACCAGCAACGCCTCGCTGCTCAGCGCGGCGCGCGCCCGCAGCCTGCGCGACGCCGGTCTGCAGCGGGTCAATATCAGCCTCGACGCGATGGACGACGAGCGCTTCAAAGCGGTCAACGACGTCGGCGTCTCGGTGCAGCAGGTGCTCGATGGCATCCACGTGGCGCGCGACACCTTCGACTCGGTGAAGGTCAATATGGTCGTCAAGCAGGGCCTCAACGAGGATCAGATCCTGCCGATGGCGCGCTTTTTTCACGGCACCGGGGTGATCCTGCGCTTCATCGAATTCATGGATGTCGGCAGCAGCAACGGCTGGCGGCGCGAGGCGGTGTTCACCTCGCGGCAGATCCGCGATCTGATCGACGCCGAAATGGCCATCGAATCCGCCGATCCGAACTACGTCGGCGAGGTCGCCGAGCGCTGGCGCTACCGCGATGGCGGCGGCGAGATCGGCATCATCTCCTCGGTCTCCAAGCCCTTTTGCCGCGACTGCCACCGCGCCCGGCTGTCCGCCGTCGGCCAGCTCTACACCTGCCTGTTCGCCAGCGCCGGCCACGACCTGCGCGAACCCCTGCGCGCCGGCCACAGCGATGCCTGGCTGCGCGAGCACATCGCCGCCCTGTGGCGCGATCGCGACGATCGCTATTCGGAGCTGCGCGGGCAGAAGATCGTCTTTCGGCCGAAGGTCGAAATGTCCTACATCGGAGGCTGATGTGAACGATGCGCAGCGCCATCAGGCGATGCCCGCGCTGCTCGCCCACGCGGCCATGCAGACCACCAAGGATCGCCACTTCGGGCTGCTACAACTGTTCGAGGCGCGCGAGAAGAAATTCAATCTGCAGCCCAGCCAGCTGGAGCAGGACCTGCTCGCCGACCTGCTGGGCGAGCACGACGCCGCCGTCGATGCCTTCAAGACCCGGATCGCGGCGCTGCAGGAATCCGCCCCGGATACCCTGCAGGCGCTGCTGGCGCACATCGCGCGCATCGAGCAGACCCTCGCGCTGCTGGATTCCACCCGCGACGAGTGAGTCCGCGGGCGCCGCCGCCTGCGGTACAATCCGCGCTTTTCGCCCGCAGCGGCCCCGCGGTCGCACTGGAATCAGCGCATGAGCAAGCAGATTTTTCTCACTGGCATCACCACCACCGGCACGCCGCATCTGGGCAACTATGTCGGCGCCATCCGCCCGGCCATCGAGGCCAGCGGCGATCAGGGCTGCGAGAATTTCTACTTTCTCGCCGACTACCACGCGCTGATCAAGTGCCACGATCCGGCGGTGGTGCGCCAGTCGCGGCTGGAGCTGGCCGCCACCTGGCTGGCCTGCGGGCTGGACCCGCAGCGGGTGTTCTTCTACCGCCAGTCGGATATTCCCGAGATCCCCGAGCTGACCTGGGTGCTGACCTGCATGGCCGCCAAGGGGCTGATGAACCGCGCCCACGCCTACAAGGCGGCGGTGGCGGAAAATGTCGAAGGCGAAGCGGCGGACCCGGACAAGGGCATCAGCATGGGCCTGTACAGTTACCCGATCCTGATGGCCGCGGATATCCTGATGTTCAAGGCGCACAAAATCCCGGTGGGCAAGGATCAGGTGCAGCATATCGAGATGGCGCGCGACATCGCCCAGCGCTTCAACCACCACTACGGCGAGCAGTTCGTGCTCCCCGAGGCGGTGGTCGGTGACGACAGCGCGCTGCTCAAGGGCCTCGATGGGCGTAAGATGAGCAAGAGCTACGGCAACACCATCCCGCTGTTTCTGCCGCAGAAAAAGCTGCGCAAGGCGATCATGAAAATCGTCACCAATTCCCTCGAACCCGGCGAGCCGAAAGATCCGCAGGGCAGCACCCTGTTCGAGATCTACCAGAATTTCGCCAGCGCTGAAGAGGTCGCGGCGATGCGCCAGGCCTACGCCGATGGCATCGCCTGGGGCGAGGCCAAGCAGCTGCTGTTCGAGAAGATCGACGCCGAGCTGGCCGAGCCGCGCGAGCGCTACGAGGCGCTGATGGCGCGGCCCGATGAGATCGAGCAGATTCTCCTCGCCGGTGCGCAGAAGGCCCGCCAGCGCAGCCGGCCATTGATGCAGGCGATCCGCGAAGCGGTGGGCATCGGCGGGGTTTAGCTGCGCCGTTCGGCCCCTTGTTCGCGGAGCCGATCGAGCGGATCGCGGGGCTGCCCGGAGCCCGCCCCGTCCGCTCTGCATTTCCGCCGCCGCGTGCGGCATCTTCCCGGGTTCAAGCCGGCAATGTCCTACGTCATCACCACGCTGCTGCCGATTTTCGGCCTCATCCTGCTCGGCTTCGCGCTGCGCCGCAGCGGCTGCCTGGGCGAGGCCGCGGCCTCGGAGCTGAACCGCTTCGTGGTCTGGCTGTGTCTGCCGGCGCTGCTGTTCACGGCCACCGCCAGCAGCTCGCTGGCACAGCTGTGGCACCCGGAGTTCATCCTCGTCTACGCGTTTTCGACGCTGCTGATTTTTGATCTGGTGTTCGGCATCAAGCTGCTGCGCGGCCGGGCGATGGCGGATGCCAGTATCGATGGCCTCGGCGCCGCCTACGCCAACACCGGCTATGTGGGCATCCCGCTGTGCCTGTTCGTGTTCGGCGACTCGGGCCTGGAGCCGGCGCTGATCGCCACGCTGCTGGTGGTCTGCGTGCTGTTCGCGGTCGCGGTGGTGCTGATCGAAGTGGGCGCGCACACGGAGCCGACGGCTTTGCGCGCCATCGCCAAGGTGTCGCTGGCGCTGCTGAAGAATCCGCTGGTGGTCTCGCCGCTGCTCGGCGGCCTGTGGGGCGCCAGCGATGCGCAGATGCCGCAGGCGGTGGACGCTCTGCTGAGCCTGCTCGGCGATGCGACAACGCCCTGCGCGCTGGTGTCGCTGGGCGCCTTTCTGGCTCATCGGCAGGTCGGTTCGGTGCAGGGCACGACGAGCCTGGTGTTCATAAAACTGGTGATCCACCCGCTGCTCGCCTGGGTGCTGGCCTTCCATGTTTTCGAGTTGCCGGATCTGTGGGCCAAGTCCGCGGTGCTGCTCGCGGCACTGCCCACCGGCACCGGGCCGTACATGCTGGCCGAGTATCACGGCCGCAACGCTGCGGTGGTGTCGCGCAGCATCCTGCTCTCCACGCTCGGCTCGGTGGTGACCCTGTCCCTGCTGCTCTATCTGTTCGAGTAGTGCCCGGGTAGCGCGTCGCCCGCGGTGTTCAATCGCCCGCCCAGCCGGCGGTGTGGCGCTGCACCACATCGGCCAGGCAGGCGATGTGATCCGCGCGCGCATTCAGCGCCGGGATGTAGCTGAAGCGTTCGCCGCCGGCGGCGAGAAAGTACTCGCGGTTTTCGCCGTCGATCTCTTCGATGGTCTCCAGGCAGTCGGCGGCGAAGCCGGGGCAGATCACGTCCACCGATTTCACCCCTTCGCCGGGCAGCGCTTTCATGGTCTCGTCGCAGTAGGGTTGCAGCCACGGCTCGCGGCCGACGCGCGACTGGAACACCAGCTGCCAGTCGGCATCTGCGAGCTGCAACTCGGCGGCCAGCCGCGCCGCCGTCTGCCGGCATTGCAGCAGGTAGGGATCGCCGTTGTCGATGTAGCGCTGCGGCACGCCGTGGAAGGACATCACCAGGCGCTCGGCGCGGCCGTGCTCGGCCCAGTGTTCGCGCACGCTGGCGGCCAGCGCGGCGATGTAGCCCGGCTGGCGCCAGTAGTCGTTGACCATGCGCAGCTCGGGTATCCAGCGGTAGCGCTGCAGGTGATCGCTGACCGCATCGAACACCGAGGCGCTGGTGCTCGCCGAATATTGCGGGTACAGCGGCAGTACCAGCAGGCGGCGCACGCCGCGGGCGATCAGCGCGTCGATGCCGGCGGCCACCGAGGGTTGGCCGTAGCGCATCGCCAGCTCCACCTGCAGCGCCTCGCCGCCGCGGGCGTCCAGTGCCGCCTGCAGTGCTTGCGCCTGCTGGCGGCCGATGTGCAGCAGCGGCGAGCCGTTTTCCGTCCACACTTCGCGATAGGCAGCGGCCGAGCGCTGCGGGCGGATGTTGAGGATCGCGCCGTTGAGGATCAGCCACCACAGCGGTCGCGGAAACTCGACCACCCGCGGGTCCCAGAGGAATTCGCGCAGGTAGCGGCGCACGGGCCCGGTTTCCGGGGCCTCGGGGGTGCCGAGATTGGTTAGCAGCACGCCCAGGGCGTCGCGGTGATCGGGCTGGATTTCGGCACTGCCGATGTAGCGGGGCATGGCTTCTCCTTGTGGCTCGCCAGGCATTCTAGCCGCTCATTTGCGCGAGTACCTTTCCGGATGGGGGGAGTGCCCCATGTGCCGGCTGTTTGTCTGGAAACGACCGCCAGAGTGTGTTTAACTCGCCGACCGGCAATGCAAACAGTGCTGCCAACGCCCTGACAAAGCCCGTAAAAAACGGCGCAACGGCGACCCGAAGCAGTCGCCCCGGGGCACCAACAGAAGAATCATTGCGCTTGCAGAACGATGCGCGCCTCCGGCGCCGCGGTGTCGCTTTACGCGGTTTCTGCGGCGCGGGTGGATTTCGCTGCGATTTTCCCTTTCAGGAGTGAGAACTCATGCCAATAACCATCGCCGTGCTCAAGGAAAGCGCGCCGGGTGAGCGTCGCGTCGCGCTTGATCCCAGTGTCGTCGCCCGTCTGAGCAAACAGCAAGGCGTCCAGTTCCGGCTGCAGGCCGGGGCCGGGGCCGAGGCCGGCTTCCCGGATGACCACTACGCCGACGCCACCATCTGCAAGACCGCTGCCGAGGCGGCCAAGGGTGCCGACATCGTCGTGCGTGTGCAGCCGCCGAGCGCTGCCGAAGTCGGTGAGTTTGACGCCGGCTGCATGCTGATCAGCCAGATTCAGGCGCACAACAATGCTGACACTGCACAGGCGCTGTGCGACCGGCACATCACCACCATGGCGATGGAGCTGGTGCCGCGCATCACCCGCGCCCAGGCGATGGACGTGCTTTCCTCGCAGGCCACGGTGGCCGGCTACAAAGCCGCGCTGATGGCCGCCGAGCTGTCGCCGCGCCTGTTCCCGATGCTGACCACCGCCGCCGGCACCATCCGCCCGTCGAAGGCGGTGGTGATCGGCGCCGGCGTCGCCGGCCTGCAGGCGATCGCCACCTGCCGTCGCCTCGGCGCGCAGGTCGAGGCCTACGACATCCGCCCGGCCGCCAAGGAACAGATCGAGTCGCTGGGTGCGAAGATGATCGACACCGGCGTCAACGCCGAGGGTGCCGGTGGCTACGCGCGCGAGCTGACCGACGCCGAGAAGCAGCAGCAGGCCGACGCCCTGGCCAAGCACATGACCATCGCCGATGTGGTGATCTCCACTGCGGCGATCCCCGGCCGGCCGGCGCCGAAGATCGTCACTCAGGAGATGGTCGAGGGCATGAAGCCGGGAGCGGTGCTGGTCGATCTGGCCGCCGAAACCGGCGGCAACTGCGTGCTCACCCAGCCGGGCAAGACCGTCAGCCACGGCGACAAGCTCGTCCATGGCCCGCTGAATCTGCCCAGCTCGGCGCCGGTGCACGCCAGTGAGATGTACGCCAAGAACATCCTCAATCTGCTCAACCTGATGCTCAAGGATGGCGAGTTGGCGGTGGACTACGAGGACGAGGTGGTCGCCGGCTGCCTGCTGACCCACGAGGGCAAGCTGGTGCACGCGCAGGTGCTGTCGCTGCTCGGCGACAAGGCGCCGAAGGCGTCCACCGCTGCGCCGCCGGCGGCGAAAGCGGCCACCAAAGCCGCCGCTGCCGACGCTCCCGCTAGCGATGACGGGCAGGTGGCGGACAAGCCGCAGTTTCTCGCCGAGCCGAATGGCGATGCCGACGATCTGAAGCAGATCAGTGGCATCGGCCCGAAACTGGAGCAAAAGCTCCACGACCTGGGCATCTATCACTTTTCGCAGATCGCCGCTTTCACCGATGACGACGTTGCGCGCATCGATGGCTATCTCAATTTCAAGGGCCGCATCCAGCGCGAAGGCTGGATCGAGCAGGCCAAGAACATCGTGGAGGGCCAGTGATGGAAGGCTTCATCGCGCTCTACATTTTCATGCTCGCCGGAATCACCGGTTACGAGGTCATCTCCAAGGTGCCGGTGATCCTGCACACGCCGATGATGTCCGGTTCCAACTTCGTCCACGGCATCGTCGTGGTCGGCGCCATGGTCGCCCTCGGCGAGGCCGAGACCACGCTGCAGATCATCATCGGCTTCGTGGCCGTGTTTCTCGGCGCGGGTAACGCGGTCGGTGGCTACGTGGTCACCGAGCGGATGCTGGAAATGTTCAAGTCCAGCAACAAGGGAGGTAAGTGAGCATGTTCCTTGTCAACGTCGCTTACTTCGCCGCCGCGGTGCTGTTCATCCTCGGCCTGAAGCGCATGAGTTCGCCGGTTACCGCGCGCTCGGGCATCGTCTGGGCCGGTATCGGCATGGTGGTGGCCACCCTGGTCACCTTCTTCCACGCCCAGGTGCACGGCAACTATCTGGTGATGATCATCGCCATCGCTGGCGCCGGCTACTTCGCCTGGTACACCGGCAAAAAGGTCGCGATGACCGACATGCCGCAGATGATCGCGCTGTACAACGGCATGGGTGGCGGTGCTGCTGCGGCGATCGCCGCGGTCGAGCTGCTGCGCGATGTGGAGATGGCCCCGGCCGCTCACGCCATCGCCGTGATCGGCGCGCTGATCGGTTCGATCGCCTTCTCCGGCTCGCTGGTCGCCTACGCCAAGCTGCAGGGCCTGATGAAGAAGGTGATGCGCTTCCCCAACCAGCAGATGATCAATCTGGCGATCTTCATCTTCCTGGCCATGCTGGCCTTCATTCTGGCCATCACGCCCAACCCGCCCGGCTGGCAGCTGTTGCTGTTCTTCGTGCTGGCGCTGGCCTTCGGCGTGCTGATGACGGTGCCCATCGGCGGCGCCGACATGCCGGTGGTGATCTCGCTGTACAACGCCCTGACCGGCCTCGCCGTTGGCTTTGAGGGCTACGTGCTGGAGAACCCGGCGATGATGATCGCCGGCATCGTGGTCGGCTCGGCGGGTACCCTGCTCACCCAGCTAATGGCCAAGGCGATGAACCGTCCGTTGTCCAACGTACTGTTCTCCGGCTTCGGTCAGGGTGACGACGGCGAAGCCGCCGAGGGGCCGAGTGGCTCGATGAAGGAGGTCGATGCCACTGACGCGGCGATCTCGCTGGCCTACGCCGAGCGCGTGGTGATCATTCCCGGCTACGGCATGGCCGTCGCCCAGGCGCAGCACAAGATCTGGGAGCTGACCGAGCTGCTGGAGGAGAAGGGCGTCGACGTGCGCTTCGCCATCCATCCGGTGGCGGGCCGTATGCCCGGGCACATGAACGTGTTGCTCGCCGAGGCTGGCGTGCCCTATGACAAGATCCACGATCTGGATGACATCAACGCCGATTTCCCGACTGTCGACGTGACGGTCGTGATTGGCGCCAACGATGTGGTCAACCCCGCGGCGCGTAGCGACAAGTCCAGCCCGATCTACGGCATGCCGATTCTCGACGCGGACAAGTCCAAGCAGGTGATCGTCGTCAAGCGCGGTCAGGGCACGGGCTTCTCGGGCATCGAGAACCACCTGTTCTTCGCTGAAAACACCAGCATGCTCTACGGCGATGGCCAGAAGGTCGCCCAGGAGCTGGTGGCCGGGGTGAAAACCCTGTAGCCGGCCACTCCCTGCGAGGGAGTGAGTAGATGGGGGTGGCTCCTGTGGGCCACCCCTTTTTTGTGTGCATCGCACATTGATCGTGGACCAGAAAAATCCTGCCCGGGTCTTGCGTCCGGCGCCATTCCGTGATTGGCGCCACAACCTTATGCACATTGGGTGATGTCGAAAAAGTCGACGGATTAGCCGGGGGTGCAGGCGTCACAAAAAAAGAGCGTTTTTTCCATAACATGCTGATTAATAAAGAAAATAAATTTTTGTGCAAAAAATGAGCAATCCGTTAGGAAGCCAGCCGGGATGCGAGTTGGCGCACATATCAGACAGTGTGTCCACACTGTTATCCACAGGAACTGTGGATAGATGCCGGAAGCCCAATAACCATGCGATCCAAGCGGGTATGTGATGCCGACACCTGCGGGTCGGCGTTGTTGCAAAGCGGTTGCGCCGAAGTTGGTCGAGGCCAATGGGGGCCGGCGCAGACCAACGGGCGGCGTGCAGGGCCGGGCTGCGCCGTCAGCAGCGTTCCGGGAAATTGACGAGACAGGGTTTCGCGCTCATTCGAAATCTTTATGCACAAGCGCTTGTCAAGCTCTTGATTTGTTGCCAGCGATGATTTAGCCGTAGCTTGTCCGCTGGCGATTTTTCTGTAAGTCGTTGTTTTTAATTGTTCTGCCCGTTCTGGTGCATATTATTTGACCACTCTTCAGGCTTCCTCGCCGGCGCTGCGTGGCAGCCATCTATCAGACTTCTCTCCACAGAGTTATCCACATTTTCTGTGGAAAAACTCTGTGATGCAGTGCTCGATTCGCTCCGCATGTTTTTTGAGAACAATCTGAAAAATATTCATCAAATCATTGTAGAAAAAGCCGTTAACAGGTGGTTGCCCTTGCCGAGTGTTCATGGCAGCGCATTGGTGGGGTAGGCATGATTGTTCGGCGGTCAATCAAGCGCCGCAATGGCCGACCGCATGCCAAACCCGGTGCGCCAAGCCCGCCATAGACAGGCTCCGGCGGCGCCGCGCGCCAAGCACGTGAGAAAGCCGCCCTGACGAAGTAGCAGCAGACTCTTGCCCATCCAGACACCAGTACGCCACGATTAAGCGTAGGGACACATAATGAGAATCAATGAAGACGCTATCCGCGAACGACTGCTTCAGCCATCCGACTGGCCCTCCGGCAGGCCCTGTCCGAGCGGATTGATGGACGGCCCGCCGAAACCCGCAGCCGTGCTGCTGCCGCTGCTGCGCCGCGAGGGCGAGTGGCACCTGCTGTACATCCGCCGCAGTGAGCGCAAGCGCGATCGCCACAGTGGCCAGGTGGCTTTTCCCGGCGGCCGTGTCGAGCCGGAAGACCGCGACATCGTGCACACTGCATTGCGCGAGACCCATGAAGAAGTCGGCATCGCCAACGAGCACGTGCGCCTGCTCGGTCGCCTGCGGCCCTATCACACCATCACCCACTATCAGGTGACGCCGGTGGTCGGCGTGATCCCCTGGCCCTATCCGCTGCAACTGCAGCGCAGCGAAGTGGCGCGCACCTTCACCATCCCGCTGCGCTGGCTCGGCGATCCGCGCAACTACGAGCTGCGCCATCGCGAGAGCAGCCCGCAGCTGCCCCTGCCGGAGCCGCGACCGGAAATTCCGGTGGTCTATTACGACGAGTACGACGGCGAGACCCTGTGGGGTGCCACGGCGCGCATGACGCTGAGCTTTCTGCACACCGTCGGTGTCGATGGCCTCGATGGGGCCCAGCTCGACGGCAAGCTCCGCGAAGTGCTCGAACCCGTGGACGGCGACACTCGCTGGCAGTGATTTGCATGCGCCCGGCATCCGCCGGGCAGCATGTGCTGCGAGTATTTTCCGCAGCCGCGCTCCGAACCCGCCGACCGGGCTAGTCGCTCGCCGCGCGACAATCGACGGACACCGGGCAGCTGTCATCGCCCGCCGCCAGCCCGGCCACTTCCAGCGCCGTCGTTGCAAAGGTCTCGCGCTGCGGCTCGATTTGCAGCGCGCAGGCGGCCGCCATGCGCGCCGCATCCCCGCAACCGAGCGCGCCGAGCGCTGAGGCGTAGTTATTCCAGGCCACCGCGCGCAGCGCCGCCTGATTCGCGACCTGATCCGCGGCCTGATCCGCGGCCTGATCCGCGGCGCGGTTTGCTGCGCTGGCGTCGGCCGATGCGAAAGTCGGCCCCGCGATCCGGGTGGCGCGATGGTAGGACTGCGCCGCCGCGCCCGGCTCGCCGGCGGCCAGCTGCGCGTTGCCCAGGCTCAGCCAGGTCAATGCTTGTCGCGGCCAGCGACGGGTCGCCGCGACAAAGGCGCGGCGCGCATCGCCGCCGGCCTCGTCCAGTGCCAGCGCGGCGCGCAGGTAGGCCACGGGCTCGGCGCTCGCCGGCAGCCGATCCACCGGCAGCACCAGCTGCGCCCAATGGCCACTGCGCGCCCAGGTTCGCTCGAAGGTGGAAAAATCGCTGCGCCGCTCGGCATCGGTGCCGCTGCGCAGCACGAACTCGCGCCGCTCGCGGTCGTAGCCGATGACCACCGCGTAGTGCCAGCGCGGCAGCCAGTCGAGGCCGAGGTTTTGCATCACCAGCACCGGATTGCCGGCGCGCAGCTCGGTGATCAGCGCTTGCAGCGTCGGCTGCAGCGGGTAGACCAGCGCGCCACGGGCGCGCGCCGAGGCGATCATTTCCGCCTGCAGGCTGCCCTCGCGGGCCGGCAGATAAACCTCATCGACCAGCTCGGTTGGCGTCGCCGCCAGGCCGCTGTATTGCAGCACCGTGGCCAGCGCGGCGGGGCCGCATTGGTAGCGTTCCTGGGGGTGGAAGGGCACCTCGCTGAGCAGTGTGCCGACCGGCGCCGCGGTCGGCCAGTCGTGCAGCAGCTGGCGCGTCTGTGGTGCGCTGCAGGCGCCGAGCAGCAGCGCTGCGGCGAGCAGCGCCGCGCTGCGCAATGCACGCATCACGTTGGCGGCGGTCAGCGGACCGGGCGGATAAACGGAAAGATGTCGGTAGCGCCGATGACGTCGGTGATCACGAAGACGAGGAACACCACCAGCACCACGCCGAGGGCATCGCCCCCGGCCGGCAGGCTCTGCAGGTGCTGGTCGAGGGCGGCGATCTCGCTGTCGCTGAGGCGCTCGATGCGTGCGGCGGCGGCGCGCGGATCGACACCCATCTCCACCAGTTGCTGGCGCAGGTCGTCGCGCGCCAGCGCCTCGCGCAGCTGATCGCGCGCGCTGGGACGCAGTTCCTGTAGCAGTTCCGGGGTGCCGACCACTGCGGCCTGTACGCCGGTGGCGGGCAGGGCGACGCAGCCGGCGGTGGCTACGGCGAGGATGAGAGCGCGAATGCGGGCGGAAAAGCTCATGGTTTACCTCTGGGAAGATGCGGCGGATGGAAGTGCTGGTGGCCACTATAAGCCAGTCGTGGCGCCGAGTGCAGCCGCTGCGGGGCAGCATTGCGCGCCTGTCACGCATCCGCTAGAATCGCGCGCTTGCTGCACCGCGGTGCACAAAAGCATTTTGTCGGGGTGTAGCTCAGCCTGGTAGAGCACTGTCTTCGGGAGGCAGGAGTCGCTGGTTCGAATCCAGTCACCCCGACCACTAGATTCAATCGTTTACGCCCACCCTGCGGATCCGCAGGGTGGGCGTTTTCGTTTCTCTGTGGGGAAACCCGGCAAAATGAATCGGGAGAAAAAAGCTGATGGCGGTTCACATCGGTATCAATGGGTTTGGCCGCATGGGCCGCCTGGGATTACGCGCCAGCTGGGGGAGGGAAGGCATTGTTGTCACTCAGGTGAACGAGATTGCCATCGATGCAGCGGGTTCGGCACATCTGCTCAAGTTTGATTCGGTGCACGGAGTCTGGGATGAGGAGTGCAGTGCCGAAGGTGAAACGATGCTTATCGGGGACCGGCCTATCGCCTACACCCGCAATGCCGCCATCGGCGAGACCGACTGGTCGGGCTGCGATATCGTCATCGAGGCCACCGGCAAGCATCACAAGAAACCGGATTCACTGAATACCTACTTTGATCAGGGAGTGAAGAAGGTCATCGTGGCGGCACCGACCGAGGGTGCGTTGAATATCATCTACGGTATTAATGATCATCTCTACGAGCCCGCAGAGCACCATCTGGTCACCGCGGCATCGTGTACGACCAACTGTCTGGCGCCCGTGGTCAAGGTGGTACATGAGAAGATCGGTATCGTCCACGGCTGCATGACCACCATCCACGACATCACCAACACCCAGACCATCGTCGACAAGGGACATAAGGACCTGCGCCGCGCCCGTGCCTGCGGCCAGTCTTTGATTCCGACGACGACCGGATCGGCAAAAGCGATCACCAGGATTTTTCCGGAATTGACCGGCAAGCTAAACGGCCATGCGGTGCGTATTCCGCTGCTCAATGCCTCGCTTACCGACTTCGTTTTCGAAGCCGCACGGCCCGTCACAGCAGAAGAGGTCAACGGTTATTTCAAAGCCGCGGCAGAGGGTGAACTGGCTGGAATTCTCGGCCACGAAGAGCGTCCCCTCGTGTCGGTGGATTACCTGAACGATCCACGCTCGTCGATCGTGGACGCACTCTCCACCATGGTGATCGATGACACCCAGGTGAAGGTCTATGCCTGGTATGACAACGAGTGGGGCTATGTGAACCGGATGATGGATATCGCGGCGATGGTTGCCAGAAGCATGTAAGCCATGGAGCGGGAGCTGCGTAATTACCTGGTTGTCACCGGCGGCTATTGGGCGTTCACCATTACCGACGGCGCCATTCGCATGCTGGTGGTGCTGTATTTCCACCTGCTCGGCTACTCGCCGTTCGAGGTGGC
>CBFCYW010000073.1:0-18997 GCA_965602395.1 uncultured Chromatiales bacterium
CGATCTCGCTGAACTACACCTCCGGCACCACCGGCAACCCCAAGGGCGTGGTCTACCACCACCGCGGCGCCTATCTCAACGCGCTCAATAATGTCATCGGCTGGGGCATGCCGGATCACGCCGTCTACCTGTGGACGCTGCCCATGTTCCACTGCAACGGCTGGTGCTTCCCGTGGACGCTGGCGGCCATCGCCGGCACCAGCGTGTGCTGCCGCAAGGTGGAGGCGAAGGCCATCTTCGACGCCATCGCCGACGAGGGCGTGACGCATTTCTGCGGCGCGCCGATCGTGCTCAATTTCGTCATCAACGCCGGCGAAGCCGAGCGCCGCGACTTCGCGCACACCGTCGAAGTGATGACCGCGGCCGCGCCGCCGCCGGCCTCGGTGCTGCAGCGGATGGAGTCCTCCGGCTTCCACATGACCCACGTCTACGGCCTCACCGAAACCTACGGGCCGGCGGTGATGTGCGCCTGGAAATCCGAGTGGGATGCGCTCGACGCCGAGGGGCGGGCGAAGATGAAATCCCGCCAGGGGGTGCGTTACCACGTGCTCGAAGGGCTGGAGGTGATGGACCCGGAAAGCATGACCCCGGTGCCGCGCGACGGCGAAACCATGGGCGAGATCATGTTCCGCGGCAACATCGTCATGAAGGGTTATCTGAAAAACGACAAGGCCAATGCCGAGGCGCTGGCCGGCGGCTGGTTCCATTCCGGTGATCTGGCGGTGATGGACCCGGACGGCTACATCCGCATCCGCGATCGCTCCAAGGACATCATCATCTCCGGCGGCGAGAACATCTCATCCATCGAAGTGGAGGATCGCCTCTACGCACATCCGGACATCACCGAAGCCGCGGTCGCCGCACGCCCCGACGACAAGTGGGGCGAGACGCCCTGCGCCTTCGTCCACCTGCGCGCCGGCGCCGAGCTGGACGAGGCGCAGGTGATCCAGTGGTGCCGCGACGGGCTGGCCGGCTACAAGTGCCCGCGCAGCGTGATCTTCGGCGAACTGCCGAAAACATCCACGGGCAAGATCCAGAAATTCAAGCTGCGCGAGCGCGCCAAAGGACTCGGCAGCCTGAACTGAGTCGCGCGTGGTGACCCGGCCCATCAGGCCGGGTCGAGTCGAGCCGGGCCGGGCCGGGCCGGGCCGTCAGCCATACACCAGCCGCGGCAGCCACAGCACCACGTCGGGGAACAGAATGCAGATCGCCAGCCCGGTGGCCTGCAGCAGCAGGAAGGGAATCGACGAGCGGTAGATCTGCGCCATCGTCACCCCCGGTGGCGCCACGCTCTTTAAATAGAACAGGGCGTAACCGAAGGGCGGGCTCAGGAACGACATCTGCATGTTGACCATGTAGACCACGCCGAACCACAGCGGCACCTCCTCCGGCGCCACCCCGGGCAGGCCGAGCAGGCCGTCGAAGCTCATGCTCTGCATCAGTGGCACGAAGATCGGCACCGCCAGCAGCAGGATGCCCACCCAATCCAGAAACATGCCCAGGATCACCAGCATCACCATCATGATCAGCAGGATGCCGTAGGGGCCCAGGCCGGTGGCCAGCAGGGTCTCGTTGACGAAAGCCTGGCCGCCGTTGACCACGTAAAAGCCGACGAACAGGGTGGCGCCGAAGATGATCCACAGCACCATGCCGGTGACCTTCAGCGTGGTCAGCGCGGCCATGCGCACGTTTTCCCAGTTCAGCCGCCGGTGCAGGGCACAGACCACCACCGCGCCGAAGGTGCCGACGCCGGCCGCCTCCACCGGCGTGGCGATGCCGGCGAAGATGATCCCCAGCACCAGCGTCACCAGAATCAGCGGCGCGACCATATTGCCGAGCAGGCGGAATTTGTCGCGGGTGCTGACGCGCTCCTCCTCCGGCAGCGCCGGGCCCAGCTCCGGGTTGATGTAGCAGCGCGTGGTGACGTAGAGAATGTACATGCCCGAGAGGATCAGTCCCGGAATCACCGCACCGATGAACAGCTCGCCCACCGACTGCTGCGCCACCACGGCGAACAGGATGGCGAGGATCGACGGCGGGATCAGGATGCCCAATGTGCCGCCGGCGAGGATCGAGCCGCAGGCGATGGTCGGGTGGTACTTGCGGCGGATCATCGCCGGCAGGGCGATCATGCCCATGGTGACTTCGGTGGCGCCGATCACCCCGCACATGGCGGCGAGGATCGTCGAGGCGATGATGGTGCTGGTCGCCAGGCCGCCCTTCAGGCCGCCGAGCAACTTGTAGACCATGTCGAACAGCTCTTCGATCAGCCCCGCCCGCTCCAGCATCGACGCCATGAAAATGAACAGCGGGATGGCCGAGAGCTGATAGTCGGTCATCAGCGGAAAGATCCGCGACGGCAGAATGTTGAGCATCTGCGCGTCGCCGAACAGGAACAGAAACACGCAGGCCAGGCCGCCGGTGACGAAGGCCAGCGGCAGACCGGCCATCAGCACGATGGCCAGCGAACCGAACATCAGCACAGTCAGCCAGCCGATGGAAATTTCCCAACCCATGTTCAGGCCTCCCGCTTGGCCAGTGTGGCGATGTCATCGAGCAAGCGCACCAGCCCCTGCAACAGCAAAAGCGCAGCGCCCAGCGGCAAGGCGAACTTCACCGGCCAGTACTGGATGCCCCACTCGGTGAACGACACCTCGCGGACGCTGAACGAATCCATGAAAAACACCCAGCCGGTCCACGCCAGGGTGCTGGCGAAGATAAAGAAGAACAGCGAAGTGAATACATCGACCAGCGCCTTGCCACGCCGCGAGAAGCGCGTGTAGATGACATCCACGCGCACGTGGCCATCGCGACTGAGGACGAAGCCGCCGGCGAGCAGATACTGCATGCCAAACATCAGGAACATGCTCTCGTGCGCCCAGTTGGTGGGCGAATTGAACACGTAGCGGGCGAGCACTTCGTAGTAGTAGACAATCACCGCGATCACCGACCAGTAGGCGACGAAGTTGCCGGTGAAGTCATTGATCCGATCGACCAGCCCTCGCACCGGCGCATCCGGATCGAACTCCGGATCGCAGGGCACCTCGACATGCCGATTCTGGCTGCCGTCGCCCTCCAGCTGGCGGCAGCGGCGGTAGAGTTTTGGCAACAGCGCAGCGTCGAGCAGCATCAGCGCGAGGATCGCCAGCGCTGCGGCGCGCACGCGGAAGATCCAGCCATCCAGCGCCGACTGCGCCTGCGCCTGTGCAACCACCGCCGCGGCACCGCGCTCGCGCGCCTTGTCGAGCTGCGCGGCGGCGCCGTCGCGGCCCTCGTCGAGCCGCTTCTGGGCGCGCTCTTCGAGAAACTCGGCGGTGGTCAGCTCGTTGTTGGCGCGGGACAGATCGTTGCGCGTCTCGCGTGCCTCCACATTGCACAGCAGGATGGCGATGAACAACGGGATGTAAATCAGCCCGAGCATGCTTTTCAGGTAGAAGCGATGCAGACCGATGAAGCCGCCGGTCAGCCACAGGAAGTAGGCGATGGAAAGTGACGCCACCGGCTGCGCCGGCTTGCCGGCGCCGCGGCGGATCACCGCCATGGCCAGCAAGGGCACTGCCAGCAGCCCCAGCCAGTACAACCAGTGGGGCAGTACGAAGTTCAGGTTGGGCATGCCGAAGGCTCCCGATTCGAATGCGAACGCAGCGCGCCGGGGCGGGGGACTTCCTGCCCCGGCGCAGACTGCGAGGATCGCGGCCTCAGCTGAAGTTGAGCTTTTGGCCCTTGATCATGTCCGGGGTCACGTAGCCGAGACTGCCGGACATCATGTAGTCGAGCTGGATCTTGAACAGCCGGGCGGCGTCCTTGTCCTTGTTGGCCCAGGCGAACCAGCGCGGCACGGCCAGCTTGGTGAAGGCGTCGACATCCTCCTGCGACAGGCGGGTGACGATGGTGCCGGCCTCCTCGAACTTGGCCCAGGCTTCCTGGTCGGCCTTCTGGATAGCCGCGTGGTGCATGTCGGAGTAGACGTGCACCTCCATTTCGACAAACCGCTTCATGGCATCGGAAATGCCGTCCCAGGCGCGCTTGCCGACGGTCAGATCCATCAGGTCGACGGGCTGGTACAGCGACATGAAGCCGGGCGGGCCCATGGAGATGAAGTCGGTGACCTGATGGAAACCGAGGGCGTGGTTGATCGCCGGGCCGACGTAGTCGGCGACGTCGATGGTGCCCTTCTCCAGCGCCGGGAAGATCTCGCTGCCGGGCAGCAGCGTGGTCTTGGCGCCAGCGGCCTGGAAGACCTCGGCGACCATGCCGCCGGGCAGACGCATCTTGCGGCCGCGGAAATCATCGATGGAGCGGATCGGCACCTTGGAGTGGATGATGTTCGGCCCGTGGTGGATCGGCCCGACATAGTGCATGTCGAACCTGGCGAACAGCTCGCGGGCGATCTCCAGCCCGCCGAGTCCGTAGTAGAAGACATCCCACTCGTGGGGATTGCGCGGCCCCAGCGGGTAGGAGCTGAGGAACACCGCCGCCGGCATGCGCCCGGCCCAGTACAAAGTGAAGGGATTCATGGCGTCGAGCACGCCGTTCTTCACCGCGTCGAACAGCTGGAAGTCACCGACCACATCCTTCGCGCCAAACGGCTGGAAGGCCAGTTCACCGCCGGTTTTCTCGACGATGCTGTTGCACCAGCCCTTGAACACCTCCAGCCCAATGCCGCCGGGCCAGGAGGTCTGCACCTTCCAGGTCGTGGTCTCGGCGGCGCGCGCATCGCCGATGAACGGCGCGCCGGCGATGGTCGCGGCACCGGCCGCAGCGCCGGCGGCAACCCCTGCTTTGAGGAACTGGCGGCGGCCCCTGGCTGCATCCACGGCAACGGCGTCCGCGACCGCTTGGCGCGGCGTATCGTCTTTCTTCGTCATGGTTTCTCTCCTTCCCGGGTGATGGCTGGAGCGAGAGCCCCGAACGCCTGCGGCGTTAGCGCACCCGACCCCGAAGTGGTGAAAGCCCCCGAGGCGGCCCGCAGGCCCCTGGGAAGCACTCACTGAACTCTCGTTTTGTGCGCAGTCCCCGTCTTTGCGGGGATCTGGCTTCGCGGGAATTTGAACGTCTTCGATTCATCCGGCCAGCGCAGCCGGCAAAGCCGGGGCGATGAGCGCAGCTCCGGTGCTCCGCGATGTGGATTTATCGTAAGACCAAAGAACCAGAAATGGCAACCACCCGTCAACGACGCCAAATACCTGCACAGCGAAAAAATTTGCGGCAATGGATTGCGGCAGACGGCCTTTCAGCGTCCGCCACGGCGGCGCGAGCTACGCTTACCCGACTGGCCGGCGCGCGCACCGCGACCGGCACCGGTCTGCCCCGCGTAGGGGTTCTCGCCACCGCGAAACTCCACCCGCAGCGGGGTGCCGAACAGGTGCAGCTCGCTCTGGAAGAAATTGCTCAGATAGCGCTTGTAACTCTTCGGGATTTCATCCACCTGATTGCCGTGAATGATCACGATCGGTGGATTGCTGCCACCCTGGTGGGCATAGCGCAGCTTGATTCTGCGGCCGCGCACCAGCGGCGGCTGGTGCTGTTCGAGCGCATATTCGAGCATCCGCGTGAGCTGCGGGGTGGACATATCCACCATCGCACTCTTGTAGGCGCGGTTGACCGATTTCAGCAGGTCGCCGACACCGCTGCCGGTGAGCGCGGAAATCATGTGGATGCGGGTGAAATCGAGAAACGCCAGCCGCCGCTGCAGATCGCGGCGCAGCCGCTGGCGGGCCTCCTCGTCCACGTCATCCCATTTATTCAGCGCCACCACCACGGCGCGACCGGCATCGATCACATAGCCCAGCAGATTGAGATCCTGATCGCTGACACCCTCGCGGGCGTCGATCAGCACCAGCGCCACATTGCAGGCATCGATGGACTGCAATGTTTTGATGACACTGAACTTTTCCACCACTTCGCCAATCTTTCCCCGGCGCCGAACGCCGGCCGTGTCGATCAGCGTGTAGCGCCGCCCGTGGCGCTCGAAGGGCACCAGAATCGAGTCGCGGGTGGTGCCCGGCATGTCGTAGGCGACCAGCCGCTCCTCGCCCAGCAAGCGATTGATCAGCGTCGACTTGCCCACATTGGGCCGGCCGACCACGGCGATCCGCAGGCTGTCGTCCCGCGCCGCGTCTCGCTGCTCGTCGGGCGCCCAGCCGAGCGCCTCGCCGAGCTGCTCCATCATCGAGCGCAGACCGCGATTGTGCGCCGCAGCAATGGCGTAGGGTTCGCCCAGGCCGAGAGCGTAGAAATCGCTGCTGGCCTGCTCCTCGCCGACGCCATCGATCTTGTTGACCACCAGCTCCACTCGCTTGCCGAGGCGGCGCAGCCGGCGCGCGATCTCGGCATCGGCCGGCGTCGCGCCGCCGCGGCCATCGACCAGAAACAGCACTGCATCGGCCTCTGCCACCGCCTGCATGGTCTGCGCCGCCATGCGCTCATCGAGCACCTCGTCCTCGCCGGAGAGGCCGCCGGTATCGATGACGATGTAGTCGTAGCCGCCGACCACGCCGTCGCCGTACTTGCGGTCGCGGGTCAGGCCGGGCAGATCGGCGACCAGCGCGTCGCGGCTGCGGGTGAGCTTGTTGAACAGCGTCGACTTGCCCACATTGGGGCGGCCGACCAGGGCGATAACGGGTTTCATGGCGATGCGACTCAGAGACTGGAAAGCGGCGTGACGCGCCGCGCGGGGAACGATCCGGCGGCGGATTATCGCACGAAAGACAAGCCTTCGACGCTCTGCCCGCCGAGGCTCAAAATACCGCCGCGCAGCGACACTTCGACGTGGTAGCGCCCATTGCGGTAATCGACGTAACCCTGGCTGCTGAGCACCGCCAGCTGCGCCTGAACCGAGGGCCGCACCAGCGCCTCGGCCTCCTCCGCCGACAGCTCGGCGACCACACCGAAGGTATCGCCGCGCATCGCCAGCCCGGTCTCGCGTTCGAGCAGCGCGATCAACGGCCCCTCCTCCGCAGCCAGCTCACCGCGCAGGCACAGCGCCGGCAGCCAATCGGAGAGGCGCTCGCCGCCACCCTCCGGCGGCGGTGCGCACAGCGAAGCGCGCATCCAGCCCTCAAAGGGCAGGCGATCGACGCTGAGCACCGCGCGCGCCACCTCCAGCTCCACCTCCGCCGGCAGCTGGCGCAACAGCTCGACGGCGAAACCCTCGGCGCCCAGCTCGCCACTGCCGAGGCGCCGCAGGGCGCCACCGCCGAGCCAGCCCCACAGCTCCGGCGGCAGCTTGCGCAGCACCAATTGCAGATGCGGTTCGCGGATGCTCCGGTCACCGAAGGCCAGGCGGCTGGCGATCAGCTCGACGCGCAGATTCAAGCGCACGCCATCGGCGGCGCCGCTGGCGCGCAGTTCGAGATCGTCCAGTGCGATTTGCAGATCGCGGGTCTGCTGGCGCAGCTCGCCGAGCTGCAACTGCAACTCCAGCGGCGGCGGCCAGCTGGCCGCACCGCGACGATTGAGCAGCAGGTCGAGCTGGCGCAGCTCGCCGTGACCTGCGCGTTCGCCGCGCCCGCGATGCTGACCCGGTTGCCAGTTGGCCGCGGCCAGCGACAGCCAGCCGCGCGCGCCCTGTTGGCTGTCGCTGTAGTAGCCGCGCAGCCCCTCGCTGCGGATACTGCCGCGATGGCTTAGCGCGGCGTACTGCATCGGTAGATCGAGGCTTGCCGCCAGCCCGCCGTCTAAATCGGCGCGGCCGCGCAGCGGCACCGGGCCCAGACCGAGCAGGCGCATAGACTGCGGCGCGCGGCGCGATTCGAGCCAGGCCGCCAGCAGCGGCCGCTCACCGTGGTTGAGGGCGCCGAGATAGAGCGGGCCGTGGGCGATCTGCTGGCTGGCGCGCAGCGGCGTGCTGAGGCCGGGGAAGTGCAGCTCGGCGATGAAGTGGCTCTCCACCCAGCCGCGCTGGTAGTCGAGCAGGCGGATCTGCAACGGCAGCGCATCGTTCAGCGCCGCCGCGCTGTGGCGCAGTCGCTCCTCGATGCGCAGGCCGACGTAGTAGGGGCTGGCGAGCGCCGCCAGCAGCAGCGCCAACAGACCGGCGAGCAGCCACAGGGTCGGCTTGTGGGGCGATCGCTGCATGCGCCGCCCGCGGGCTTACTCGCTGCCGCTGGGCAGGCGATAGGCGCTGAGTCGGCCGCTGGCATCCTGCACGTAGAGGGTGTTGTCATCGGCCACGACAGGCTCGCCGAGAATCCGGTGGCCGCCGTGCTGAAAGCGCGCCGCAAAGCGCCCGTCGCTGCGTTCCAGCCAGTGCAGGTAGCCGCGCAGATCGCCGACCACCAGATAGCCGCCGTGCGGCGTGGCGCCGGTGACATAGCGCGCAGTGAGCTTGTCCTGCTTCCACAGGGTCGCGCCGCTGTCGCTGTCCAGCGCCCACACGTGGCCGCGCTCATCGGTGACGTACAACTGGCCGTCGGCCTCGCGCAGACGGCGCACGGTGGAGATCTCGCGACGCCACAGCAGCTCGCCGTTGCGCGGGTCGACGCGCGCCACCACGCCCTGATAATTGGCGGCGTAGATGTACTGGCGATCGGTGGCCACGGCGGCATCGGCATCGTTGAGGCGCTCGATTTCCGAGCGCCCCTCGGCAATCCCCAGGCGCGCCTCCCAGGCGACCCGGCCGGAATCCAGCGCCAGCGCCAGCAACCGCCCGGAATCGAGGCCCAACAACACGCCGCCGGTGACCATCTGCGGTGGTGAGTTGCCGCGCAGGGTCAGCGATGGCACCTTGCGATTGATGCTCCACAGCTCGATGCCATTCTCCGCATCCAGCGCGCTGATGCGGCCATCGACGCTGCGCGCCACCACCACATCGAAGGCCGAAGCCGGCGGCGCCAGCACCTCGGTGGAGAGCTGCGCGCGCCAGGCTTCGCTGCCGTCGGCGGCGGACAGGGCGATCAGCTCACCGTCCTCGCTGGCGACGTACACCTTGTCGTTGTCGCCGCCGACGCCGGCGGACAGCGACAGGCCCAACTCGCGCTGCCAGATCAGGATGCCGTTGTCGCGCTTCAGCGCGCTGACCCGGCCGCCCGGCTCGGCGACGAAGATCGCCGCATCGCCCAGCCAGGGGCGAAAGGCCAGCCGGCGGCGGTTGTCGCTGTCGCTGATGTCGCGACTCCACAGCCGCTGCGGCTTGAAGCTGACGCTGAAAGTAACCAGCTCGGCCGGCGGCTCGACGTGATCCCGGGCCCCGCCGCAGGCGCCGAGCAGCAGGCTGGCGGCGAGCAATAGCAGTGGCGCGGCGCGGCGCATTACTCGGCGGCCTCGGTGAGTTCGTTGAGCTTGATGTCGAGACCCGCGGCATCGGCCAGCGCGGCGCCACTGGCGCGCGCCTGGTTGTAGGCGGCGCGAGCGGCATCGGCGTCGCCGGCGGCGAAATGGGCATCGCCGCGCACTTCCGCGGCCAGGCCGGCGAAGGCTAGCGGGAAGTCATCGGCCAGCACCTGCAGCGCGGCATCGGCCTCGCCGCGCTCGATCTGCACCCGCGCCAGGCGCAGGCGCGCCACCTGCGCGGCCTCGCCCGAGGCATCGCCGACGACGCGTTGCAGGGTGACGGCGGCGGCGTCGAGATCGCCCTCACCGACCTGCAGTCGAGCCAGCGCCAGGCCGGAGAGCGCTGCGTAGGGGGTACCGGCGTAATCCAGCGCCAGCTGCCCGGCGAGCGCCGCGAGACGCTCGCGCTGGCCGGCCTCAAGCGCCTGCATCGCCTGCTGGTGCAAGTCGCTGGCGGTCTCGGCCTGCGATTGCTGCCAGCCCTCCCAGCCGCGCCAGCCGACGATCGCGGCGATGCCCAGCACCACCCCGGCGACTATCGAGCGGCCGTTTTCCGACCACCACTTTTTGAGATCCTCTAGTTCCTGTTCTTCGGCGTGGCTGGCCACTGCGCTTCTCCAGAAAATTTACCGATTCGCCGGCGCAGCAATGGCGCCCGCGGATGTGTTGCTGTGATCGCTGCCCTGCAGCGACCCATTGAAAAATCAGGCCGTCGGGACAGCCAGGTGTTCGAGGCGCCGGCTCAGCTCGGCGGCCAGCGCGGACTGCGCCACAGTGCACTGTTCGCCGTCGCCGCGCAGCGGTTTCAGCGATACCGTACCGGCAGCGGCTTCGCTCTCACCGATCACCAGCGCGTAGGCGGCACCGCTCTTGTCCGCGCGTTTGAACTGGCTTTTGAAGCTGCCGCCGCTGGCGTTCTGCACCAGCTGCAGATCGGGCAGCAGGTCGCGCAGGCGCTCGGCGAGCAGCAGCCCGTCGCGCTCGGCGGCGGCGCCGGCGGTCACCAGGTAGGCATCCGGCCGGCGCGCCGGCACCGCGCCATCGATCTCTTCGATCAGCGCCAGCAGCCGCTCCAGCCCCATCGCCCAGCCGGCGCCCGGCGTCGGCTTGCCACCGAGCTGCTCGACCAGCCCGTCGTAGCGGCCGCCGGCGCACACCGTACCCTGCGCGCCGAGGCGGTCGGTGACCCACTCGATCACCGTGTGGCTGTAGTAGTCGAGACCGCGCACCAGCCGCGGGTTGAGGCTGTAGCCGACACCGGCGGCGTCGAGCAGCTCGCGCAGGCGCTCAAAGTGCTCGCGCGATTCGCCGCCGAGGTGCTCGGCGAGTTTCGGCGCGGCGTCGATCAGCGCCTGCATATCCGGGTTTTTGCTGTCCAGCACCCGCAACGGGTTGCCCTGCAGGCGCCGCTGGCTGTCCTCATCCAGCTGCTCGCGGTGCGCCTGCAGATAGTCGACCAGCACCTTGCGATAGCTGGCCCGCTCGGCGCTGGTGCCGAGGCTGTTGAGCTCCAGACGCACGTGCCCGTGCAGGCCCAGCGCACGCCACAGGCGCGCGGAGATGAGGATCAGCTCGGCCTCGATCTGTGGCCCGGGCATGCCGAAAGCCTCGATGCCAACCTGCCAGAACTGCCGGTAGCGCCCTTTCTGTGGGCGCTCGTGGCGGAACATCGGCCCGCAATACCACAGCCGCTGCACCTGCTGGTTGGCGATCAGACCGTGCTCGATGGCCGCGCGCACCACGCTGGCGGTGTTCTCCGGGCGCAGGCTGAGACTGTCGCCGTTGCGATCCTCGAAGGTATACATCTCCTTTTCGACGATGTCGGTGACCTCGCCGATAGAACGGCAGAATAGCTCGGTCTTTTCCACCAGCGGAGTGCGCAGCTCGCGGTAGCCGTAGCCGTCCATCACCGCGCGCACCGCGGCCTCGAGCCGCTGCCAGGCGTCGATCTGCCCGGGCAGGATATCGTGCATGCCGCGGATGCTTTTCACTGTGGCCATCTGCTGTCCCCGTGCGCTACTGCAGCGCGCCGTCGGCGCCGACCTGAAAGCGCGCGGTGTTGCGCGAACTGATCCGCGGCGGCGCCACGGCGATGCCGTTGACCTTCAGCTCCACCGTCGGCGCGTTGCCGAGGAAAACCTCGAACGGTGCCACGCCGATCAAGCGCCGCGGCTCTTCACCGCGCAGCAGATCGAACATCAGGCGCTCGCCCTCGCTGTCGGTGATCTCGGTCCAGGAATCCTCCACCGAGCGCAATTCGAGAATATCCGTGCCGTCGCTGGCCGCCGGCACCGGCTGCAGCGGCTCGCTATCGGCATCCGCGTCGAAGCCTGCCGCGGCGGCGGCGCGACGTGCGGTGGATGCCGCGTCGGCTGAGGCCGGCTCGGCCACCGCATCGCCGCCATCGCCGCCATCGCCGCCATCGCCGCTATCGGCGCTATCGGCCGAGCGCGCCTCGCCGCGGGCGATCTGATCGGTACCCAGCCCGGCGACTTCTTCAGCATCGCTGATGGCATCGCTGACGGCTTCGGCGACGCCGTTGGCCGCCGCGCTGAGCGCGGCCGCTCCCGCGCCACTGTCGTCCCCGGCTCCGCCCTCACCGGCCGCCCCGGCGATGCCACCGGAGTCTTCGGCACCCGGCTCGCCGGTGGGGATAACCTGTGGCAGACCCGACTCCCCGCCCGGCCCTCCGGCAGCGGTGCCGGCGGACGCCCGTTCGTCGTCCGGGATCGCGGCCGGCTCCGGCAACGGATCGACAAGCGCTAGCGACTCATCGGTGGCCGCCGACGGCGCGGCCTCATCGCCATCGCCCGCCGACCGCACCAGCGGCGCTTCCGCGGACTGGTCAGCGGACGGCTCACCGCTAAACAATGCACCGCCATCGCGGGTCAGCAGCCAGGCCACCAGCAGCGCGATCAGCAGCGCGACGATGCCCAGCGTCGCCCAGCGCATCAGCGGATGGCTGCTGCGCGGCTGCACCACCTCGTTGCCGACCATCGCCCCGGGCAGCGGGTCCTGCATGCCGGAGCTGCCGTACTCGCGCACCAGCTCGTCGCCATCGATACCGAGCAGGCGCGCGTAGCTGCGCAGATAGCCGCGCACGAAAGCCGGGGTGGGCAGCTGGTCGTGGCGCTCCTGCTCCAGCGCGCTGATCACACTGTGGTGCAGGTTGAGCTGCGCGGCGACGTCTTCGACGCTGAGCTGGCGAGCCTCGCGAGCGGCGATCAGGCGCTTGCCGTAGCTCGACTGGTCGATCTCTCCGAGCGGTATGTCAGGTGTTGTCATGCGCGGATTGCCGTGTGCGGTGGGCCATCGTCACTGCTGCGACTGCAGATACAGTGCGGCCTGCGAGGATTGCGGATAGCGCCCCAGCAGGTCGTCACCATAGCTGGCGGCGCGTGCCGAATCGCCCAGCTGGCGAGCGATCTGCACGCCCAGCCAGAGGCTCTCCGGGCGCGGGCGCTGAAATTTGTGGTAGCGCGCCAGATAGGCATCGGCGAGCTGCGCCTGATCCTGGTCGAGCTGCGCCCGAGCCATGTGCAACAGCGCCGGGGCGAAGCGCGGATTGACGCGCAGCGCACTGCGGATGTACTGCTCGGCGCGCGCCGGCTCGCCGGCATCCAGCGCACACAGGCCGGCGTTGTCCCAGGCGTACTCAGGGGTGCGGTAGAGCGGGTTCTCGGCGGCGGCGACGAACTGGGCCAGGGCCGCGTCGAAACTGCCGCGGCTGCACAGGAAGATGCCGTAGGTGTTGCGATAGTCGGCGATCTCCGGCTCCAGCTCGATGGCCCGCTCGAAGTGCTCGATGGCGCGCTCCGGCTCGCGCAGGCGCACCAGCAACCGCGCGTAGGCGTTGTTGGCGCTGGCGCTGCGCGGATTCTGGTCGAGCGCCCTTTCCAGCTTTTCCTTGGCGGTATCCAGCTCGCCGCGCATCAGGTAGCGGGTGCCCAGCTCGGCGTTGACCTCGGCGGCCTTCTTCGGCGAGTAGCCCTCGGCCGTCGGCGGATTGCTGGCGCAGCCGGCGAGCAGTGCGCAGGCCAGCAGACCGCCCAGTGCCGTGAGGCGTCGGGCGCTCACGCCCGTTCCCCGAAGCGCGGCGCGGCGAAGCGCAGCGGGCGGCGGCTGCGATCCTGCACCTGGCCGGCCAGCTGGCCGCAGGCGGCGGCCACGTCGTCGCCGCGGGTGCGGCGCATCAGACAGCGGATGCCGGCTGCGTTGAGCACCTGCCAGAAGCGGTCGATGGCCGCCTGCTGTGAGCTGCGGTAGCCGCTGCCGGGGAACGGGTTGAAGGGAATCAGGTTGACCTTGCAGGGCATGCCGCGCAGCAGGCGAGCCAATTCGCGGGCATCCTGCGGGCGGTCGTTGACGCCGTCGAGCATCACGTATTCGAACATCACGTGGCGCTTGCGCGCGCCGTCGGCGACGTATTCGCGGCAGGCGGCCATCAGCTCGGCGATGGGGTATTTGCGATTGATCGGCACCAGCTGGTCGCGCAGCTCGTCATTGGCGGCGTGCAGCGACACCGCCAGGGCCACGTCGACGCTGGCGAACAGGCGGTACATATTGGGCACCACGCCAGAGGTGCTGACCGTGACGCGGCGCTTGGACAGGCCGTAGGCCAGATCGTCGATCATCAGGTTCAGCGCCGGCACCAGATTGGCGAAGTTGGCCAGCGGTTCGCCCATGCCCATCATCACCACATTGCTGAGGTCATCGTGGGCATAGCGCGGCGAACTGCGCAGCTGGCGCGTCGCCTGCCACACCTGGCCGATGATCTCGGCGCTACTCAGGTTGCGGTTGAAGCCCTCGCGGGCGGTGGCGCAGAAGGAGCAATCCAGCGCGCAGCCGACCTGTGAGGAAACGCACAGCGTGGCGCGCGGCCCGTCGGGAATGTACACCGCCTCGACGCTGTTGCCCGAATCCAGGCGCATCAGCCACTTGCTGCTGCCATCCGCAGAGGGCTGCTCCAGCGCCACTTCGGGGGCGCGGATCTCGGCGCAATCGGCGAGCTTTTCGCGCAGCTTGACGCCCAGATCGGTCATCTGCTCAAAATCGGTGACGTAGTGGCGATACAGCCACTTCATCAACTGCTGGGCACGAAACGGCTTTTCGCCGATGGAGACGAAGAAATCGCGCAGGCCGCGCTGGTCGAGGCCCAGCAGGTTGACCCGCTCGGCGCCGAGACTCACATCGCTACCGCTAACCACCGCTGCGCGCACCCGGCGCGCCTCAGCGGGTGCGCTCGCAGACGCCTTCGGGAAAGAAGAAGGCGATCTCGGTGGCCGCGGTTTCCGCTGCATCGGAACCGTGCACGGCGTTCTCGTCGATGCTCTGGGCAAAATCCGCGCGGATGGTGCCGGCGGCGGCTTCCGCAGGATTGGTGGCGCCCATGATTTCGCGGTTTTTGGCGATTGCATCCTCGCCCTCGAGGACCTGCACCATCACCGGCCCAGAGGTCATGAAGGCGACCAGATCGTTAAAGAAGGGGCGCTCCTTGTGCACCGCGTAAAAGCCCTCGGCCTGTTCGCGGGTCAGGTGCAGCATCTTCGATGCGACGATGCGCAGACCGTTGTCTTCGAAACGGCTGTAGATCTTGCCGATGATGTTCTTGGCAACGGCGTCGGGCTTGACGATGGAAAAGGTGCGTTCTATGGCCATTGTAGCGGGAGGCTCCAGGGAGGTTGAATCGTGACAAACGGGTGATTTTACTGGCCGCGCGCGCGGGAATAAAGCCACGTCTTGAAAAGAGCATCGCGCACAAACTACAGGTCCGCCTCGGGCAGTGCCAGAACGCGCCCGATACGCGCCTCCCGAAGGCCGGCGGCAGGCCGGCAGCCCCCGCGCAAATAACCTACTTCTCTTCGATCCAGGCCATCTGGATGGCTTCGAGGATCTTCTCACCGCAGTGCTCCGGGGCATCGTCGAATTCATCGAGTGCCATCACCCAATCGCGCAGATCGGTAAAGCGCAGGTACTGCGGATCGACATCCGGGTGCGCCTCGTCGAGCGCGATGGCTATCTCCAGGCTATCTGTCCACTTCATCTTACGAAGTCCCCCGTTGCAGCAACTTTATCGCCAGCAGCTCAGTGGTTCTCGGACACCATATTGATGGTGTACTTGGGTATTTCGATGACCAGATCCTCGCCCTCGACGATCGCCTGGCAGGAGAGCCGCGAATCCGGGTCCAGCCCCCAGGCCTTGTCGAGGTAGTCGTCCTCCTGCTCGGTGGGTTCCTCCAGCGACTCCAGCCCCTCGCGGATGTACACGTGGCAGGTGGTGCAGGCACAGGACTTCTCGCAGGCATGCTCGATGTCAATGCCCTGGCCGAGCAGGTTATCGCACACCGAAACACCGGCGCGGCCCTCGAAGGCGGCGCCCTCGGGGCAGATTTCCTCGTGGGGAAGTACGATGATCTGCGGCATTCGGCCTCGCTCCTCTGGCTGCAATTCAATGCTTTGGGTTATTCGGATTTGCCACCGGCGGGCGGCGGCGCGGCGTATTCGTCCAGATGGTGACCGGCCAGGGCGCGCGCCACGCTGGCGTTCATGCGCCGCGCCACGTAGGCGTCGCTGGCGCGCTCCAGAGCGCCGATGGCGGCCTTGATGGCGGCGTGATCATCACCCTCGCGGGCGGCCAGCAGCTCGCTTCGGCGGGCCTCGATGGCGGCGCGCTCGGCGGCGTCGAGATAGTCGCCGGCATCCTCGGCCAGCGCCGCGTCCAGCGCCTCGATGACGCGCCCGGCCTCCACCTGCTGCTCGCGCAGGCGGCGCGCATCGACGTCCTCACGGGCGTGGTCGATGCTGGCACTGAGCATCTGCTCGATCTCGCCATCGGACAAACCATAGCTCGGCAGCACGTCGATGCTGGCGCGCACGCCGCTGGTGGTCTCCTCGGCGCTGACGCCGAGCAGGCCGTCGGCATCCACCTGAAAAGTAACCCGGATGCGCGCCTGCCCGGCGACCATCGGCGGGATGCCGCGCAGCTCGAAGCGCGCCAGCGAGCGGCAATCCTCGACCAGCTCGCGCTCGCCCTGCACCACGTGCAGCGCCATCGCCGTCTGGCCATCCTTGTAGGTGGTGAACTCCTGGGCGCGCGCCACCGGGATGGTGGTGTTGCGCGGGATCAGCTTCTCCGCCAGCCCGCCCATGGTCTCCAGCCCCAGCGACAGCGGGATCACGTCGAGCAGCAGCACGTCGCTGTCCGGCTTGTTGCCGGCCAGCACATCGGCCTGCAGCGCGGCGCCGATGGCCACCACCCGATCCGGGTCGATATCGGTGAGCACCGGCTGCTGGAAAAACTCGCCGACCCGCTCGCGCACCCGCGGCACGCGCGTCGAGCCGCCGACCATGACCACCGCGCGCACCTCGTCGCGGGCCACCCCGGCGTCGCGCAGGGCGCGCCGGCAGGGCGCCAGACTGCGGCGAATCAGCGGCTCGATCAGCTCATCGAAGCTGGCCCGGTCGAGTTCTCCGGACCAGTGCCGGCCATCGCCGAGATCCACCTCGATAGCCGTCGCAGCGGTGGTGCTGAGCGCCTCTTTGGCGGCGCGCGCGGCATCCAGCAGACGCCGCTCGGCGTGCGCATCGGCGTGGCCGCCAGCGGCCTGCGCGGCGATCCAGTCGGCCACCGCGCGGTCGATATCATCGCCGCCGAGGGCGGTGTCGCCGGCGGTGGCGAGCACCTCGAAGACGCCGCGGGTGAGGCGCAGGATGGAGATGTCAAAGGTGCCGCCGCCGAGATCGTAAACGGCGATCACGCCGCCGTCGTCCGCCTCACCGCCCTGCGCGGCGCGGTCCAGCCCGTAGGCGATCGCCGCCGCGGTCGGCTCGTTGATCAGCCGCAGCACCGGCAGCCCGGCCAGCCGCGCGGCATCTTTGGTGGCCTGGCGCTGGGCGTCGTCAAAATAGGCCGGCACGGTGATCACCGCGCCGGCCAGCGACTCGTTGCTGCCACCGCAGAGGGTTTGCTCGGCGCGCTCGCGCAGGCTGCGCAGAATCTCTGCGGAGACTTCCACCGGGCTGACTTCGCCGGCCGCGGTGACGATCCGCGGCACGCTGGATTGGCCCTCGACGAGGGCGTACTGCAGCTGCGCGCGATCGGCGCGAATCGCCGCCGCGCTGCGCCCCAGCAGGCGCTTGGCGGAGCTGATGGTGTTGCCCGGGTCGAGCGCTGCGGCATCGCGCGCGGCGCGCCCGACCACCGGGTCGCCGTCGCCCGGATAGCGCACCACCGAGGGCAGGATGACCTCGCCGTCGGCGTCCGGCAGCGCCTCGGCGACGCCGCTGCGCACGCTGGCCACCAGCGAGTTGGTGGTGCCGAGGTCGATGCCTACGGCGATGCGTCGCTGGTGCGGCGCGGCGCTCTGACCGGGTTCGGAAATCTGCAACAGGGCCATCGGTAATTCGCTTATTCAGGTTTGCCCACGCCGCCGCGCAGAACGCAGACAGGGGGCCGGATCAATGCCGCCACATAGCTCGCAGCGGCGTGGCGGAAGGTCGCGATCGCTGTGGCTCAACGCGGGCATCGCAGCTCACAGACGATCCTCCAGTTCCACGGCGGCATCCTCCGCCTCGCGGCCCAGCTTGTCGAGAAACTGCCAGCGGCGCACCGCGTCGCGCGCCGCGCTCCAGTCGCCGGCGTCCAGCAGCCCGCCAACCTCGGCGGCGATCTGGCGCTCGCGCCGGCGCAGATCATCCTGCAGGCGATCCAGCCGTTGCAGGCCGTCGTCGGCGCTGCGCGCCTGGTCGAGAGATTCGCGCAGCGCCATCTGCTCCATCAGAAAACCGGCATCCATGCGCGTGTCGGATTCGTTGTCCAGCTCGATGCCCTGCAGCGACAGCAGGTAGCTGGCGCGCGCCAGCGGCCGGCGCAGGGTCTGGTGTGCCTGGTTGATGAACGATGCGCCCTGCACCGAGAGGCGCCGCTCGCGCTCGCCGGCGGCGGCGTAGCGATCCGGGTGCAGGGCGCGCTGCAGGGACTGGTAGCGCGCCGCAAGCTGGCCCTCATCCAGCGCGAACTGCACGGGCAGGCCGAACAGTTCGAAGTAATTTTTGTTGATATCCAGGTCCACGTCATCACCGGCTGGTCGATTCGGTCATCAGAACAGGGGTCGCCGCCCACATCGCCATCGGGCTGCGATTCGATCCGCGCTGAATGCGCCCGCCAACGGGAGCGCGTCGCCGGATGGCAAAGCGCCCCGCGGTGGGCAGGGCGCTGGGGGCCAGGCAGCGGCTGGCGGGCGCGATCCGCACCGCCAGCCGGGCACTGACGGCGTCAGATGTTAAAGCTCTCGCCGCAGCCGCACTCGTCCTTGACGTTGGGATTGTTGAACCGAAAGCCCTCGTTCAAGCCCTCTTTGGTGAAGTCCAGTTCGGTACCGTCGAGGTAGGTGAGACTCTTGGGATCGACCACCACTTTTACACCGTGGCCTTCGAAGACCTGATCCTCACCCTGCAACTCGTCGGCAAATTCCAGCACGTAGGCCATGCCCGAGCAGCCGGAGGTGCGCACGCCGACGCGCAGGCCGATCCCCTTGCCGCGCTTTTCCAGATAGCTGCGCACGTGCCTGGCAGCCGCTTCGGTGATGCTGATGGCCACTAGACCACCTCGTCGCGCCGCGCGTCCGCATTGGTCTCGCGCTTGCTGCGCAGGTCTTCGATGGCGGCGGCGATGGCGTCTTCGGCGAGCACCGAGCAGTGGATCTTCACCGGTGGCAGAGCCAGC
>CBFCYW010000074.1:0-18654 GCA_965602395.1 uncultured Chromatiales bacterium
TCCGGCCCGCTACTCCGGCCCGCTACTCCGGCATGTAGCCCTTGGGCAGGATTTTCATCTGCCGGCCGACCTGCTCCGGCGTCGGCATCCCGGTGTGGGCCGCGGCGATGGCGTCCAGCGCGGCGCGCACATCGGCGCGGATCGGGCAGGCTGCGCCGGCGTTCATGTCCACGTGCAGCAGCATCTGCTCGGTGGTCGCCAGCAGCTCGTCGCTGGTGGCGTGGTACATGCAGTGGAAGAAGTGCAGGCGCTTGTCATCGACCCCCAGCAGCTGGGTGGTGAAGCGCAGCGGGTCGCCGCTGGAGCATTCGCGCAGGTAGTTGATGTGCGTCTCGACGGTGTAGAAGGACAGCCCTGATGCGCGGTAGTCCTCGTCGTCACCGATGTAGCGGAACAGCGCGTCGGTGGCCCAGCCGAAGGCGGTGAGATAGGCCGCCTCGGTCATGTGGCCGTTGTAGTCGACCCATTCGGGCAGCACCAGGCTGTCGTAGAGCGCCAGCGGCCGGCCGATTTCAGCGCCGGCCTGCCAGCGGGTGAACTGGCGGGTTTTCAGGCGGCGCGCTTCGTCTTCCTGCAGCAGCTTGCCGGCGCCGAGGTTTTGCGCGCGCAGCGACTGCATGATGCCGATCAGGCAGTTGTCGCGCAGTTGCTCCAGCTCGCGGATGGATCTGCCGCCGGCCTGCGCCTCGCAGCCACTGGCCATGCGATCGACCAGTTCCGGGGTGATCTTCGGTGCCTCCAGTTTGGTCCAGGGAAACTGGCTGGGCTCGAAGTGTTCGATCATGTGGCGCATGCCGCCCTGGCCGCCGGCGAGGTGGAAGTTCAGGCAGGTGCCCCAGATGGCGTAGCGCAGGCCGGGCCCGTAGCTGATCGCCGCGTCCAGCTCCTCGGTGGTGGCGACGCCATCGTTGACCAGATGCAGCACCTCGCGCCACAGCGCCTCCTGCAGGCGGTCGGAGAGAAAGCCTTCGATCTCATTGCGCACCCGCAGCGGGTACATGCCGATGGCGGTGTAGTACTCGATGGCGCGCTCGACGCAGGCCGGATCGGTCTGCCGGCCGCCGAGCACTTCCACCAGCGGCAGCAGGTACACCGGATTGAAGGGGTGGCCGACGATGATCCGCGCGGGATTGGCCGCCCGCGACTGGAACTCGCTGGGCAGCAGGCCGGAGGTGCTCGACGCGATGATCGCGCGGGCCGGCGCGGCGGCGTCGATCTGCGCGTGCAGGCTGGTTTTCAGCTCGATGCGCTCGGGGGCGTTTTCCTGCACGAAGTCGGCCTGTGCGCAGGCTTGCTCCAGTGTCTCGGCAAAGCGCAGGCGATCCAGACTGGCGCCGGGGTAGAGGCCGAGTTTCTGCACCGCCGGCCAGGCATTTTCCACCGCGGCGCGCATCTTTTGCTGCCAGTCCTCGCCCGGGTCCCAGGCGATCACATCCAGTCCGTGGGCCAGCGCGCGCGCCGCCCAGCCGGCGCCGATCACGCCGGTGCCGATGACCGCCAGCGTCTTCACTTCATTGCTCATCGTGGCTCTCCACTGGAGGCTGGTTTAACCGCGCTTGATCAGGCCGAAGCGTTCGCGAGCCTCGGCGGGGCCGGCGATCCGGCAGCCCATCAGCTCGACGATGTTGCGCGCCCGCTCGACCAGCTGCGCGTTGCTGGCGAACACGCCCTTTTCCAGATACAGATTGTCCTCCAGGCCGACGCGCACATTGCCGCCGAGCAGCACCGCCTGCGCGGCGAAGGGCATCTGCATCGCGCCGAGGGCGAAGGCGGTCCAGTTGGCGCCGGCGGGCAGCAGATCGACCATGGCTTTCAGCAGGCCGATATCCGCCGGCGCGCCGTAGGGGATGCCGGTGCACAGCTGATACAGCGGCGGGCTGTCGATCAGGCCGTCGCCGATCAGATCGAGGGTGCACCAGAGGTTGCCGGTGTCGAAGATCTCCAGCTCCGGGCGCACGCCCAGTTCCTGCACCCGCCGGCAGCCGCTGCGCAGCATGTCCGGGGTGGCGATGTAGGTATTGTTGCCGCGGCCGAAGTTGAGCGTGCCGCAGTCGATGGTGCAGATCTCCGGCAGCAGCGCTTCGATGTGCGCGAGGCGTTCGATGGGGCCGACCAGATCGGTCTCGGCGCCGAAATCCATCGGCCGCTCGCCGGCGCCGATTTCCAGATCGCCGCCCATGCCGGCGGTGAGGTTGATGACCACATCGATGTCGGCGCTGCGGATGCGCTCGACCACCTCCCGGTACAGGGCCACGTCGCGGCTGCCCTTGCCGGTCTCGGGATCGCGCACGTGGCAGTGCACGATGGCCGCGCCGGCGCGGGCTGCATCGATCGCCGCAGTGGCGATCTGCGCCGGGGTGACCGGGATCTGCGGGTGCTTGCCGACCGTGTCGCCCGATCCGGTGATCGCGCAGGTGATGATGACGTCTCGGTTCATGCTGCGGCCCTCTGCCTGTGTATTGCTGCCTGTGTATTGGCCTGTGTATCCGCCCGTGTCCGGCATCCGTCGCGCTGCGCTGCCGCGTTGCGCTGGAATGCCCCGAAGCAAGCCTGGCTCGACCGGGCTGCCCGGTGAAGCTATCACCGGCGGGGCAGAAAAGTTTTCATTTTTCGACAGCAGATTGATAAAAAGCGCGCAGTGACCACGGATGCCCGACGCATGTTCCCGACCGCCCCCGACGACCGCCCGCTGCAACTGTCCTTCGCCCTGTTGCCGCACTTTTCGATGATGGCTTTCGCCTCCGCATTCGAACCGCTGCGCGCCGCCAATCGCATGGCTGGCGCGGAGCTGTATCGGCGCTCGATCCTCTCCCCGGACGGCCGCCCGGTGATCTCCAGCAGTGGCGTCTCGGTGCTTGCCGACGGCGCGCTCGACCAGCTGCCGGCAATGGCCCGCGAAGCGCTGGACATGCTCGTGGTGATCGCCAGCTACGAGCCTCAGCAGCACTTCCAGCGGCCACTCAAGCAGTGCCTGCACCGCGCCGCGGCGCGCGGTGCCTGGCTGGTGGGGGTGGATATCGGGCCGCAACTGCTGGCCGAAGCCGGCCTGCTCGACGGCTATCAGGCCACCGCCCACTGGGAGGTGGTCGACATGATCCAGCAGCGCCACCCGGCGGTGCGCCTGACCCAGGATGTGTTCGTCATCGACCGCAAGCGCTGGAGTGCCGCCGGCGGCACCGCCTGCCTCGACCTGATGCTCAACCTGATCCGCCAGCAGCACGGCCACGAGCTGGCCACGGCGGTGGCCGACCAGTTCATCTACAGCCGCATCCGCCGCGGCAGCGATACCCAGCGCATGCAGCCGCGCGAGCGGCTGGCGGTCAACAACCCGCGCGTGCTGGAGGCGGTGCGACTGATGGAGGCCAACCTCGAAGAGCCGCTGCCGACGCTGGAACTGGCGCAGGCCGCCGGCGTCTCGCTGCGCGAACTGGAGCGCCTGTTCCGCCGCTGGCTGGGCACCACGCCCGGCGCCTACTATCGCCAGCTGCGGCTGGAGCGGGCGCGCAGCCTGCTGCAGCAGAGCGCGCACAGCGTCACCGAGATCGCCGTGGCCTGCGGCTTCGGCTCGCTGGCCAGTTTTTCGCGCGCCTACAAAGCGCGTTTCGGCCAGCCGCCGAGTGCCAGCCGGGTGCTGTCGGCGGCTTACTGAAACCCGGTTTGCCGGGCGATTTGCCGGATTGGGGAGCTTGCCGCGCTCCGCGCGGTCACAATCGGGAATTCCCCAGTCGAGGACCGCGCCCATGCCCAGCCCGTCTCCCGCCGCCGCCAAGCCACCGCCACCGCCACCGCCACAGCTGCGGCCACAGCCACGGCCATCACCGTCGCCACTGCTGCCGCTGGCGCTGATGCTGCTGCTCGGCCTGGCCCTGAGTGCCGCGCCGGCGCGCGCCGAGCGCACTTTCGACAGCGGCCCGCAGCGGGTCGCGCTGATCGAGCTGTTCACCTCCCAGGGTTGCAACAGTTGCCCGCCGGCGGAGCGCTGGCTGGGCGAGCTGCGCGGCGATCCGCGCTTGTGGCGCGAGCTGGTGCCGGTGGCTTTTCACGTCGATTACTGGGATGGCCTGGGCTGGCGCGACCAGTTCGCCAGCCCGGCTTTCAGCCAGCGCCAGCGGCAGTATTACCGCGAGGGCGCGGTGGGCACGGTGTACACGCCGGGATTTGTGGTCGATGGCCGCGAGTGGCGCGGCTGGTTCCGCGCTGGCGATCTGCCGGCGCCGCGCCCGGCCGCGGGGCGGCTGCGGCTGGGCGTCGATGGCTCGGACGTGGCCGCGCGCTTCGACGGCGCCGCGGCCGGCGAGACGCTGCAGCTGCATCTGGCGGTGCTCGGCGTCGGCATCCGGGCCGAGATCGGCGCCGGCGAGAACAGCGGTCGCACACTGGGGCAGGATTTCACCGTGCTCGGCCACCGCGTACTGGCCGCGGCGGACGGCCGCTGGAGCGGCCAGCTACCGACCTTCGCCGCGCCGGCCGGGGCGCGTCTGGCGCTGGCCGCCTGGGTCAGCCGCGACGGCTTGCAGGCGCCGCTGCAGGCGGTCGGCGGCTGGCTGCCGGACTGAGCCTCAGCGGCTGGCCGCGGTCAGCGCGCGGTCGATGTCCCAGAGGATGTCGTCGAGGGTTTCGATACCCACCGACAGACGGATCATCTCCGGCGTCACCCCGGCGGCGCGCTGCTGCTCCTCGCTGAGCTGGCGGTGGGTGGTCGAAGCCGGATGGATCACCAGCGATTTGGCGTCGCCGATATTGGCCAGATGACTCAGAAACTGGCAGTGCTCGATGAACTGCACGCCGGCCTCGTGGCCGCCCTTGATGCCGAAGCTGAGCAGCGCGCTGGCCCCTTTGGGCAGGTATTTCTGCGCCAGCTCGTAGTATTTGTCGCCCTCCAGCCCCGGGTAGTTGACCCACTCGACCTGCGGGTGCGCGGCCAGAAATTTCGCCACCGCCAGCGCGTTTTCAACGTGCCGCTGCATGCGCAGATGCAGGGTTTCCAGCCCCTGCATCAGCAGGAAGGCGTTGAACGGCGACTGCGCCGGGCCGAGGGTGCGCAGCGGCTCGCAGCGCGCTTTCATGGTGAAGCCGAAATCGCCGAAGGTCTCGTGAAAGCGCACCCCGTGGTAGCCGCGGCTGGGCTCGACCATGCCGGGGAAGTTGCCGTTGTCCCAGGGAAAATCGCCCTTTTCGACCACCACCCCGCCGAGCGAAGTGCCGTGGCCGCCGATGAACTTGGTCGCCGAGTGGACGACGATATCCGCGCCGTGCCGGAAGGGCTTGCACAGCAGTGGCGAGGGCACGGTGTTATCGACCATCAGCGGCAGGCCGTGGGCGTGGGCGATCTCGGCGATGGGCTCCAGATCGAGCACGTTGATGCCCGGATTGCCGAGCGTTTCGCCGAACAGCAGGCGGGTCTTCGGGGTGATCGCGCCGGCGAAGTTCTCCGGCTCGTCGGGATCGACGAAGGTGGTGTCGATGCCCAGTTTGCGCAGGGTGACGTCCAGCTGCGAGTAGCTGCCGCCGTACAGGGTGCTGGCCGCGACCACGTGATCGCCGGCTTCGAGAATCGTCAGCAGCGCGACCATCTGCGCGGCCATGCCGGAGGAGGTCGCCAGCGCCGCGCGACCGCCCTCCAGCGCGGCGACGCGCTCCTCGAAGGCCGATACCGTGGGGTTGGACAGCCGCGCGTAGACGTTGCCGAAGGTCTGCAGATTGAACAGGCTGGCGGCGTGGTCGGCGCTGTCGAAGACGTAGGAACTGGTCTGGTAGATCGGCTGCGCGCGGCTGCCGGTGGCGGCGTCGGGGATCTGCCCGGCGTGCAGGCAGAGGGTTTCGTCGCCGAACTGGTGGTCGTCAGACATGAGTTTTTTTCCGCGGGAGTGTTGGTTCAATTGGCGACGATGCGTGGGCGTTTGGCGGAGATCACCCCGGTGTTGACGCCGCAGAAGTTCAGCCCGCCGAACAGCCGCGCGTGCTCGATTTTGACGCAGCGGTTGTCGACGTAATCCAGCCCGGCGGCGCTGGCGATGCGCTGCGCTTCATCGCTGCGCACGCCCAGCTGCAGCCACAGGCATTTGGCGCCGATGGCCACCGCCTGCTCGGCCAGCGGCGGGGTGTCCTCGCCGCGGCGGAACAGATCGACCATATCCACCGGCTCGGGGATATCGGCCAGCGAGGCGTAGCAGCGCTCGCCGAGGATTTCCTCGTAGCGCGGGTTGACCGGGATGATCCGATAGCCGTGCTGCTGCATGTACTTGGCGGCAAAGTAGCTCGGTCGATGCCAGTTCGCCGACAGGCCGACCACGGCGATCGTGCGGTGGCGCTGGAGAATGTGGCGCAGGCGGGTGATTTCATCCATCGCTGGGGCTCGTTTTTTCGCGGGCGCTCATTGCAGCCCAGTGCGTCGCCGTTGGCAAGTGCGGTGGGCGTGGTCGGCGGCGCATTCATAAACGGATGTTATCGATTGGCGGCGTACAAAATCGCTTGAGCCGGGCGCGGCCGGCCCCTAGGGTTGCGGCTCAGATCGAATTGCCGGCGGCTGCGCCGGCGCCGCACGGGGGCAGGGCAGGCATGCGATACGAAGGCATCTACACACCGCTGATCACGCCGTTCCGGGATGACGGCAGCATCGACGAGGCGGGCTTCGCCAGCATCATCAACCATGTTATCGACGCCGGCGTGCACGGCGTCGTGGTCGGCGGCACCACCGGCGAGTACTACGCCATGAGCCGCGACGAGCGCCTGCGCAGCATCGAGCTGGCGAAGGAGCTGGTCGCCGGGCGCGTCTCGCTGACCGCCGGCGTCGGCGCGCTGCGCACCGAGGATGCCATCGGCTACGCCGAGGCGGCGCGCGATTTCGGCGCCGACGCGATTCTGATCGGCTCGCCCTACTACGCCATGCCCACCGAGCGCGAGCTGGTGCGCCACGCGCTGAGCATCGACCGCGCCGCCAATCTGCCGGTGATGCTGTACAACTTCCCCGACCGCACCGGCGTGCACATGGGCGAGGAATTCCTCGATCGCGTCGCCCGCAGCCCCAACTTCTGCGCCATCAAAGAGAGCAGCGGCGACATCAACCGCGTGCACCTGCTGGCGCGCGACTACCCGCACATCCAGATGAGTTGCGGCATGGACGATCAGGCGCTGGAATTCTTCGCCTGGGGCGCGCGCAGCTGGGTTTGCGCCGGTTCCAATTTCCTGCCGCGCGAGCACATCGCGCTGTACCAGGCCTGCGTGCTGGAGAAGGATTTCGACCAGGGGCGGCGGATCATGTCGGCGATGCTGCCGCTGATGCGCACCCTGGAGCAGGGCGGCAAGTTCGTGCAGTGCATCAAATACGGCTGCGAACTGGACGGCCTGCCCGCCGGCCCGGTGCGCAAGCCGCTGCGCGGGCTGGATGCGCAGCTCAAGCGCGAATTCGCCGTCACCGTGGACACGGTGAAAAAGTCGGTCGCCGCCATCCGCAGCGAGAAGCGCGCCGCAGCCGCCGGCGCCGGCGACAACATCCGGCCGCTCGCGGCCACCGCAGAATAAAGGAGCGCCACCGTGTCCGATGTGCTGACCCGCGACGAATACCTGTCTCTGGCGAAGACGCTGGAACTGCCCGGCAACGCCTTTATCGACGGCCACTTTGTGCCGGCCCGCTCCGGCGAAACCTTCGCCACCGTCAACCCGGCGACCGGCGACGTGCTGCAGCAGATCGCCGCCTGCGATGCCGCCGACGTCGATCACGCCGCCGACAAGGCCCGCGAGGCCTTCGACAGCGGCGTCTGGTCGCAGCGCCAGCCGGGCGAGCGCAAGCAGGTGCTGCTCAAGCTGGCGCGGCTGATCCGCCGCAACCGCCACGAACTGGCGCTGCTGGAGAGCCTCGAATCCGGCAAGCCGATCCGCGATTGCGCGACCATCGACCTGCCCGAGACGGCCCACTGCATCCAGTGGCACGCCGAGGCCATCGACAAGCTCTACGACCAGATCGCCCCCACCGGCGGCGATGCGCTGGGGCTGATCGTGCGCGAGCCGCTGGGCGTGGTGGCCAGCGTGCTGCCGTGGAACTTCCCGCTGATGATGGTCGCCTGGAAGCTCGGCCCGGCGCTGGCCGCCGGCAATAGCGTGATTCTGAAACCCGCCGAGCAGACCAGCATGTCGACCCTGTATCTGGCCGAGCTGGCGATCGAAGCCGGCCTGCCGGCGGGCGTGCTCAACGTGGTCACCGGCCTCGGCGAGAGCGCCGGCCGGGCGATCGGCCGGCACCCGCGGATCGACATGGTTTCCTTCACCGGCTCCACCGAGGTCGGCAAGCTGTTCCTGAAATACGCCGCCGACAGCAACCTCAAGCGCGTGGTGCTCGAATGCGGCGGCAAGAATCCCTTCGTGGTGCTCGACGACGCCGAGCGCCTCGACAGTATCGCCGAGCACGCCGCGCAGGCGGCATTCTGGAACATGGGCGAGAACTGCTCCGCCAGCTCGCGGCTGATCGTGCACGAAAAGGTGAAAGACGCGCTGCTGGGCAAAATCATCGAAAAGAGCCGCGACTGGGTGGTCGGCGATCCGCTCGATCCGCGCAACAGCCTCGGCTCGATGGTCAGTCGCGAGCACTTCGAGCAGGTCGCCGGCTACATCGAAAAGGGCAGGGCAGAGGGCGCGAAGCTGGTGCTCGGCGGCGAGTGCGACGAGCGTGGCCTGTTCATCCAGCCGACCATTTTCGACGGCGTGACCCCTGAAATGACGATTGCCAAAGAGGAGATCTTCGGCCCGGTGCTGTCGGTGATCACGGTCAACAGCGCCGAGCAAGCGGTGCGCGTGGCCAACGATACCTGCTACGGCCTCGCCGCCTCGCTGTTCACCGCCAGCCTGCGCCGCGCGCACCGCCTGGCGCGCGAGATCCGCGCCGGCACGGTGACGGTCAACTGCTACGGCGAGGGCGACATCAGCACGCCCTTCGGCGGCTACAAGCAGTCCGGCTTCGGCGGCCGCGACAACTCGCTGGCCGCCCACGAGCAGTACACCGAGACCAAGACCATCTGGATCGATCTCGACGACGACGGCGAGTCCGAGCTGGATTAGTCATTGGCTTTGCAGGTCGGGCTGAAGCCCGGCCCACGGGTGAAAGCGCTTTGCGGGAGGGGCGATGCCCAGGGCCAAACTGCTGCCGATGGACAAGGCCGATTGCGGCTGGTACGAAACCCTGCCACCGCCGGCCGCGGCCAACGAGCTGGTTGGCGACCAGCGCTTCGACTACGCCATCATCGGCGCCGGCTTTGCCGGGCTGGCCGCGGCGCGGCGACTGGCGCAGCTGCTGCCGGAGGCCGCCATCGCGCTGATCGAGGCGCAGCGCGTCGGCTTCGGCTCCGCCGGGCGCAACACCGGCTTCATGATCGACCTGCCGCACGATCTGGCCAGCGATGACTACACCGGCCAGCAGGACGCGGACAGAAAACTGATCCGCCAGAATCGCAGCGCCATCCAGTTCGCCCGCGAGACGGTGCGCGACAACGCCATCGACTGCGACTGGCGCGAGCAGGGCAAGCTGCACGGCGCCGTCGAGCCGCAGGGCGAGGCGGCGCTGAGGGCTTTCGCCGATGGCCTCGACGCGCTGGGCGAGCCGGTCGCGCGGCTCGACGCGGCCGATCTCAAACGCATCACCGGCAGCGATTTCTACCGCAGCGGCGTACACACGCCGGGCACGGTGACGATCCAGCCGGCGGCCTTCGTGCGCGGCTGCGCGGCGACCCTGCCGGAGAATGTCACGCTGTTCGAAAATTCGCCGGTCGGCGAGTTCGAGCGCCAGCCCGACGGCCGCATCGAGATCGTCTGCCCCAGGGGGCGGCTGAGCGCCGACAAGCTGCTGCTGACCAACAACGGCTACGCGGCGAGCTTTGGCGTCAAGCCCGGGCGGCTGATCCACGTTTGCACCTACGGCAGCATGACCCGACCGATGAGCGATGCCGAAGCCGCGCAGCTGGGCGGCGATGAGCACTGGGCGCTGATTCCCGCCAACCCGCTGGGCAGCACCGTGCGCCGGCTGGCCAACGGGCGCATCGTGATCCGCAACACCTTCACCTGGAATCGCAACTACCGCTACGGCGAGGGCCAGCGCGTGGCCATGCGCCGGGCGCACGAAGCGTCCTTCCGCAATCGCTTCCCGATGCTTGCCGAGCTGGGCTTCGACTACACCTGGGGCGGCGTGCTGTGTCTGTCGCGCAACAACGCCAACCTGTTCGGCGAGCTGGCCGAAGGCGTCTACGGCGCGCTCTGCCAGAACGGTCTCGGCGTCTGCCGCGGCACCTTCAGCGGCAGGACGCTGGCCGAATTGGTGGCCGGCGACGACAACGATTTCGTCCGCGACATGCTGGCCGCGCCGAGGCCGGCAGCCTGCCCGCCGCAACCGTTTCTGGGCCTCGGCGTCAGCGCGACTCTGGCCTGGAAAGAGCGCCGCGCGGGGCTGGAGAAGTGAGCGGCGGCGGATCATCCGGGCGCCGGTAATTCAGTTGTCACCCGCGCCGCCCGGCTCAGTGGGCGTTGTAGCGAATGTCGCCGTTGCCGCCGAGCGAATAGCCGCCGAGCCCCTCGGCGCGCGCGCTCAGTGACGGGCTTTTACCCAGCGCCATCAAGCGTTGCCAGGCCGGTTCAAAATAAGCCCGCCGCCAGACCACCAGGTCGTAGCGCTCTTCGCAGAGCGGCACGAAATCCAGCCGGTACTGCCGCGCCACCGAGGCGATCCCCAGGCCCGCATCCGCCCGCCCTTCGGCCACCGCCCGTGCCACGTCGCTCTCGCTGCGCGCGGGCGAATCGAGCAGTTCGGCGTCGCCGCTATCCAGCCCGGCCCTGTCCAGCAGATGATCCAGCAGCACCTGGCTGCCGGCGCCGGGCTGGCGCGCAATCACCCGCCGCCCGCCGAGGTCTGCGGCGCGTTGCAGCCTGAGCGGATTGCCCGGCGCGACGATCAAGCCCTGCTGCCGCCTGGCCCATTCGATGGCGACCACCGGCTGGCCGGGGAACAGATCGGCGATGTGCTGGCGATTCCAGTCTTCGTGTTCGGCTTCGAAGAGGTGCGTGCCGGCGGCGATGGCTTCGCCGCGGGCCATGCGTTTGAGGCCGTCGAGGCTGCCGTCGAAGTACACCGCCAGCCCGCAGCCGGATTCGCGGATCGCCCAGTCGAGCAGCGGGTCGTGACTGCCGGCGACCACCGGTGGCGGCGGGCTGAGGGTCTCGATATCGCCGCGGTAGTCGACCTGCTGGCGAACCCAGGCGTCGATCAAATCGCGGGGGAAAAGCAGCTTGCCGGTGGCGCGGCTGACGGGAATCGCGCCGTCGGCGACCAGCTCGTAAATCTTGCGCTCGCCCAGACGCAGCAGGTCTGCGACTTCGCGGGTGGTGAGGTAATCCTTCAAGGCTTGTCCTGCCGGGGCGCCAGCGGGGGATTTTTCTACAGGCTGGCGGGGAAGGGAATGGGCGACATCTCAGCGTGGCCCTTCCTGAGCGCCGGCGTCGCCGGCCAGTTCGCGCAGCACCTCCGGATGTGCTGCGGCGATGCGGATCAGCGAGCGCGCCGCGCCGCTGGGCTGGCGGCGGCCCTGTTCCCAGTCCTGCAGGGTGCGCTTGGAGACACCCAGCAGCGCGGCGAAGGAGGTTTGCGACAGCCCGACCCGCCGGCGCGCCTCAGCGGCGGCGGGCACCTCGATCCGGTGTTCGTCGCCGTGCCGTCCGGCCTTCAGTTCGCGCAGAGCGTCGACGATCTCGCTGCCGATGTCGCGCTGCGCATCCCGTTCTTTCAGTGCCTTGTCATTCACTTTCGATGATCTCCCGCATCTGTTTCAGCAGGTGGGCCGGCAGGTTGTCCCTGGCGCTCTTGGCGTACAGCGTCAACAGCCAGATCTCGTCGCGGCGGGGGCGATTGAAGTAGATCACCCGCACGCCGCCACGCTTGCCCGAGCCGTGCGACGCCCAGCGCACCTTGCGCACGCCGCCGGAAGCGGGGACCACGTCGCCGGCCTCCGGATTGGCAGCAATCCATGCCGCAAACTCACCGCGCTCGGCCTCGCTCCAGTAGTCGGGCCAAAGGCGCGTGAACAGCGTCGATTCCACGACGGTAATCATGCGTCGAGTATACGGCTTTGCCGTATCGCGTCCAGCTCGCAGTGCTTGATGCGGCGCGACGCTGCACGTATGTTCGCGCCGCTGTGAATATTGCGCACCACACAACGAGCAAGTCCGTGCCAGCCAACCACTGGCGGCTGTGCATCGCCCCCATGCTCGACTGGACCGATCGCTTCGACCGCTACTTTCTGCGCCTGATCACGCGCCGCGCGCGGCTGTATTCGGAGATGGTCACCACCGGCGCGCTGTTGCGCGGCGACGCGGCGCGCCACCTGCGTTTCGACGCCGCCGAGCACCCGCTTGCGCTGCAGCTGGGCGGCAGCGAGCCGGCGGCTATGGCGCGCTGCGCAAAGCTCGCCGAGCAGTGGGGCTACGACGAGGTCAATATCAACGTCGGCTGCCCGTCGGATCGGGTGCAGCGCGGCAGCTTCGGCGCCTGCCTGATGGCCAGGCCGCAGCTGGTGGCGGATTGCGTGGCGGCGATGCGCGACGCGGTGTCGATCCCGGTGACGGTGAAAACCCGCATCGGCATCGACCGCCAGGATGCCTACCCGCCGTTTGCCGATTTCATCGACGCGGTGGCCGCGGCCGGCTGCGAGGTGTTCATCGTCCACGCCCGCAAGGCCTGGCTGGATGGGCTGAGCCCGAAGGAGAATCGCGAGATCCCGCCGCTGCGCTACGACTTCGTACAGCGCCTCAAGCGCGAGCGGCCGGAGCTGACCATCGTCGTCAACGGCGGCCTCGACGACTGGCGCAAGGTGGACGAGCAGCTCGCCGCGGTGGATGGCGCGATGCTCGGCCGCGCCGCTTACCAGAACCCCTATCTGCTGGCGGCGGCGGACGCGCGCCTGTTCGGCGACCCGCGCCCGCCGCGCAGCCGCGCGCAGGTGCTGGAGGACTATCTGCCCTTTGTCGAAGCGCAGCTCGCCGAGGGCGTGCCGCTGGGGCACATCAGCCGCCACATTCTCGGTTTGTTTCAGGGCCAGCCGGGCGCGCGCGCCTGGCGGCGATACATCTCCGAGCACGCGCATCGCCCGGGCGCCGGGACGCAGGTGCTGCGCGAGGCGCTGGCGCGGGTGATCTGAGGGGCATCGTCTGCGCAGCCGGGGAGCGCCGCGCGAAAGCCGCGATCAATCCGCCGCCGCAGTTTCGCTCTCCGCTGAGGTTTCCCTCTCCGGCGCGCGCACCACTTCCACCGTCACCCGCCGATTGAAGGCGCGACCGCTGGCGCTGCGGTTGTCCTCGCGCGGCGAGGTCTCACCGTGGAACTGCGCCTCGACCAGCGCCTCCGGCACGCCCTGATCGACCAGAAAATCGACCACCGCCCAGGCGCGAAACTCGGACAGATCCAGGTTGTAGGGCTCGCTGTCCACCCAATCGGTGTGGCCGTGGACGATGATGCGCTGCACCCGCTCGTCCAGCGGCTGGTACTCGGCGATGCGCTCCAGCGCGCGGCGCGAGTAGCTATCCAGCTCGGCGCTGTCGGTTTCAAAGTGCACGCGGGTATCGCGGATCGACTCGAAGCCGAAGGGCGCCAGCGCCTCCAGGCAGTGGCGGAAATCCCCCAGCGCATCGCGAAAGTTCACCGGCGACAGGCCCACCTTCAGCTGTTCTTCGCCGTCGGCCGCGTCCGGGTAGATGAAGGTCGGCTGCATGCCGCGCTCCAGCTCGTAGAGCAGGCGCAGCGCGGCGGCCCGTTGCAGGCGAAAGGGCAGCTTGTCGCCGCTGTCTTCCAGCCGGGTCAGCAGGCGCTGCTCGTGGGGGTGCTTCCAGGCCGGGGCAACGCTGTCGAGCAGCGCCGGCGCGCGCCGCTGGCTGGCCCAGATCGCCGCCAGCTCAAACTGCAGATCCTTGCCGGCGGCGCGGAAAAACCTTGCCGTGCCGAAGCGCGGAATCGGGTGTTGCAGCTCGCAGCGCAGCGGGCTCGACTCGCCCAGCCAGCGGGATTCGTGCATGTCGGCGCGATACTCGCGCACGGCCGCGGCGACCGGGGCGGCGGCGACCGGAGTGGCGGCGACCGGAGCCTCGGGGGCCGGGGCAGCGGCACTCGCGCCGCGCGCCGCCGGCGCGGCCATCGCCAGCACTATCGCCAGCGCTATCGCCTGCGCTATTGGCGTAGCCGCGACGCTTGTGACGATGGGCGCGGCGAACACCCGTGGCGTGGTCCGAGTAGCGGGTGCGCCTCGCTGGCGGCTTGGCGGAAGGTTTGTGGCTGGCACTGGCATGGTCGTCTGGCTGGCCGGGATTGCCGGGATTGCCGGTGTTAAAGCAAGAATCCAGCCAGTTTTTACGGGCGACGCCATCGACAGCTCGGCTGGAAGTGCCCGGAGTGCGAGCCCGACAGCCTAAAGTTGCCGGTTGCGCGGTCGAAAGTGCCGTCATCGACCGCCACGGGCGCAGCCCCGAGAGAGAGCTGATGAACATCATCCACGGTGATCGCCGCGATTTCATGCGCATGAACATCGATTGCAGCATCCGCTACGCCGCCGAGGGCGGCACGCCGGACAAGTGCGCGCGGCTGCGCAATCTCAGCGCCAACGGGCTGCAATTCGTCTGCGCTGAGGATTTCGCCACCGGCCAGCAGCTGGAGGTACTGGTCGTGCCGCCCGGCGAGATGACCCCGCCACTGCGCGGCCAGGCCACCGTGCTGCGCAGCGAAGCGCTGGCCGAGGGCTACGCCATCGCCTGCGATCTGCGCGTCAACGGCTGACGGCCCGCCGGTGGCCGCTCGCCGCCATCCCAACGGCACGTTGCCGGCGGCGTCGATTCCGGCCAAATCCTCACCCCGAGGCTGCGCCGGCAGCGGCTATACTGCGCGCCGTCCCGATCCGCGGACGGCCGCCGAGCCAGCCCCGAAGCCACCATGTCACCGCCCGAACGCCGCACCGACAACCCCGACGGCCAGCGTGCCGATCTGCGCAATCTGCGCACCCTGACCCCGCTGCTGTGGGACTACCGCGGCCGCGTGCTGATCGCCCTCGGCTGCCTGCTGCTGAGCAAGCTGGCCACGGTGGCCGTGCCGCTGGCGCTGAAGGGCATCGTCGATGCGCTCGATGCCGGCAGCCTCGGCGGCGCGGCGATGGTCGTGCCGCTGGGCCTGCTGCTGGCCTACGGCGCGCTGCGCCTGGCGACATCGCTGTTCAACGAGCTGCGCGATGTGCTGTTCGCCCGCGTGCGCTACCACGCCATGCACCAGCTCGGCGTGCGCGTGCTCGCCAAGCTGCACGATCTCTCCCTGCGCTACCACCTGGAGCGGCGCACCGGCGGCGTCTCGCGGGATCTCGAACGCGGCATGCGCAGCCTCAGCACGCTGCTCAATTACCTGACCTTCAGCATCCTGCCCTCGCTGGCCGAATTCCTGCTGGTGGCGGTGATCCTGTTCAGCCAGTTCCCCTGGTATTACGCGCTGGTGGTGAGCGCCACGGTGGTGGTTTACATCGTCTTCACCACGCTGATGAGCAACTGGCGCATCCACTACCGGCACACCATGAATCGGCTCGATTCGGAGGCCAACGGCCGCGCCGTCGACAGCCTGCTCAACTACGAAACCGTCAAATATTTCAACAACGAAGCGCTGGAACTCAAGCAATACGATGAAGGGCTGGCGCAATTCAGCGACGCCGCGGTCAAGAGCCAGACCAGCATGTCGCTGCTCAATTTCGGCCAGGCGGCGATCATCGCCGTCGGCGTCACCGCGCTGATGATTCTCGCCGCCGAGGCGGTCGCCGCCGGCGAGCTGAGCCTCGGCGATCTGGTGATGATCAACGCCCTGCTGCTGCAATTGTTCCTGCCGCTGGGCATGCTCGGCATCGTCTATCGGCAGTTGCAGTATTCGCTGGCGGACATGCAGCAGGTGGTCGATCTGCTCGACCGCGACGCCGAGATTTGCGACGCGCCCGACGCGCGGGCGCTGCAGGTCGGCGAGGGCCGGGTGCGCTTTCGCCACGTGGATTTCGCCTACGATGCGGCCCGGCCGATCCTGCACGACGTGGATTTCGAGATCGCCCCCGGCAAAAAGCTGGCCGTGGTCGGCCCCTCCGGCGCCGGCAAATCGACCCTCGCCCGGCTGCTGTTCCGCTTTTACGACGTGGCCGGCGGCAGCGTCGAGATCGACGGCCAGGACCTGCGCCACGTCAGCCAGTCCAGCCTGCGCGCCGCCCTCGGCGTGGTGCCGCAGGACACCGTCATGTTCAACGACAGCATCGCCTACAACATCGCCTACGCGCGCCCGGATGCCAGCCGCGAAGAGATCGAGCGGGCGGCAAGGCTGGCGCATCTCGACGAGTTCATCGCCCGCCTGCCGGAGGGCTACGACAGCGTGGTCGGCGAGCGCGGGCTGAAGCTCTCCGGCGGCGAAAAGCAGCGTCTGGCCATCGCCCGGGTGATCCTCAAGCGGCCGCCGATCCTGATCTTCGACGAGGCCACCTCCAGCCTCGACACGCGGGTCGAAAAAGCCATCGTCGATGCCCTCAACGAAGCCGCCGAAGGCGCCACCACGCTGGTCATCGCGCATCGCCTGTCGACCGTGGTCGACGCCGACGAAATCCTCGTGCTGGAGCAGGGCCGCATCGCCGAGCGCGGCACCCACCGCGCGCTGCTGGCTGCCGATGGGCTGTACGCGCAACTGTGGCAGTTGCAGCAGGAGGAGCAGCAGGCGCTGCCCGAGTAGGCGCGGGCCGCAGTGGCGATCTGTTGCGCCAGCGGCCCGAATGCCAGCGGCCCGAATGCCAGCGGCCCGAATGGTAGTGGCCCGAATGGCAACGGCCTGTCGGCCGTGATCGCGATCGGGAGATCGCTGCTACTTGTCCGCCATTCATTGCTTGGGCAGGATGCGGCACAGCGCAGACAGGAAAAACACGGATGAGTGACGAGCAGAACAGCGCATTGGTCGCAGCGGTGGGCAAGCGAATCTCCAGCAGGTTGCTGCAGCGGATTCCCATCATCGGCGACCTGATCGAAGCGTTGACCATCGGCATCGCCGATGAAGCCGAAAAAAACGCCGAAAAAGCCCGCTTGCTCGAACTGCTCGAAACCAACTTCGAGCGACTGGCCACGCAGGGCGACGATCACAGCGTCAAGCTGGATCGGATTCTCGCGCTGCTCGAAGGCCAGCCGGAGCTGCGCGCCGAAACCCGGCAGCGCATCGAGCATCTGCGCAACCGCCGCATCGCCCTCTCCGAACTGCGCCGCCACTACGCCGACGAATTGATCGGCCGCGAAGACGAACTGCGCTTGCTGCAGGAGGCCTGGGACGACGAACTCGCCTGCGTCTACTCGATCATCGCCTGGGGCGGCGCCGGCAAAACCTCGCTGGCCGCCGAGTTTCGCAAGCGCTTCGCGCCGGAGGATCGGCTCGACTGCGACGGCTATCTGGATTTCAGCTTTTACCAGCAGGGGGCGAGCAATTACAGCGGCTCGTCGGAGTCGTTTTTCAGCCACGCGGCGGCGCATCTGAAACTGGATATCGAAGAGCTGTCGCTGCGGCAGAAGGCCGAAGCGGTGGCAGAGCAGCTGGCGCAGGGGCGCTGGCTGCTGATTCTCGACGGGCTGGAGCCGCTGCAGCAGCCGCCGGGCAGCGGCGACGCGGGCCGGCTGCGCGACGAAGGCATCCGCACCCTGCTGGAGTGTCTGACCCAGCGGCAGTTCCCCGGCCTGTGCCTGCTGACCAGTCGCGAGCGGGTGCTGGATTTCGAGCGAGTCGACTCGCTGAAAGCGCCGCTGCTGGAACTGGAAAAACTCAGCGACGCGGCCGGTGCGCAGCTGCTGCACCGCGCCGGGGCGAAGCGCTGCGGGGCGGCGGACATCGCTCGCGACCACCCGGAACTGCAAACCGCCAGCGCTGAACTGCGCGGCCACCCGCTGAGCCTGCAAATCCTCGGCGGCTATCTGGATCTGGCCCACGGTGGCGACATCCGCCGGCGCGGCGTGGCGCTGACCGACGCCGCCAGCGATATCGAATTCACCGCGCGCAACGTCGAGCGGCTGTTGAGCGATTACGTGCTGCAGCTGGCGCAGAGCGACAAGGGCCGGCGCATGCTCGCCGTGCTGCGCCTGCTCGGCCTGTTCGACCGCGCCGCGCAGCGCCACTGCCTCGACCGGCTGCGCGCGGCACCGATCATTCCGGGGCTCAACGATGGCCTGTTCACCGACGGCGACGAGTCCAGGCCGGCCGGCAAAATCCAGTGGAACGCGAGCCTGCGCCAGCTGGCTGAACTGAAACTGATCGAAATCAGCGACCAGCCGGACGGCGACATCGACTGCCACCCGCTGATCCGCGACTACTTCGCCGCGCAGCTGAAACCGCAAACCGCGGCCTGGCGGGCCGGCCATCGGCGCCTGTTCGAGCAGCTCTGCGAGCACACTGACTACCGCCCCGACGGCGAAGCCGGACTGCGACCGCTGTTTCAGGCCGTGGTGCACGGCTGTCTGGCGGGCGAGTATTTGCGAGCGCTCGGTGGCGTCAATGCCCCAGACGGCGGCGTGTACATCGACCGCATCCTGCGCGGCACCGGCAGCGACGGCTTTTACAGCACGAGAAAGCTCGGCCTGTTCGCCAGCGAGCTGGCCGCG
>CBFCYW010000075.1:0-18503 GCA_965602395.1 uncultured Chromatiales bacterium
CGGACTTCTCGGGAGCCTCCTGTGCATCGCCGGGCTGCTCGCTGGACTGACCACCGACCGGGCCAAAGCTCTGCCACATCGCCAGGTTCTGCTTGGCGATCTCGGACATGATGTTCAGCGGGTTGGTCTCCATCACGTTCTGCACCTGCTTGCGGAGCATGTCCTGCTGGTCCATGAAGGTGCCGACGCTGCGTTCGAGATACTCGCCCATCAGTCCCTGCAGGCTGTCGCCGTAGAAGCGGATCAGCTGTTGCAGCACTTGATTAGAGAACAGCGGGTTGCCCTCATGTGACTCCTGCTCACCGATGATCTGCAGCAGGATGGTACGGGTGATGTCATCCCCGCTCTTGGAGTCGATGACCTGGAATTGCTCCTGGCCAAGGACCATCTTGCGCACCCCGTCCAAGGTGATATACGAACTCATCGACGTGTCGTAGAGACGTCGATTAGGGTATTTCTTAATGATTCGCACTCAGGACTACCTTGGGTTGTTGGTGTGTCAGATTGCTGTAAACCCACAGTCTAAACGGGTTTATGCGGTTGTGCGACGTGTGCGCTGCACAATGTTGGTGCAGCCGTGTTGCTGTAGGCCACTGGCGGGTCAGTCGAGACCGAGATCGGCGCGGCTGACCGGCTCGTAGGGGGTGTCGCGAACGCGGTCGTGGATCTCCATCCGATAGCGCGTAAAGGCGTCCACCTGATCCCAGTGCAGGAAGGGGTTGCCGGCGCGCTGTTCGGCCATGCTGCTGGTCTCCCAGTGGCTGTAGTTGTGTCCGGGGTAGATGCGGATGTCATCCGGCAGCTCGCTTTTGATGCGCTGCAGCGTGGTGAACATCTGCGCCGGATCGCCGCCGGCCAGATCGCAGCGGCCACAGCCGTAGACGAACAGGGTGTCGCCGGCGATCAGGTCGTCGCCGATGCGCAGGCAGGCCGAACCGGGGGTGTGCCCGGGGGTGTGCAGCCAGTGGATTGCGGTTTCGCCGAGCGCGATCAGATCGCCATCGGCGTGGCGCTGCGCGTCAGCGGGGGCCTGTGCCCAGAAGTCCGCCTCGGCGGCGCCGATGTGCACGGCGACATCGCAATGCTCGCGCAGCTCGCGCAGGCCGTTGATGTGATCGTGGTGGCTGTGGGTGAGCAGCACGTCGCTGATGCTCGCGCCGAGGCGTTCGGCTTCGGCGAGGATCGCCGCCACGTCCCAGGCCGGGTCGACCACCGCGGCGCGGCCGCTGGCGGCGTCGACAATCAGATAGATGAAGTTCTCCATCGGCCCGAGCTCCAGGCTGTGGATTCGATAACCGCTTGCGTCGTTCATGCTGCCCGCCCCGTAAGTGACTGCCTGTTCCGTAAGTTTGCCGCCGGTTCCTTCAGCCGGTGCATGGGTGCATGATAACCCGACCGCGCAGCCGCGACAGCGCCCGACCGCGCGCCGGGTTCGCTGCCCGCAGCGCGGCCCGACAACCCATCGACCGCGCGTGGCACAGGATGTCCGCGCGCCGTGTGGAGAGCCTGCAATGAGCGATGAACAGCCCGCGACCGAGCAGCAGTGGCCGCCACTGGCGCCGGCGCCCGGGCGCTCGCAACTGGCCGATGGCACCAGCTGTCGCGTCGCCGGCGAAGGGCCGCCGGTGGTGCTGCTGCACGGTATCGGCCTGGATCAAACCATCTGGCGCGACAGCGTGACGCGTCTGCGCGACGACTTCTGCGTGATCACCTACGACCTGCTCGGTCACGGCGACAGCCCATCGCCAAACCCGGCCGACGGCCTCGCCGGCTTCAGCCGCCAGCTCGGTGGCGTATTGCGCGCGTTTGAGGTGGAGCGCGCGGCGCTGGTCGGCCACGCTCTCGGCGCGTTGGTGGCACAGCACTTCGCAATCCACCAGCCCGGTCTGGTGGCGCGCCTGGCACTGCTCAACAGTGTTTTCGAGCGCGACGACGAAACCCGCTCGGCGGTGCTCGGCCGGGTCGCCGAGGTCGAGCGGCGCGGCGCTGAAGCGCTGGTCGAGCACGCTCTGTCGCGCTGGATCTCCGCCGATTTCCGCAGCGCCAACCCGGGGCTGATCGCGCGCCTGAAGATACAGCTCGCCGGCAACGAATCGGAGGGCTTCGTCGATGCCTACCGGATCTTCGCCGCCGCCGATCTCGATCTGGCCGGGCGTTTGGCTGCGATTCGCGCCCCGACCCTGGTGCTGACCGGCGAGCTGGATGCGGGCGCCACGCCGGGCATGAGCCGCGCCATCGCCGCGGCCATTCCCGGCGCCCGTTTCGGTATCGCGCCGGGCATGCGCCACCTGATGCTGCTGGAGGCCGCGACGAGCATCAACCGCACGCTGCACGGCTTTCTGCGTGGCTGAGTGCATCTCGCTGAGCCCTGCGCGGGCGGGGACTTGACAGCTTTCCGGGCGCCGGCCTAGTTTGCCCGCCACCCAACTGTGCAGGCAGTCAATCCAAACGGTGTCTGCCCCCGGCCGCGCGCGCTGGCGCAGCGGCGACCACCATCGGACCCCCGCCGAGCTGGCGACCGGGCGCGCGGAGCAAAGCCATGCAGCACTACCCCCTGTTCATCGACGGCCAGTGGTGCGAGGCCGCCGACGGCGCGCGCATCGAGACCAGCAACCCGGCCAGCGGCGAGGTCTGGGCGACTGCCGCGGCGGCCGGCGCGGTGGATGTCGAGCGCGCGGTCGAGGCCGCCGAGCGCGCCCTGTGGCGCGGCGAGTGGGCGCGCATGACGGCCACCGCGCGCGGCCGGCTGCTGCACCGCCTCGGCGATCTGTGCAGCGAGCACGCCAGCCGGCTCGGCGAAATCGAGACCACTGACAGCGGCAAGCTGGCCCGCGAGACGCGCGCGCAGACGGCCTATGTCGGCGACTACTACCGCTACTACGCCGGGCTGGCCGACAAGATTCAGGGCGCGACCCTGCCGATCGACAAGCCGGATATGCAGGTCAGCACCTGGCGGGTGCCGATCGGCGTGGTCGCCGCTATCGTGCCGTGGAACGCGCAGATGTTCCTCACCGCCAGCAAGCTGGGACCTGCGCTGGCGGCCGGCAACACGGTGGTGCTGAAGGCCTCCGAGCAGGCGCCGGCGCCGCTGTTCGAGTTCGCCCGGCTGGTCGAGCTGGCCGGCTTCCCGCCGGGCGTGATCAACGTCATCACCGGCACCGGCGAAGCCTGCGGCCGGGCACTGACCAGCCATCCGAAAGTCGCCCGCGTGGCCTTCACCGGCGGGCCGGAAACCGCCCGCCACGTGGTGCGCAACAGTGCGGAGAACTTCGCCGTCACCTCGCTGGAGCTGGGTGGCAAATCGCCGATTCTGGTGTTCGACGACGCCGATCTCGACAGCGCGGTGAACGGCGTCATCGCCGGCAATTTCGGCGCCAGCGGGCAGAGCTGCGTGGCCGGCTCGCGGGTTTTCGTGCAGGCCGGCCTGCACCACGCCTTTGTCGAGCGGCTGGTCGCGCGCGCCGGCGAGATCGTCATCGGCGACCCGCTGGACGAGTCCACCCACGTCGGCCCGCTGTGCACCACGGCGCAGATCGAACGCATCGAAGCGGTGCTCGCCGACTCGCTGGCGCAGGGCGCGACGCTGCACTGCGGCGGCCGCCGGCCCGATCGCCCGGCCGCCGGCAACTACTGGCTGCCGACGGTCATCGGCTGCCCGGATCAATCCATCCGCAGCGTGCGCGAGGAGCTGTTCGGCCCGGTCTGCTCGCTGCTTAAATTCGACTCGGAAGACGAGGCCATCGCACTGGCCAACGACAGCCGCTTCGGCCTCGGCGCCGGGGTCTTCACCGAAAATCTGGCGCGCGGCCTGCGCGTCTCGCAGGCGATCCGCTCGGGCATCGTCTGGGTCAACACCTACCGCGCGATCTCGCCGATCTCACCCTTCGGCGGCTTCGGCGACAGCGGCTACGGGCGCGAGGCGGGGATCGACGCGGTGTACGATTACACGCGCAGCAAATCGGTGTGGATCAACACCGCCAGCGCGCCGATGGCCAACCCCTTCGTGATGCGCTGAGGAGACGGCATGAGCGACCCGGACAAGAGCGCCTTCGACACCCGCGAACTGCGCAACGCCTTCGGCAAATACCCCACCGGGGTCACCGTGGTCACCACCCGCGAGGTGGACGGCACGCCGCGCGGCTTCACCGCCAACAGCTTCACCTCGGTGTCGCTGCAGCCGCCGCTGCTGCTGGTCTGCATCGCCAAAAACGCCTACAGCCTCGATGTCTTCCAGAGTGCCGACGGCTTCGCCGTCAACGTGCTCAGCGAGGATCAGCAGGGCGTCTCCAACCTGTTCGCCTCCAAGCGCGAGGACAAGTTCCAGCAGGTCGAGTGGTCCGACGGCCCGGCCGGTCACCCGCTGATCGCCGCCAGCGCGGCCTGGTTCGACTGCCTGCGCGAGCAGTGCGTCGACGCCGGCGATCACGTCATCCTGATCGGCCGCGTCGCCGGCTTCGCGCAGAGCGACGACAACCCGCTGGGCTATGTGCAGGGCGGCTACTTTTCGCTGGGCCTGTCGCAGGATGCACTGGACGCGGCGGTCAACGCGGCGCGGCCGCGGGTCGGCGCGATCATCGAACACCGCGGCCGCATCCTGTTGCTGCCCGACGAGCAGACCGGCGGCCTGCGCCTGCCCAGCGGCGACCGCCTCGGCCCGGCCAGCGCGCCGCGCAGCCTCACCGGGGTGTTGCAGCGGCTCGGCGTCGAGGCCCACGTCGAGTTTCTGTTTTCGGTGTTCGAGGCCCAGCACGGCGGCACCCAGTTCATCTACTACCGCGCCCACGCCGAGTCCGACCACTGCGCCGAGGGCAGCTTCGTGGCCTTCGACGAGATCGACTGGGACGCGCTGCCGGATGCCTCGGTGAGCAGCATGCTGCAGCGCTACGTGGCCGAGCGCCGCGGCGATGCCTTCGGCATCTACGTCGGCGATGAGCGCAACGGCGACGTGCGCCCCTACGGCATGTTGTGAGCCAGCGAGCCACTGGCCCGCGCGCTGGTTCCCGGGCCACGCAAGCCCGGGCCACGCAAACCCGGGCCGCGCAACGTTGAAACAGCGGGCAACAGCGACGGCTGCCGGGCGGCCGCCGCGGCAATCACCGGAAGGAGCGATGGATATCGTCATCGAATCGATCGAGCACAGCGCTGAGCTGCTGACCGTGCGCTGGGGCGATGGCGCCCGCAGCCGCTTTCACGCCCTGTGGCTGCGCGACCACTGCCAGATGCCCGAGAGCCGCAACGCCGCCAACGGCCAGCGCTATCTGGATGTGGCGGCGTTGCCGGAGGTGGTCGCCATCGCCGCGGCTTCGCTGCGCGGCGACGGCGCCGTCGAACTGCTGTTCCAGCCCGAGGGGCACCGCAGCGTCTATCCCGCCGACTGGCTGCGCGAAAGCTGCTTCGAGCTGAACGCGCCGCACGACGACCGCAGCGCCGCCGGCAAAACCCTGTGGGACGCCGCCAGCATCGCCGCGCAACTGCCGCGCTACGCCTGGGACGACTACCGGCAGCGGCCGGCGACGCAGTGCGCCGCGCTGCAATCGCTGCAGGATCTGGGCTTTTGCCTGCTCGGCGGCGTGCCGCCGCGCGAGCGCATGCTGCTGGAGGTGATCGGCAGCTTCGGCTTTGTGCGCGAAACCAATTACGGCGAGCTGTTCGAGGTGCGCAGCCAGGTCGATGCCAACAATCTGGCCTTCACCAACCTCGGCCTCGGCGCCCACTGCGACAACCCCTACCGCGATCCGGTGCCGAGCATTCAGGTGCTGCACTGCCTCAGCAACACGGTCGATGGCGGCGAATCGGTACTGCTCGATGGCTTTCGCGCCGCCGCGCTGCTGGGCGAGGAATCACCCGGGCATTTCGACACGCTGGCCGGCACGCGGGTCAACTTCCGCTTCTGCGACCGGTCGCCGCAGAGCGGTGCGGATCTGCGCTCGCGGGTGGCGATGATCGAGTGCAACGAGCGCGGCGAGGTGATCAAAGTGCGCTACAACAACCGCTCCATCGACACCCTGTTGATGCCCGCCGAGCGCGTGCCGGACTTCTACGCCGCCTATCGCCACTACGCGCAGATCCTGCAGCGCGAGTCGCTGATGCTGGTTTTCAAGCTGGCCGAGGGCGATTGTCTGGTGTTCGACAACACCCGCGTGATGCACGCCCGCCGGGCCTTTTCCAGTGGCGGCAGCCGCCATCTGCAGGGCGCCTACAGCGATCTCGACGGCGCCTACAGCCGGCTGCGGGTGCTGCGCCGGGAGCTGGCGAAATGAGTGCGGAAAAGCTCGATATCGTCGCCTTTCTCGAAGACCTGTTCGCCCGTCGCGGCGCCGAGGACTACCTCGGCGAGCCGGTGTCGATGGCCAGCCACATGCTGCAGGCGGCGATGTTCGCCGAGCGCGAGGGCGCGCCGCCGGAGTTGATCGCCGCGGCGCTGCTGCACGACGTCGGCCACTTCGCCAACGAGATCCCGCCCGAGGTGCTGGCGCGCGGCCGCGACAATCACCACGAGCGGGCCGGCGCCGATTTTCTCGCCGATTACTTCCCGCCGGCGGTGGTCGAGCCGATCCGTCAGCACGTCGCCGCCAAGCGCTACCTCTGCGCGGTGCAGCCGGACTACTTTGCGCGACTGTCACCGGCCTCGGTGCACACGCTCGAGTTGCAGGGCGGGCCGATGAGCGCGGCGCAGGTCGCCGAGTTCGAGCGCCTGCCGCAGCTCGACGCCTGCATCCGCCTGCGGCGCTGGGATGAAGCCGGCAAAGACCCGGCGCTGGCGCATCCGGACTTCGCCCACTTCCGCCCGCTGCTGGAGCGCCTCAGCGGGGGCTGATCAGCGGCAGGGCGGCGTAGTCCGGCAGCTCGTCGGTGCGCAGCGGATAGCGCTGCCGGGCGCGCCGGATGGTGTCGCGATCCAGCTCGAAAAGGCGTAGCTCCTCGCCGCGGCCGAAGCGTTCGCCGGGGGGCTCGGCCTCCGCCCAGGGCGGGCAGAGGATCGATTCTCCCCACTGTGCGCCGGCGCGGTTCAGGCTCAGCAGCCAGACCTGGTTCTCCAGCGCGCGGGTCAGCGCGAAGGGATGCCAGCTGGCGAAGCTGCCGTCGCGGCAGAAGGCCACCGCGTGCAGCAGCAGCTCGGCGCCGGCTTCGCGGCACAGGCGCCGGACCAGGGTGGGGAAGCGGAAGTCGTAGCAGATCAGCGGCGCGCAGCGCAGCCCGGCGATCTCGACCAGCAGCAGCTGCTCGCCGCGGCGGAAGTAGTCGGCCTCCATCGAGGCGCCGAAGTGCGCGGTGTGCAGCTTGTCGTAGTGGCCGAGCAGGGCGCCGTCCGGGCCGCGCAGCACCTGGGCGATGCGGTAGCCGTCGGCGGCCGCGCGCGGCAGGCCGTAGCAGACGTGCGCGGCGTGGCGCCGCGCCAGCGCGGCGAAGGCCTCGCCGCTGTCGCCGTCCAGCGGTTCGGCCAGCTCGGCGAGATTGGCGAAGGCGGCGCGCGAGTAGTCGATGGTGCACAGCTCGGGCAGGGCGATCAGATCGACGCCGCCGCAGCGCTCGATGGCCGCGTCGATGCGTGCCAGCAGCGCGCGCAGGTGGCGGCGGCGGGCGGTGCGATCGGACACCGCGGGAATGTCGATCTGGCAGGCTAGCAGTCGCATGGCGTTGTTATACTGCGCGGCGATTTTTCCCACCAGTCACGGAGGCTTGCCAGTAGTGAACGCACCCCCGCCGGAATCTGCGAGCAGCGTGCAGCGCCTCGGCCGCTGGGTCGAAACGCCGCGCGTGCAGCACACGATCCTCGTGCTGATCGTCATCAACGCGGCGATCCTCGGGCTGGAGACCAGCCCGGCGGTGATGGCCGCCGTCGGTCCGCTGCTGCTGGCCGTGGACAAGGCCATTCTTGCGGTATTCGTGGCCGAGATCGCGATCAAGCTGGCGGCGCAGCGCGGCAGCTTTTTCCGCCAGCCGTGGAATGTCTTCGATTTTGCCGTGGTCGGCATCGCGCTGGTGCCGGCCTCCGGGCCGCTGGCGGTGCTGCGCACGCTGCGCGTGCTGCGCGTGCTGCGGCTGATCTCGATGGTGCCGCGGATGCGCATGGTGGTGGAGTCGCTGCTGCACGCGGTGCCGGGCATCGCCTCGATCGGCGCGCTGATGATGATCCTGTTCTACGTCGCCGCGGTGATGTCGACCGGCTTTTTCGGCGAGTCATTCCCGCAGTGGTTCGGCGGCATCGGCGAATCGATGTACACGCTGTTCCAGATCATGACGCTGGAGAGCTGGTCGATGGGCATCGTGCGCCCGGTGATGGAGAGCGCGCCCTGGGCCTGGGCGTTTTTCGTGCCCTTCATCCTGATCGCCACCTTCACCATGCTCAACCTGTTCATCGCCATCATCGTCAACACCATGCAGGAGATGCACGAGCGCGAAGTGGCGCGCGAGCAGGCCGTGCTCACCGCCAGCATGCGCGATGACACCGATGCGGTGCTGGCGCGGGTCGACGCGCTCCACGATGAGCTGGCCGAGTTGCGCCGCCTGCTGGCGCGGCGCGGCACCGGCGGTGCTGGCGGGGGCGACTGAGGCCGGCCGCCAGGCACAAAAAAACCCCGCCGTGGCGGGGTTTTTTATCGCCGAAGAGGGCGGTTGGCTCAGCCGGCCTTGCGCTGCTCGACGAGCTTTTTCTCCCACTCCAGCGCGGTGCGCACGATGACTTCGAGGTCGTCGTGGCGCGGCGTCCAGTCCAGCGTGCGGTGGATTTTATCGACCACCGCCACCAGTTCCGGCGGGTCGCCGGCGCGGCGCGGTTCCTCGACGATGTTCAGCGTGCGGCCGCTGACCTGCTGCACCATGTCCAGCACCTCGCGCACGCTGTAGCCGTGGCCGTAGCCGCAGTTCAGCGTGGTCGAATCGCCGCCGCCGCGCAGGTAATCCAGCGCCGCCAGATGCGCCGAGGCCAGGTCTTCGACGTGGATGTAGTCGCGCACGCCGGTGCCGTCGCGGGTCGGGTAGTCGGTGCCGAAGACGCTGATTTTGTCGCGTGCGCCGACCGCCGCTTCGCAGGCCACCTTGACCAGCAGGGTGGCCTTTTCGGTGCTCTGGCCGATGCGCCCCTCGGGGTCGCAGCCGGCGACGTTGAAATAGCGCAGCGCCACGTGGCGCAGCGCGCTGGCCGCGGACAGGTCGCGCAGCATGTATTCGCTCATCAGCTTGGACATGCCGTAGGGATTGATCGGCGCCACCGGCGTCTGCTCGCTGGCGCGGCCGCCCTCGGGGAAGCCGTAGGTGGCCGCGGTGGAGCTGAAGATGACGTGCGCCACGCCGGTCTGCTGGCAGGCTTCGAGCAGATTGCGCGTCGAGCAGGTGTTGTTGCCGTAGTACTTGAGCGGGTCGCTGACCGATTCGGGCACCACCGTGTGCGCGGCGAAGTGCATCACCGTGTCGATGTCGTGGGCGCGGATCAGCTCGCTGACCTGCTGCTGGTCGCCGGTCTTGCCGACCACCAGCTCGCCGTGCAGCACCGACTCGGCGAAGCCGGTGGACAGGTCGTCGAGCACCACCACGCGCTCACCGCGCTCACCGAGCTGACGCACCACGTGACTGCCGATGTAGCCGGCGCCGCCGGTGACCAGAATCGCTTTTTCCGCCATCGATTTACTCCCTCTCTACGCGCCCGGTGGGGCGCCTTTTGCGAATGTGTGCAGGCCAGCGAGATTAGCAGCGCAGCGCACTTCTGGCGGTGAACCAATCGCTTCTTTGGTGCTCGTTGAGGCGCGTCGGGAGCCACTGTGCAAGCCGTGGGTCGCAGCCTGCCATCGCCGGCGTGAGAGTGGCTGATCGGTGCAGATCAAAGCGGTTGCGGCGTATGTTTTGAGGCGCGCGGCGATGGCTTTGCGGTTTGCCAAACGGCAAGTCTCGATCGTTTGTGAGCACGTTCGCAGGCAACGCGGTGCGCACCGCCAACAATGTGCGCATCACGGCATCTCGGCGGCGCAGTCGCACTCCCGGTCGGCGCAGCAGCCGACCGCGGATCGGCGCGATGGGGATGCGTCCGACGAGAGAAATTTGGCAATGGACGGACAAACTGTGCGGCAGTATTTGACGGCGCTGATCGGCCCGCTGGCGCGTGCAAACGCGGCAGTGATCGCAGGGGGTGGCTGTGTCTGCAGCTAGAGCCTGCTTTGCGCTGACGCTGATCGCCGGCTATTTCGGCGCGGCGCTGCTGGTGATCTTCGCCGACGATGCCGCCGCCGAAGTGCCCGCCGATCAGCGCGGCGGGATCATCCCGCACAGCTACAGTGGTCGCGGTGTCGAATCCGGCGGCCGCGCCGCGTCGCCGCGCGGCGATGTCAGCAACCGCCAGCGCGGCGACTATCGCGCCGACAGCCTGCGCCTGTCGCTGTCGCGCGAGCTGTTCGACGGCATGAGCTTGCTGAGCCTCGATTACAGCGGCGGCGACCGCGCCGGTCGCGATGGCGGCGACAATGCCGGTGCGAACACCGCGCGCCGCGGCTGGAAGCTGGGGCTGGCGCAGGTGCTCACATCGCGGGCGCTGCTCAACCTGGATTACGAGATCGTCAGCGAACGCGGTTTGCTCGCCGATCCCTACCGCGACTGGCAGCTGATCGGCGATGCCGCCGCTCACGCGGCTGATCCCGCGGCCGTGACTGGCAGCCACGCGCTGGCGGCGCGCTCAAGTTACTACCTCGATGACGATCACGCGCTGTTCGGTGGCTATCGCTACCTCTCCGGCGGCCGCGACACCGCTGCGCACGATCTCGATCTCGGTCTGCGCACTCCGGTGATCGCCGGCGGCAATCTGGAGATCTACTACCAGCACTACCGGCAGAGCACGGCCGGTTTTGAGGGCAGCGGTTTTTACCGCGAGCAGAGCGATATGGCGCGCGGCAAAGAGCCCTACACCCTGATCAGCAACAGCCTCGGTGTACGCGCTGATTATCAATTGTTCGCCGGTCGCTTCGGTCTCGATCACGGCCAGCTGCGCGTCGGCCTGGAGTACAGCCGCTACGACTACGATGATCACCACGATGGCCGTCGCGCCGCTGGCGACCCCGCTGGCGACTACTACTCCTTCGACGCCCACATTGCCCGCTTCAGTTTCACCGGCACTTTCTGATCGCCGCCGCCGATGGCTGCCCCCGATGGCTGCCCCCAATGGCTGCCCCCAATGGCTGCCCGATAGCTGCAGGCACCTCTCGCCAGCGCCTTCTTGCCTTGGCTCGCTTGTCGCGCCCGGCCAGCGGCGCGGGCTGCGATAGATCGGGCTTTGCGGCGCGCTGCAAGTGGCGTGGTGCGAATCTGCGTAGCACTCGGCAATGTGCCGGCTTTCGTCAAAATTCCCACTTCCCAGTCATGAATTTAGCGGGTAGCATCCGTCAATAATTTGTCGCTCCTTGCTGGGGCACGCTCAGATGGAGGCTAACGCCATGAAAAAAGAAGAAAGTTTTTGCCGGCCCGATGCTCTAACCGAGGCTGGCTTCGACTTTGACGAGTGGATGCTGCTGCACGCTCGCGACCCGCAAGCCTTCGAGCGTCGCCGCCGCGAATGGGTGGAACAGATCATCGAGTCGGCGCCCGTCGAGCATCGCCGCCGCCTGCGCGGGCTGATGTTCCAGGTCGATATGGAGCGCCGTCGCGCCGCTAATCCGATGGATTCCTGCATGCGTATTTCAGCGCTGATGTGGGATAAGTTCGGTGACCTCAAATCACACCTCAACGCGATGGCCAGTCCCACGACTGCGGCCACCCCGGTGCCGCTGCGCCAGCGACCGGAAGCGTCGGTGCTCAACTTTCGCCAGCGCGACGGGCAACTCGCCTGAGGACTGGCCCGTTGTCGCTTGCGATCCCGGCCACGTGGCCGGTGCCGGGGCCGGCGTGGCTTGCCGGCGGCGCCGCGCCGGCGGCACAATGCCGCCGCGCGTTGGGCGCGTGGCGAGCCGCGGGAGGGACGCTTTGGAACACGATTTCTGGCACCAGCGCTGGGCGGAGAAGCAGATCGGCTTTCACCAGCAGCGGGTCAATTCGCGCCTGCGCAAATACTGGCCGCAGCTCGGTGTCGCGCCGCAGGCGGGCGCGTTCGTGCCGCTGTGCGGCAAATCGCTGGACATGATCTGGCTGGCGGAGCAGGGCCACGCGGTGCGCGGTGTCGAGCTCAGCGAGATCGCCTGTCGTGACTTTTTCGCCGATAACCGGCTGCCCTTCAGCGAGAGCGACGGCGAGCGCTACCGGCGCTTTTGCGGTGTTGGCGAGGCGGCGGCGATCGAGCTTTGGGCGGGCGATTTCTTCGCTCTGCAGGCGGCCGATCTGGCCGGCATCGGCGGCGTTTACGACCGCGCCGCACTGGTCGCGCTGCCGCCGCAGATGCGCGGCGACTATGTGGCCAAGCTGGCCGAGCTGCTGGCGCCGGGCACACCGCTGCTGTTGATCGGCATGCAATACGATCAGAATAAAATGAAAGGCCCGCCCTTTTCGGTGCCGGATGAAGAGGTGCGCGCGCTGTTCGCCGCGGATTTTTCGCTTGAGCTGCTGGGTTGCTCGCAGGGGCCGGAGATCGTCGGCAACCTCGCCGAGCGCGGTCTCGATACGCTGGTCGAGCACGTCTACCTGATTACCCGCAACTGACTTACCCGCAACTGATCGGCCGCAACTGATCGGCCGCAGCCGGGCGTCGCCAGCGCCCAGTGGCGCGGCGATGCGCGGCGGCGGGCTTTTTCGTAAACTGCGCGGCTCGTTTGAGGAGCCACTGGCCGGGGCAACACCGGCTGCGGAGTCGCGCATGTCCACCGCTTATTTCAGCCACCCCGATTGCCTGCTGCACGAGATGGTTCCCGGCCATCCGGAGTGCCCGCAGCGGCTCACCGCCATCGCCGACCGGCTCAAGCACGAGGGGCTGTGGGATTCTCTCGATCATCGCCAGGCGCCGCGCGCCAGCCGCGAACAGTTGCTGCGCGCCCACGGCGGCGATTACATCGATCAGGTCTTCGCCCGCGCGCCGCGCAGCGGGCTGCTGCAGCTGGATGCCGACACCAGCATGAATCCGCACAGTCTGGAGGCGGCGTTGCGCGCCGCCGGGGCCGGTATCGCCGCGGTGGAGGGCGTGCTTGCCGGCGAATACGACAACGCCTTCTGCGCGGTGCGACCGCCGGGCCACCACGCCGAGCGCGATCGGGCGATGGGCTTCTGCCTGTTCGACAGCATCGCGGTGGCCGCGCTGCACGCGCTGGCGCAGCCGCAGGTGGCGCGCGTCGCGGTGGTCGATTTCGATGTCCACCACGGCAACGGCAGCGAGGACGTGCTGCGCAACGAGCCGCGCGCGCTGTTCTGCTCCAGCTTCCAGCACCCGCACTACCCGGGCTACTGGGGCGAGTCGGTGCCCGGCCGGCTGGTCAATGTGCCGCTGCCGGCCGGTGCCGATGGCGGTGTTTTCCGCCGCGCGGTCAGCGAGCACTGGCTGCCGGCGCTGGAGGCTTTCCAGCCCGAGCTGCTGCTGGTCTCCGCCGGCTTCGACGCGCACCGCGACGACCCGCTGGCGGGGCTGAACCTGCTCGATGAAGACTATGCCTGGGTCAGTGCCGAGCTGCGCGCGGTGGCCGAGCGCCACTGCGGCGGACGGCTGGTCTCGATGCTTGAGGGCGGCTACGCGCTGGATGCGCTCGGGCGCAGCGTCGCCGCCCATCTGAGGGTATTGCTGGCGGCCTGATCTCGGCACCACCCGGCAGCCCGCCCCGCCGGCAGCCCGGCCCGGCGGAGCGATACACCTTTCTCCACCGACTGCGCCGTCGTCGCGCAGCGTTCGTCCGCGGCGCGCGTTTTATCCTCGCTTGCTGCCCCCGCCGCCTCCGGTCGGGCTGCGCTGCTGCTATCAGTTGATGACATTTCGGCAATTCGTGGGCCGATTTTCCGCGCTATTCCCGGCCGGCTGTGGCCGCTCGCCGGCGCTTCCTTTTGCGACTTTCGCAGGCTTTGCGTCACGGCCATCGAGCGGTGCCGGGGAAATTGTGCGCCAGCTCTCGTCAGCAGCCCGAAAAGGACTAGTTCCAGTCAAAAGGTTGGCGTCGAAAATTTCGAAAAATCAATGAATTGGCTCCAAATAGTGAACAAATCGTCACCATCGGAAGGCGCTGATCAGTAGCTTGTCCAGCCCTGGAACCCCGAACCGATAATTACAGGATCAACAGCAAATGGCGACGAAATTTCAACTCGCAATCCTGCCGGCCTGCATGCTCTCCCTGGGCCTGACGGCCTGTGGCGGCGGCGGTGGCGGCGGTGGCAGCACCGACGATCCCGCCAGCCCTGAGCTGACCATTGTTAACTCTGCGGTACTGGAGGGTGACAGCGGAACGACCGATCTGCAGTTCACCGTGACCTCCGATACGCCCGCCAGCGAGGATCTGACGATCAGCTACAGCACCGTGGGTGGCACCGCCACTGCGGGCAGCGACTACACCGCGGTCAGCGGTGGCAGCGTAACCATCCCCGCCGGCAGCAGCAGCGGCACGGTGACCATCGCCGTCACTGGCGACACCGAGATCGAGGACGATGAAACCATCGAACTCAGCTTCACCGCGCCGGATGGCACCACCTATTCGGCCACCGCGACCATCACCGACGATGACCTGCCGCAGCTGAGCGTTACTGATGCCAGCGAGGCAGAGGGCGATAGCGGTACGCAGAATCTGGTTTTTACCATCGCATTGTCGGAGCCGGTGGCCGGTGACGTCAGCTTCGACGTCAGCACCGCGGACGGCACCGCTACGGAGGCAGGCGGCGACTACAGTGCCGTATCGCAGAGCGAGACCATCCCGGCTGGCCAAACCAGTACCACCGTAGTGATCCCGGTGGCCGGTGATACCACGGTAGAGAACGACGAAACCCTGAGCCTGACCCTGAGCAACGTCAGCGGCGATGTCGGGCTCGGCAACGCCAGCGCCACCGGCACCATCGAAAACGATGACTTTGCGGTGGTCTCGGTGAGCGATGCCAATGCCGGCGAAGGCGACGGCAGCATGACGTTTACCGTCGAACTCGATCAGCCCAGCACCGCGGATATCACCGTCGATGTGTCCACGGCCAACGGCAACGCCAGTGCCGGCAGCGACTTCGACGCGCTGGCCGCGCAGCAGATTACCGTACCCGCCGGGGCCGGCAGCAGTACTTTCAATGTGACGATCAACGAAGATGATCTGGTCGAGCCCGACGAGACCTTCAGCGTCAGCCTGGCCAATCCGCAAAACGCCACGCTGGGCAATGCCCAGGCCACCGGCACCATCGTCGATAACGATACCCCGCGCCTGTCGATCAGCGATGCGCAGATCAGCGAGGGCGACGCCGGCGAGCAGCCGATCCTCAACTTCACCGTCTCCCTCAGTGAGGCCACGGGCGAGGATGTGACTGTCAATGTGAGCACCGCCAACGGCACCGCCAGTGCCGGCAGCGACTACACCGCGCTGACCGCTCAGCAGTTCACCGTGCCGGCCGGCGCGCAAAACGCCACGGTCTCCGTGGTGATCACCGGCGATGCCACGGTCGAGGGCGACGAGAGCTTCACCGTCAGCCTCAGCGGCGCCAGCGCCAACGCGCTGATCGACGGCACCGCCGCCAGCGCCACCGGCACCATCAACAACGATGACAGCGTCGATGTCTCCGCTGACACGACGGCCAATGTCGACGAGGGCGACGACGGCACCGCCGAGCTGATATTCACCGTCACGCTGTCGGCAGCCGCCGATGTGCCGACGCTGATCGACTACAGCCTGTCCCCGGGTAGCGCCACCACCGGCACCGGCACCGCCGAAGACGATTACGTCGACGCCAGCGGCACGCTGACCATCCCCGCCGGTCAGATCAGCGACGAGATCATTATCAAAGTCCACTCCGATACGGTGGTGGAAGGGGCCGAGACCCTGAACCTGCTGCTCACCGCGCAGGACAGCTCGCGCGCCAATGTCACCACCGCCAGCGTCGTCGGCACCATCAACAATGATGACCGCCCGGTGCTGAGCATCGATGACACCTCGGTCACCGAGGGTGGCGACGGCCAGACCACGCAGCTGGTGTTCACCGTATCGATGGATCAGACCGCCGACGAAGACGTCACCGTGGAGTTCGCCAGCGCCGACGCCACCGCCGGGGATATCGCCGAAGAGGGCAGCGACTACAGCGCCAACAGCGGCACGCTGACCATCCCCGCCGGCGAGTTCAGCGCAACCATCAGCGTCGATGTCAGCGGCGATGAAGAAATCGAAGCCGACGAAATGATGACCATGACCATCTCCAACGCCTCGGCGAACGCGGAGATCGGCAGCGGCCAGGGTTCGGCCACCGGCACCATCGAAAACGACGACAAGCCCAGCGTCAACATCGCTGAAAGCTCGGCCTTCGAGGGCGACATCGGCGATAGCAACAGCGTGGACTTCACCGTCACCCTGAGCAGCGCCGCCAACGGCATCGTCGACATCGACTACAGCACCAGCAATGGCACCGCCAGCGATGGCGTCGACTACACCGGCACCGCGATGGCGACGCTGAGCATCCCCGCCGGCGAGACCAGCGGCACGATCAGCATCCCGGTCATCGGCGATCTGGACGTGGAGGCCGACGAGGAGACCTTCAACATCAGCCTCACCGGCAGCTCGGCGAACGCCGAGATCAGCACCGCCGATGCCGTCGGCATGATCCTCGACGATGACGACACCACGCTGAACGACACCGGGGTCACCTCCTGCGCCGATGCGGATGAGAACAACCTCGACTGCCCCGCCACCGGCGTGCCGATGCAGGATGCCGACACCGGTCGCGACGCCACGCTCAACGACGACAGCGACGGCCTGGCCGGCTTCAAGTTCACCAAGCTGGATGCCAGTGGTGCCGAACTCGCCGCCGATGCCAGCGACTGGACCTGCGTGCGCGACGACGTCACCGGCCTGATCTGGGAGGTGAAGGCCAACGACGGCGGCGACCGCGACGGCAGCAACACCTACAGCTGGTACGACGGCGACCTCGAGCCCTTGCCCGGGGACCCCGTGGAAGAGCCGATCCCCGGCCTCGACGACGGCGACCCGGCAACCATCGACAACACCGAAGCCTACGTGGATGCGGTCAACGCCAGCGAGCTGTGCGGCTACAGCGATTGGCGCCTGCCCAATGTCAGCGAGCTGTTCTCGCTCACCGATCTCGGCAGCGCAGGCAGCCCGGCGCTGGATACGGCGTACTTCCCGAACACCGCCGACGGCCTGTACTGGACCGGCGTGTCCCACCGCGACACCAGCGGATTCCCCGGCCACGTCTGGGGCATCGATTTTACCGACGGCCATCTGACGCCGACCGACAAGACCAGCCTGCAGAGCATCCGCCTGGTGCGCGGCGAGTAGTGATTGCACAGCCTGCGATCGCGCCAGCCGTGATCGCAACCCGGGAAGGCTCGGGGAATGGATCGGGGGGCGGCCAGCGCGCCGCCCCCGGCATTCGCCGAACGCCAACCCGGCACGACAGGATTCGATTGGAGAACATTTACCGTGAAAAAGACCTTTGCAAGCCTCGCAACCGCGCTGGCACTTGGCCTGGGTTCCTCTCAGGCGCTGGCGCTTAACTGTGACGCCGACTTCACCGGTGGCAACGCCACCGCGCCCAATGGCCGCTACACCGTCAATGAGGATCTGACCATCACCGACAACGACACCGGGCTGATGTGGATGAAGTGTGCCGCCGGCAAGACCGGCGGAGACTGCCTAGGCAATATCGTCTATGGCGCAGATGATGAGGGCATTCGCATCCTCAACTGGGTGGAGGCGCTGCAATACGCCGAGCAGGTCAACACCACGCTGGTGGGTACAGACGCCAACCCCAGCGGCGACACCGACTGGCGTCTGCCCAACGCCAAGGAGCTGGAATCGCTGGTCGAGCGCTGCCGCACCAACCCGGCGATCAACACCTCGATCTTCACCAACAATGTGCCAACGAGCAATGAGTCTGCAAGGTACTGGACCTCGACCCCGGCGTTCCGTCCGGATGCCGGGCAGAATGAAGCCGATGTACCCTTCCAGGCCTGGGCGATCGATTTCCACTCGGGCAACGACTGGCGCGAGCACAAGACCGGCAAGACGCTCTACCTGCGGCTGGTGCGCACCGCGGACTAGCGCTGGCATCATGCGGCGGGCGAGGGGGTGGCAGCCCTCGCCCGCCGTTTCAGTCCCTCCCGGGGCATTGCCCCGATCCGATTGGCTGCTCCGCGGCCACCGCGCAGTCGCCCCCACCCGATTCCATCCCTGCGCCCCGTCGCCCCGTCGCCCCGTCGCCCCGGCCAATGGCCGCACCTGCCCGGCGGCAGCGTTGCGATCCGGACACAGAGCCTCCCCTGACCTGCTCTGCCCCCGTTTTTGACCCGTAGCATACCGAGCCGTCATCCAGCCGCTTGCTGGGCATCTTTACGATTTGCGCCATGCAGGGACCGAGATCGGTACGCAAAGCCCTCCGCAGACGCCAAAAACAGAGAGAGCAGCCCCGATCCGCGCCCG
>CBFCYW010000076.1:0-18057 GCA_965602395.1 uncultured Chromatiales bacterium
GGCGTCGGATCACGTGGCCGATTTCGTGGGCCAACACGGCGAGCACCTCGCGGTCAGCTTCGGCCCGGTCGCGATCAGCCATGTGCCGTTCGGCGAGGGCGACCAGCTCGTCGGTGACCACGATCGAGCCGTCGGGCAGGGCGAAGGCATTGGCGCCGAGCCGCTCGCCGGCGCGAAAGTGCAGCCGCAGATTCTCCTGCGGGTAGTCGGCGGCGAGCACGGCGAACGCTTCGCGCAGCGCCCGCCGGCGCGCCGGCGGCAGCTCACTGGGGCCGACGAAGGTTTCATCCAGCACCCGCAGCGTGCCGGCGCCGATGCTGGCATTGACCTCTGCCGGTAGCGACAGGGCGACGTGCTCGGCGGCCGCGGGGATCCCCCAGCGGATGCCGCCGCCGATCAGCGCCACGCATAGCAGCAGCGCGGCGACGGCCCAGCGCCAGCGCCGCTCCAGACGGTGCACCCAGTGCTCGCCGCCGCGTCGGCCCTGAGTGGCGAGCCAGCGGTCGAGGGCATCGTTGTCGCCGCTCTCGAACTGGCCGCCGCCGGGCAGCTGGATGCGCCGCGGAGTGTTGCCGAGACGCTCGGAAATCTGCAACTGGGCGAGAACGAAAACGCGCCGCTCATCGCCAGCGTGCAATTCGACACGCCCCTCTTCGCCGAGCCGCAGCCGGGCATCGTGGCGCGCCGCGCTGCGACCGTCGCTGTACTGGCCGGCGAGCTCGATCACAGGCCGGCGTCGAAGCCGCCGAGGTCGTCGAAGGCATCCGCGGTGGCGCTGGCTTGCCCGTCGCTGCCGGCGAGCAGCTCGTCCACCGGGCCGTGCGGCACAAAGCGCAGATGCTCGACGCGGTAGCGCGCCAGGCGCACTCTGGCCCAGGGGATCGCCAGCCCGAGGGTGAAGACGATGGCGAAAATATTGAGCAGGTAGATGAGCATCAACCGCCGGGCGCTCTGATCGCTCTCAAAGCGGTGCCCGGCGAGACGGGTGTTATTCCAGCGCAGATTGTCGCCACGGGCGCGCAGCCAGGCGAACACCGGCAATAAAAAGAGATAAAAGAGCGCCACAATTCCGAAGCCGCCCAGCTGTAGCAATTGCTGCTGCAGTGGAATGTCACTGCCATCCGCTTCGATCTGCGGCAGCAGCGCATCGACCAGCCAGAGCAATGTGAATAAGGCACCCGCCGCTGCCGCCAGGCAGATCAGCGCGATCAGCAGCGCCAGCAGGTATAGCCGCAGGTACTGCCCACCCGTAGCATGAAAGCTGAAAAGCGTGCCGCCATAGCGGTGATTGCTGACGTAGTACTCGGCGACGCGCCGCTTCCAGAACGGGTAGTAGAGGCCGAGGGTCAGGGTGATCAGAATCGGCAGCAGCGCGTAGACGCGGATCGCATCGCCGGTTCGTTGCACAAAGCCGAAGCGCAGGCCGCGGTGCTGCGAGTAGTGGGCGTTGAAGGCCAGCGATTTCATCAGCAGCCAGGGAAACAGCAACCAGTAGGCGAGAACCAGCGGCAGGCTGGCGACCGGATAGAGCTGCCCGAGGGCGATGTAGGCGCCGATCACCAGCGCGGCGATGGCCCGCCCCTTGAGTATCTTCAGTGGCTCGGCGGTGTAGTCGAAGCCGGCGCCATCGAGCAGGGTGTTGCCGTAAAAGTAGCGCCGCGTGCGCACCTTGGCCCAGGCGGAATAGATGCCCAGGGTGAGGATGCTCAGCGCCAGGTTGACGATCCAGATGCGGAAGTACTCGCCGCCCCGGCCACTGAAGACAAAGGGCTGCGGCGGCCCGCCGGCAACCGCCGCATCGCTGTCTCCGGCTGCGGCTGCAACATCGGAGGCGGTCTGATCGTTCACTATGGCGGTGCTCCCTGCACGGTTGAGTGGCACGCGCGCAGCTAACGTGCGCGCACGATCATGTAATCGATGCGCTGGCTGCGCAGCCGCGCCAGGGCATCGTCGAGGGCGGCGCGATTGCGAAACGGCCCGGCGTAGACGCGGTGCCACTGGACGCCGTTGATGCGCACCGGGCGCACATCCACCCGCAGCCCCATCAGCAGCAGGCTGGCCTTGCGCCGCTCGGCGTCGGCGGCACTGCGGAATGAACCGGTCTGCAGGTAGTAGCTGCTGGCCGGCTCGATGACCGGCAACTGGGTGCGGCGATCGACAGCGGCCAGATCGGCCGCGGATTCAGCCTGCGCACCGAGCCGTTCGTTCGCCGTGGTGTCGCGCTTGACCTCACCGGTGCGGATGTCCTCCAGCGCGTCCTCCTCCGGCACCACCACCTCCAGCTCGGGCAGGATGCTGTAGAACTCGAAGCGCGGCCGCCGGGTCTGCTCCGGCTCTTCCTCATCCTCGCTGGGCTGGCGTGCGCCGACTTCGCCGCCGGGATTCTTGCCAACCTCATCCGGCGAGCTCGAACCCGTGCTGAGATAGACCACCACGGAGATGAACAGGCCGAGCACCAGCCCGAGCACCAGCATCAGCCAATCCGGTTTCTTGTCTGCCACGTCGCCTCTCCCGGGAGCGTCTTCGCCGGCCTACATCGACTGCGGCGCAGACACGCCGAGCAGGTCGAGGCCATTGGCCAGCACCTGCCGGCTGGCGGCCACCAGACACAGGCGCGCATCGCGCAGAGCGGCGTCGTCGACCAGGAACTGGTGGCTGTTGTAATAGCTGTGCAGCGCCTGCGACAGCTCGCGCAGATAGTGCACGATCTGGTGCGGCTCCTCGCTGAGCGCAGCGCTTTCGACCACCTCCGGGTAGCGCGAAAGCTGCGTCATCAGCTCGCCCTCATGGGGCTCGTCGAGGCGCTCGACGCTGGCCAGGCCGCGCTCGGCGTCGTGGCCGAGGCCCTTTTCGGCGAGCTGGCGAAACACGCTGCAGACCCGCGCATGGGCGTACTGGGCGTAGTACATGGGGTTGTCGTTGGATTGGCTCTTGGCCAGATCCAGATCGAAATCCATGTGCTGTTCGCACTTGCGCATCACGTAGAAATAGCGCGCCGCATCGGAACCGACCTCCTCGCGCAATTGACGCAGGGTAACGAACTCGCCGGAGCGGGTCGACATCTGCGCCTTTTCGCCGCCGCGGTAGAGCGCGGCGAACTGCACCAGCAGCACGTCGAGGCGCGAGACATCCTCGCCCATCGCCGCCAGCGCCGCGCGCACCCGCGGCACGTAGCCGTGGTGATCCGCACCCCAGACATCGATGACCCGATCGAAGCCGCGTTCGAGCTTGTCCATGTGGTAGGCGATATCGGAGGCGAAATAGGTGGTGGCGCCGTTCTCGCGCACCACCACGCGATCCTTTTCGTCGCCGAACTCGGTGCTGCGGAACCACCAGGCGCCGCCCTGCTGGTACAGGTGGCCGGATTTTTTCAGCCGCTCGATGGCGCGGTTGATGGCGCCGCTGTCGGTCAGCGAGCGCTCCGAATACCAATGGTCATAAGTGACGCCAAAACCGGCCAGATCGTCGCGGATGTCATCGAGAATGGTGTTCAGCGCCAGCTCGAAAACGTAGCGATAACGGTTGTCGCCGAGCAGCGCGCGGGCGCGCCCGATCAGCCCGTCGATGTGCTTTTCCTTATCGCCCTCGGGGGCGTCCGCCGGCACCCCGGCGAAGACATCCGCCGCCGCCACCCGGTAGTCGTCGCCGTGTTCGGCGTGCAGCACACGCGAGATATCGTCGATGACGTAGTCGCCGCGGTAGCCGTTGGAGGGGAAGTCGAAGCGCTCGCCGCACAGCGCCAGATAGCGCAGCCAGGCGCTGGTGGCGAGGATGTCCATCTGCCGCCCGGCGTCGTTGACGTAGTACTCGCGCTGCACGCGATAGCCGATCGCTTCGAGCAGATTGGCGACGGTCGCGCCGTAGGCCGCGCCGCGGCCGTGGCCGACGTGCAGCGGGCCGGTCGGGTTGGCGGAGACAAATTCCACCTGCGCGCTCTGCCCGGCGCGGAGTTCGCTGCGCCCGTAGTTTTCACCGGCGGCAAGCACCGCGGCGACCACCGCGCTGAGTGCCTCGGCAGCCTGGAAAAAATTGATGAAGCCGGGGCCGGCGATTTCCACCTTCGCCAGCCGCGGGCTCGCCGGCAGCGCCGCAACCAGTGCCTCGGCCAGCTCGCGCGGCTTGCGCTGCGCCGGCTTGGCCAGCATCAGCGCAACATTGCAGGCGAAATCGCCGTGGCTGGCATCGCGGCTGCGGGATATCTGGATCTGCGGCGCGACCTCGGCCGGCAACACACCCTGCTCGATCAGCGCGGCGACGGCGCGCTCGATCAGCGACTGCAGGTGATCTTTCAAGGCTTGCCCCTTGGCATTGGCTGGCAAAACACGCCATTTTAACGGCTGGCGGCGCCGCGGAGAAGCCGGGATCGGTGAGCGCACCGGCAGCCATCAATCGGCGCCCGCTCAATGTGTTGCCGCAGCGCCCTGCGCGACCGGTACGCGCCCCGTGCGCGGCGCGGCGCAAAGCGGCCGGCGGGGCGGTGCCCGGCCTGCCGGCGGGCGCCTCAGGGGACCCGCGCCAGCGCCCACAGCTCGATCTCCAGCGCACCGGCGCGGCGCAGCGCCGCGGCCAGTGCGGCGGCGGTGGCACCGGTGGTAACCACGTCATCGAGGATCGCCAGCCGGCGGCCGCGCACCCCGTCCCCGGCGGCGAAGGCACCGCGCATATTGTGCCGTCGCGCGGCGCGGCTGAGCAGGCGCTGCGGCACGTTATCGCGGCTGCGCCGGGCCAGCGCCGCGGCCACCGGCAGGCCCAGTCGCGCAGCCACCGTGCGGGCGATCTCACCCGACTGATTGAAACCGCGCTCGCGCAGCCGCCGCGGGTGCAGCGGCACGGGCAGGATCGCATCCAGCCGCGCCGCCGGCCGCGCACCACCGCTGTCGCCGATGGCGACGGTGGTCAGCAGCGCATCGGCGAGCAGCTCGCCGAGCAGCCGCGCGCAGGCCAGTTCGCGATTGAACTTCAGCCGTGCGACGAGAAAATCGCAGGGCGCGGCGTAGACGAAGGGCACGCAGGCGGCGCGCCACGCCGGCGGGCTGCGCAGGCAGCTGCCGCAGGGGCCGGCGGCCGCGGCGGCATCGGCCAGCGGACGCGCGCAGCGCGGGCAGGGGTGGCGGTTGCGCGGCAGCTCGGCGCAGCAAGCGGCGCACAGCTCGCGATCCGCCGCCGCTGCCGGCTGTGCTGGCACCGCCGCCGCGCACAGCCGGCAGCGCGCCGGGAACAGCCAGCGGCCGCGGCCGGCCAGCGAGATCACAGCAGGCCGCGCTCGGCGAAGGAGACGCTCTCGCCGTCGCCGATGACGAAGTGATCGAGCACCCGCACCTCGACCAGCGCCAGCGCGTCGCGCAGGCGCTCGGTGATGCGCCGGTCGGCGGCGGACGGCTCGGCCACGCCGCTGGGGTGGTTGTGGGCGATGATCAGCGCCGCGGCGGACAGCTCCAGCGCGCGGCGCACCACTTCGCGCGGGTGCACGCTGGCGCCATCGATGGTGCCGGCAAACAGCTCTTCGTAGCGGATCAGGCGGTGGCGGTTGTCGAGAAACAGGCAGGCGAAGACTTCGCGCGGGCGCCCGGCGAGCTGGGCCTGCAGGTAGTCGCGGGTGGCCTGTGCCGATTCCAGCGCGCCGCCGCGCAGCAGATTCTGGCGCAGGTAGCGGCGGCTCATCTCAAGCACTGCCTGCAGCTGCACGAACTTGGCGTCGCCGAGACCCGGCGCGGCGGTGAACGAGCGCCGCGGGGCGTTGAGCAGCGGCGCGAGGCCGCCGAAGCGCTCCAGCAGCTCGCCGGCCAGAGCGACGGCGCTCTTGCCGGGCAGACCGGTGCGCAGAAAGATTGCCAGCAGCTCGGCATCGCCGAGCGCCTCGGCGCCGCGTTCGAGAAGCTTTTCGCGCGGCCGCTCGGCGGCCGGCCAGTCGGTGATCGCCATGCTTCGTCCTCCCTGACGTGGTGGCTGAGCGCAGGCTAGCACAGCTGGCTGCGGCAGCTGCAAGCCGTCGTCGCGAGTGCTGCGCCAGCCTGCGGCGCGGCCGGGCGCCCGGTGATAGACTCGCCAGCCATGAACCAGACCGCTCCCCGCAATCGCTTGCGCGGCCGGCGCGTGCTGCTCGGCGTGACCGGCGGCATCGCCGCCTACAAGGCCGCGGAGCTGGTGCGTCGCCTCGGCGACGCCGGCGCTGAAGTGCGCGTGGCGATGACCGCCGGCGCGCGCGCCTTCGTCCAGCCGCTGACCTTTCAGGCGCTGTCCGGCAAGCCGGTGCACTGCGATCTGCTCGACCCGGCCGCCGAGGCGGCGATGGGCCACATCGAGCTGGCGCGCTGGGCCGACGCGGTGCTGATCGCGCCGGCCAGTGCCGACTTCATCGCCCGCCTCGCCCACGGCCTGGCCGACGACCTGCTCGCCACCCTGTGCCTGGCGACAGACGCGCCGCTGGCCGTGGCCCCGGCGATGAATCGGCTGATGTGGTCGAACCCGGCGACCCAGGACAACGTCGCCACACTGAAGCGGCGCGGTGTCGCCGTGTACGGCCCCGGCAGCGGCGAACAGGCCTGCGGCGAGACCGGCGCCGGGCGCATGCTGGAGGTGGAGGAACTGGTCGCACTGCTCGCCGACGACCTGTTCGGCGGGCCGAAACCGCTCGACGGCCAGCGGCTGCTGATCACCGCCGGGCCGACCCGCGAGGCGATCGATCCGGTGCGCTTCATCAGCAACCACAGCTCGGGGAAGATGGGCTTCGCGGTGGCCGCTGCGGCGCTGCGCGCCGGCGCCGAGGTGACGCTGGTGGCCGGCCCGGTGCAGCTGGCGACGCCGCCCGGCGTCGAGCGCGTCGATGTGGAGAGCGCGCTGGATATGTACGACGCGGTGATCGAGCGCGCCGCGGCGGCCAGCGTGTTCGTCGCGGTGGCGGCGGTGGCCGACTACCGCAGCGCCGGCGTCGCCGGACACAAGATCAAAAAGACCGACGACAACCAGCAGATGGCGCTGGAGCTGGTGCGCAACCCGGATATCCTGGCCGCCGTGGCCAGCCTGCCCGACGGTCCGTTCAGCGTCGGCTTCGCCGCCGAGACCCGCGATGTGGAACGCTACGCGCGCGCCAAGCTGGCGAAGAAGAAACTGGACCTGATCGCCGCCAACCACGTCGGTGGCGAGACCGGCTTCAACTCGCCGGATAATGCGCTGGACGTCTATTGGGGCGACGCCGGCCACCGACATCTGGCACGCGCCGACAAGGCCGAGATCGCCCGCCAGCTGGTGGCGCTGATCGGCGAGCGCCTCGCCGACAAACGCAAAGGCGCCGCCGCGCCGCTCTCCCCACCCACCGCCGACGAGACCGATTGATGCAGCCACTCGACGTCCAACTGCTCGACCCACGCCTGGGCCGGGAGATCCCGCTGCCCGAATACCAGACCCCCGGCGCCGCCGGGCTGGATCTGCGCGCCTGCCTCGATACCGCGGCCACGCTGGCCCCCGGCGACACCCTGCTGGTGCCCACCGGGATGGCCATCCACATCGCCGATCCGGGGCTGGCGGCGCTGATCCTGCCGCGCTCCGGGCTCGGTCACAAACACGGCATCGTGCTAGGCAATCTGGTCGGCCTGATCGATTCTGATTACCAGGGCCAACTGTTCGTCTCGGTTTGGAACCGCAGTGACGACAGCTTCACGATCGAGGTCGGCGAGCGCATCGCACAATTGGTTCTGGTGCCGGTGGTACGCGCGCAGTTCAATCTGGTCGAAAGCTTTGACGAGAGCGAGCGCGGTGCCGGCGGCTTTGGCTCATCCGGTCGCAGATGAGCGTTCGCCGCGCCTGGCCCGCGGCAAAAACAGGGAACCCATTCAACGATGACCATCGACCCCGCCATCTTCCGTGCCTACGACATCCGCGGCACAGTCACCGACCAGCTCACCGCGGACGTGGTCCGCGCCATCGGCCACAGCTTTGGCAGCGAATGCGCCGCGCGCGGCCAGCGCGAGGTGGTCGTAGCGCGCGACGGCCGGCTCTCCGGCCCGGCGCTGGTCGCCGCGCTCAGCGAAGGGCTGCGCGCCGCCGGCCGCGAAGTGATCGACATCGGCATGCTGCCGACGCCGCTGCTGTATTTCGCCACCCACCAGCTGGACACAGGCACCGGGGTGATGATCACCGGCAGCCACAACCCGCCGCAGTACAACGGACTGAAAATGGTGCTCGACGGCGGCGCGCTGTACGGCGAACAGATCACCGCGCTGCACGATCGACTGCTGCGCGGCGAGCTGCACTGTGAATCCGGCGGCGCTCACCGCGAGTATCGACCCGAAGCCGAGTACCTCGACCGCATCGCCGGCGACGTGCGGCTGGCGCGCCCGCTGCGCATCGCCGTGGACTGCGGCAACGGCGTGCCGGGTGTGATCGCCCCCGAGCTGTTCCGCATGCTGGGCTGCGAGGTGGTCGAACTGCACAGCGAAGTCGACGGCAACTTTCCCAACCACCACCCGGACCCGGCCAAGCCGGAAAACCTCGCCGATGTGATCGCCGCGGTGGCCGAGCACGGGCTGGATCTGGGCCTCGCCTTCGACGGCGACGGCGACCGCGTCGGCGTGGTCTGCAACCAGGGCCGGGTGCTCTGGCCGGACCGGCAGATGATCCTCTACGCCGAGGATGTGCTGGCGCGCAATCCGGGCGCGCGGGTCATTTACGACGTCAAATGCAGCCGCCACCTGCCGGCGGCGATCCGCCGCTGCGGCGGCCAGGCGGAGATGTGGAAAACCGGCCACTCACTGGTCAAGGCGCGGATGCGCGAGACCGGCGCCTTGCTCGGCGGCGAGATGTCCGGGCACATCTTTTTCAAAGAGCGCTGGTACGGCTTCGACGACGCGCTGTACGTAGCCGCACGGCTGCTGGAGATCCTCGCCCGCGACCCGCGCCCGGCGGCCGAAGTGTTCGCCACGCTGCCCGATTCGCACAACACCCCGGAGCTGCACCTGCACTTCGCAGGCGAGGGTGAGCAGCATCAATTCATGCAGCGCTTCGTCGCCGCGACGCGCTTCGACGGCGCCGATCTGCACACCATCGACGGCCTGCGCGCCGACTTCGCCGACGGCTTCGGGCTGGTTCGCGCCAGCAACACCACGCCGTCACTGGTGATTCGCTTCGAGGCCGATGACGCCGCCGCGCTGGCGCGCATCCAGAATGACTTTCGCGCCGCCATTCACGCCGTCGACGCGCGCCTCGAAACACCTTTCTGACACCCTTTCCGACCGGGAACAAACCTTGGACAAGCAACAGGCCATCCAGACCGCGCAGGTGCTCAACGAGGCGCTGCCCTACATCCGGCGCTTCGCCGGCAAGACCATCGTCGTCAAATACGGCGGCAACGCGATGACCGACGAACGGCTGAAAATCAGCTTTGCACAGAGCATCGTGCTGATGAAGCACGTCGGTATCGATCCGGTGGTGGTACACGGCGGCGGGCCGCAAATCGGCCAGTTGCTGCAGCGCCTCGGCAAGCAGAGCATCTTCGAGCAGGGGATGCGCGTCACCGATGCGGAGACCATGGATGTCGTCGAAATGGTGCTCGGCGGGCAGGTCAACAAGAGCATCGTCAATCTGCTCAACCAGGCCGGAGGCCGCGCCGTGGGCCTGACCGGCAAGGATGCGCAGATGATTCGCGCCACGCCGCTGCGCCTGACCCGCAAGCAGGCCCAGGGACAGCCGCCGGAGATCATCGACATCGGCCACGTCGGCGAGGTGGAGCGGATCGATCCATCGGTGATCCACGAACTGGTCGGCGCCGGCTGCATCCCGGTGATCGCGCCGATCGGCGTCGGCGCGGATGGCGCCAGCTACAACATCAACGCCGATCTGGTCGCCAGCCGCATCGCCGCCGTGTTGCAGGCGGAAAAGCTGCTGCTGCTGACCAACACGCCGGGGATTCTCGACAAGCAGGACAATCTGCTCACCGGGCTGAACGCGGCGCGCATCGATGAGCTGATTGAGGACGGCACCCTCTACGGCGGCATGCTGCCCAAAGTGGCCTGTGCATTGGACGCGGTGCGCGCCGGGGTCGATACGGTACAGATTATCGACGGGCGAGTGGAAAACGCGGTATTGCTGGAGCTGTTTACCGATGCCGGGGTTGGGACTTTGATCCGGGCTTGATCCTGTTGCGGTGGCCCGTTTCGCTGGAGAGCGCGGCTCAACCGGGCCAGCGCTACCCGGCGTTTACAGGCCAACCGGCACAGGCATACCCGTTTCGCAGGGCTTGTTTTCGGCAGGTCGATATCAATTGACCGCAAGACACGCCCTGCGAAATCTATCCGGCTACGCTTGCTTATTCCCCCTGCACGGGGATCGCATTATCGCATTGCGGCAAACAAAGGCTGCTCTACCGCGATGCTTAAATCCGCGTTTCCTGAATCTGGTACTTGAAGGCGGCTGCATTCGCCACCTTGCCGATTTCGATGATCGCGCCGTCCTGCTCCAGCTTTCGAGCCGCTTTTCGGCGCTGCTGGTTTTCTTCCAGCCAACGCTCGGTCAGCACGCCTTTCTGCTTGACGCGTAGCAACACCTCGGCCTCGCGGGCGGCAGATGTCTGCATACTGAATTCGGAAAGGTCGTAGCCACAACGCCAGACCATGGCCCAGATAAGGTCTCGGTCCTCGAAACGCAGTTTCTTGCGCGGTTTGTTCACACTTACTCCAGTCAAAAGTTCGGCAAAAGGTGGACGAATATTCTTGATTTCTTCAATTTTCGGCGCCGGAGCCAACAATAAGCAAGCCACGGGCCAGAACCCGGCGAGTGTCCGCTCGCGAATTTCTCATCACTGCTTGAAGGGCCGGGCTAAATGCCCGCCACGGTGCTGGAATCAATGGTCAACCAGACTACGCTGGCGTAACGCAGCCCCTTGCCGATAGCCACCAGCAGCAGAAAAAGCCACAGGCGCACACGCATGATTCCAGCGATCAGCGTCAAGGCGTCGCCGCCAATCGGCAGCCAGGCCAACAACAGGCACCAGAATCCGTATCGGTTGAACCAGTTTTGCGCTTTGTCGATCTGCGCCGCACTGAAATAAAACCAGCGCCGCTCGCGGAAGTGTAGCAGGTAACGCCCAAGCGCCCAGTTCACCACCGCACCGAGCGTATTGCCGAGAGTCGCAGTGGCGAGCAGGGCGAGTGGATCACCGCCGTCGCGCAGCAAAGCAAACAGCACCACTTCGGAATAGAACGGCAAGATAGTAGCGGCAAGAAACGCCGAGGAAAACAGTAAAAGGTGATCGACGATCATTGCGCTCTGGCCACCAACCAGCGGAACAGGGCGAACTGCGCCGGCAGGTAGAAGAGGTACTCGGGGTGCCACTGCACGCCGATGATGGCGCGCTCGTCCTGGTGCTCCAGCGCCTGCACGATCCCGTCCAGATCGCGCCCCACCACGACCATTCCGGCGCCGGGCTGATCCACCGCCTGATGGTGCAGGCTGTTGACGCGCAGGCGCTGCCCGCTGCAGATGCGCGACAGCTGCGAGCCGGCGGTGAGGTCGACGCGCTTGGTCGGCAGCAGCCCGGGACGGTTGCGGGTGCGCCGGCGCATGTGGCGGATGTCCTGATGCAGGTTGCCGCCGAGCACCGCGTTGATCAGCTGCGCGCCGCGGCAGATGCCGAGCAACGGCAAACCGCGCTGTAGCGCCTCGCCGATCCAGCGGATCTCCAGCTCGTCGCGCGGCGGGTCGCTGCGCACCGCGGCGTGGATGTCGCCGCCGTAGTGCTCCGGGCCGATGTCGTCGCCACCGCTGATCAGCAGCGCGTCCAGCGGCGCGCCGCTGGGCGCGTGGCGCACGCTGATGCGCTCGGGCACGGCGCCGGCCAGGCGCAGGGCGAGGCAGATGCACCACCAGCTCGGCGACCACAGCTTGCCGTTGCCGGTCACGCCAATGCGCGGTCTTTCAGCCATCGATCGAGAAAGCTCGTCCAGGGGCGGCGGGCGACGCCCAGCAGCGGCCGCCGCTGGGCGAGATACTGTGCACCGAGTTCATCCAGCCAGCGCCGTTCGTGCGCCAGACGCTCGACCACCAGCCAGCTGCGCCAGGCGTCGTCGAGACTCCAGTCGCTGTGCTCGATGTGGCAGTCCGGCAGGCGGTAGTGGAAGGTCGGGCGCGCCTTGACGCGCGGATCGTCGATCGCGCGGGCGACGCGCGCGGCGTCGATCCGGGCAAACATCGGCAGCATGTCCAGCGCCCGGTTGCGCGTCGGGTTGTGCGCCAGGTAGTCGTCGATCAGCTGCAGCACATCGGCGTCGGCGAGCGGCGCGATGCACAGCAGCTCGACGTAGTCCTGCGGGTAGAGGTCGATGTACGGGCTGATGCGGCGCGTGATGTCGACCCGCTGCGCATCGACCAGCCACCACTGCAGCAGGCCGAAGGCACGCAGATAGGCGAGCAGGCGCGGCGCTTCCGGCGCGGCGATCTCGGTGTTGATGTGCACGCCGTAGGCGGCCAGCGGCGATTCCTCGGTGCCCACCGCGCCGGCCTCGCGCAGTGCGGCGACCATCGGATCGAGACCGGCCAGGCGGCCGATCTCGATCGGCGGGCAGACCACCTCCATGGGCACCAGCAGGCTGGCCGCCTGACTGAGCACCTCGACCAACGCCGGATCGGCCTCGCCACGCTCGCTCTGCGCCGCCTTGCGCTTGAGGAAGGCCCAGTCGATCTCGACGTTAAACTCGCCGAGGCCATCGACCTGCAGGCGACACTCGGCGGCCGACGATTCGACCACCCGGCCGCCCAGCGCGCGCCGCATCGCCGCCAGCGCCTGCGCCAGATCGATGCCACTGAACTCCAGTTCGAAGCCGACGCGGCGCTGGCCGCCGTCGCTGCGCAGCAATTCATCGGGCGGGGCGTAGCGCGCCACGCCGAACCTCAGGCCAGCCGCTGCAGGCGCTGGCGACCGCGCAGCACCGCGGCGCGCACCTGCGCCGGCGCGGTGCCGCCGAAGTGATCGCGGGCCGCCACCGAGCCCTCCAGGGTGAGCACGTCGAAAACGTCCGCTTCGATGGCCTGGCTGAACTGGCGCAGCTCGGCGAGTTCCATCTCGGCCAGATCGCGGCCGCTGTCGACGCCGAGTCGGACCGCTTTTCCGACCACTTCGTGAGCGTCGCGGAAGGGCAGCCCCTTGCGCACCAGATAGTCGGCCAGATCGGTGGCGGTGGAGAAGCCGCGCCGCGCAGCTTCGTACATCTGCTCGGCCTTTGGCTCGATGGCCGGGATCATGTCGGCGAAGGCGCGCAGGCTGCCACGCAGGGTATCCACGGCGTCGAACAACGGCTCCTTGTCTTCCTGATTGTCCTTGTTGTAGGCCAGCGGCTGGGATTTCATCAGCGTCAGCAGCGCGATCAGATCCCCGTTGACACGCGCCACCTTGCCGCGCACCAGCTCTGGCACATCCGGGTTTTTCTTCTGCGGCATGATCGAGCTGCCGGTGCAGAAGCGATCCGGCAGGGCGACGAAATCGAACTGCGCCGAGGCCCACAGCACCAGTTCTTCGGAGATCCGCGACAGATGCGTCATGCACAGCGCCGCAGCGGCGCAGAACTCGATGGCGAAATCGCGATCGGAGACCGCGTCCAGCGAGTTCTCCGCCGGGCCGTCGAAGCCCAGCAGTTCGGCGCTGATGTCGCGCTCGATGGGATAGGTGGTGCCGGCCAGCGCGGCGGCTCCCAGCGGCATCACGTTGAGCCGGCGGCGGCAATCCATCAGCCGGTCAGCGTCGCGGTAGAGCATCTCGAACCAGGCCAGCAGATGGTGACCGAAAGTCACCGGCTGGGCGGTTTGCAGGTGGGTGAAGCCGGGCATGATGACATCCGCGTGGCGCTCTGCCTGTGCCAGCAGGCCGTCGAGCAGGCGCCTGAGCTCGTCGAGAATGCCGCCGCTTTCGTCGCGCAGCCAGAGGCGGATGTCGGTGGCGACCTGATCATTGCGCGAGCGGCCGGTGTGCAGACGCTTGCCGGCGGGGCCGATCTTGTCGGTCAGCCGCGCCTCGATGTTCATGTGCACGTCTTCCAGCTCGACCGACCACTGGAATTCGCCGGCGGCGATCTCGGCTTCGATCTCATCCAGCCCGCGCAGGATGGCGGCGAGGTCGTCGTCGCCGAGCACGCCGACTTTATTCAGCATCTGCGCATGCGCGCGGCTACCGGCGATATCCTGCCGATACAGGCGCCGGTCGAAACCCACCGAGGCGGTGAAGGCCTGCACGAAGGCGTCGGTGCCCTCGGTGAAGCGCCCGCCCCAGAGTTTATTCTCCGCGGCCTCGCGGCCCTCGGCAGCCCTGTCTGTCATCTCATTCTTCCGGTTCAAAGTGGCGCGTATCATATCAGCCTGATGCGCCGGCGTTGACGCCACCAGGCTTCACCAAAGCCGCCGCCTGCCACCACCAGCGATCGAGCGATGCGCGACCACCACAGCGACAACTTTCTGCCCGACTTCTGCAGCCGCGAGGCACTGTTTCTGGTGCTGCTGATCGCCGCGCTGCTGTGCATTCTGCTGGCGCTGGCCGGCGGCGGCACGCTGGACGAGATGCTCGCCCAGTTCGCCCTGCAGGCGCTGTTCGTGACCTGGATCGCGCTCATCGATGTGGCCCTGCTGTGCCAGCTGCGCCGCTGGCAGGAGCAACTACAGCGCCGCCTGCACCCCGGGCTGCTGGGCGCACTGGCCTTCGCCCTGCTGCAACTGGTCACCCTCGCCTTCACGCTGATCACCGACTGGCTGGCGGACTGGCAGATGCCCGGCTGGCCGCAGGACTGGCTGGCGCACAATCTGCTGCCGAACCTTGCGATCAGCGCCATCGTCACCGCCATCGCGCTGCGCTATTTTTACATCGCCCACCAGTGGCGGCTGGGCGTGCAGGCCGAGGAGCGCGCGCGCTTCGCCGCGCTGCAGGCGCGCATCCGCCCGCACTTTCTGTTCAACAGTCTGAACAGCGTGGCCAGCCTGACCCACGTCGACCCGCAGGCCGCCGAGGACGCGGTGCTCGATCTGGCCGAGCTGTTCCGCGCCAGCCTCGGCCAGCGCCAGAGCCTGTCGCTGGGCGAGGAGCTGGCACTGGCGAAAAGCTATCTGCGCATCGAGGCACAGCGCCTCGGCGAACGCCTGCAAGTGGCCTGGGAACTGCCCGACCCGCTGCCCGACATCCAGCTGCCGGCGCTGACCCTGCAGCCACTGCTGGAAAACGGCGTCTACCACGGCATCGAGCCGCGCGCCGGCGGCGGCCTGCTGCGCATCAGTGCCGCGCAGCGCGGTGGCGCGCTGCACATCGAGATCGCGAACCCGCTGCCCGAGGGGCTGGCAGAGGGCGAAACCACACACCGCGCCGGCAACCGCATGGCGCTGGATAACGTCCGCCAACGCCTGCAACTGGCCTTCGGCGAGCGCGCCGCACTGGAAACCGACGCGCGCCGCGATCAGTATGTGGCCAGGCTGCGACTGCCGCTGAAAAATTGATACGGAAACAAGGAGTCACCACCGATGCGCATCATGGTCGTCGACGATGAACCCCTCGCCCGCGCGCGCCTGCGCACGCTCATCGATGCCCTGCCCGATTACGACTGCGTGGCCGAAGCCAGCGATGGCAGTCAGGCACTGCAACAGCTCGACGCCAGCCGCCCGGACATCGTGCTGATGGACGTGCGCATGCCGCAGATGGACGGCCTCGAAGCGGCGCGGCATCTCGCCGAGGGCGAGACACCGCCAGCGGTGATTTTCACCACCGCCTACGACGAGCACGCACTGGCCGCCTTCGACGCCCGCGGCAGCGGTTATCTGCTCAAGCCGGTGCGCCGCGACAAACTGCTCGCCGCACTGCAAGCGGTGCGCAAGCCGAATCGCGCGCAGCGCGATGAGGAAGCATCTTCCGAGGCAGAACAGGCCAACGGCGCGCGCAGCCATCTGTGCGCCATGGTCGGCAACAGCACGGTGCTGATCCCGGTCGAGCAGGTGCTGTTCTTCCGCGCCGAACACAAGTACGTGACGCTGCGCCACAGCGGCGGCGAGACGCTGCTGGAGGAATCGCTGAAAAAGCTTGGCGAGGAGTTCGGCGAGCGCTTTCTGCGCATCCACCGCAATGCGCTGGTGGCGGTGGAGCGGATCTCGGGGATGGAGAAAACCGGCGACGGCCGGCATCTGATCTGTCTGCGCGACTGCGACGAGAAGCTGGAGATCAGCCGTCGTCACCTACCCAGCGTGCGGCGTTTGATGAAGCGGCGCGGAGCACCCGCAGGCGCTTGAGCGAGCGCTCGATGCCGCGGTCGAGATAGGCGCCGAAGTAGTCCACGGTGTTGATGCCGACCATCCGCTCGGCCAGTTCCCGGCCACCTCCGTCGAGGAACAGCAGCGTCGGCGTCACAAACACGCCGTAACGGCTGGCGATCTCGCTGGCACCGGCCCGGGCGCCGGCGAAATCGGCCAGCTGCGCGTAGCTGTCGATATGCAGGGTGCGGATCAGCACGCGCTCGCCTTCGTAGTCGCCGCTGATCATCATCGGCCGCAGGAACTCGTCCTCCAAGACGCGGCAGTAGCCGCAATCGGCGGCGACGAAGGCGAGCAGAATCGGTAGGCGCGCAGCGTGTGAATGCTCGCCGAGCGCGGCCAGATCGGCAGCCTCCAGCAGCACCGCTTTACCGTCTGCGGCGAGCAGCGCCCGGTTCGGTGCGGTCAGCAGCGGCACCGCCAGTAACAGATACAGTGCGGCGATCCACAAATTCTTTCTACGGCGCATTTGTTCAGTGCTCCAGAGCACGCTACAGTGGGGCATTCTCCGCCAATCCTCACTACTTCGAAATCCCTCCAACGAAATATGACCGACAGCAAGTTGCAGACGCTGCGCATCGCCACGCGCAAGAGCCCGCTCGCCCTCTGGCAGGCCGAACACGTCGCTGCGCGCCTGCGCGCTGCCCACCCCGGACTCCAGGTTGAGCTGGTGACCATGGTCACCCAGGGCGACCGAATGCTCGATGCGCCACTGGCGAAAATCGGCGGCAAGGGTCTGTTCGTAAAAGAGCTGGAACAGGGCATGTTCGAGGGCCGTGCGGATATCGCCGTGCACTCCATGAAGGATGTACCCGCACACCTGCCGGACGGTCTCGAACTGGCGGTGATTCTGGATCGCGGCTCGCCCTTCGATGCCTTCGTCAGCAACCACTACGACTCGCTTGCGGATCTGCCCGAAAACGCCCGCGTCGGCACCTGCAGCCTGCGCCGCCAGTGCCAGATCAGCGAGCGCTTTCCGGGTTTCGAAATCCTCAATCTGCGCGGCAACGTCAACAGCCGCCTGGCCAAGCTCGACGCCGGCGACTACGACGCCATCATCCTCGCCTGCGCCGGCCTCGAACGCCTCGGCATGGGGGAGCGGATCCGCGCCGAGATCCCCGCCGAGCAAAGCCTGCCGGCGGTCGGTCAGGGCGCGCTGGGCATCGAATGCCGCAGCGATGACGACGCCACCAGGGCGCTGTTAAGCGTCCTGCACGACGAGGCCACATCGATCCGCGTGCGCGCCGAGCGCGCCATGAACGCGCGCCTCAACGGCGGCTGCCAGGTGCCGATCGCCAGTTACGCCGAGCACTGCGACGACGGCCGCCTGCGCCTGCGCGGCCTGGTCGGCAGCCCCGACGGCAAGCGCGTCCTGCGCGCCGAGCGCCACGCCGCAGCGGCCGATGCCGAAGCGCTGGGCGTGGCCATCGGCGAGGATCTGCTCGCCCAGGGAGCGGCCGAAATCCTCGCCAGCGTGGGCATCGAGACCAGCTAGTGAAAGCCTCTGACGCGCCACCGCTCGCCGGCTTGCGCGTACTGGTCACCCGCCCCGCCCATCAGTCGCCGCCGTTCTGCGCGCTACTCGAAGACGCCGGCGCGTCACCATTGCGGCTGCCGGTCATCGCCATCGAGGCAGCCGCTGACGACTCGACGGCGCGCGCCCGGATCGAGGCCCGCAGCCGTGCGCGATAGGAGGGACTGGTGCAGCACGGGTTGACGATCATCTCGCCGGGCTCCACCTTCCCATGGTGGCCCGCCACGGCACCGACCGCGCGGATGTCCGCTTCCCGTAAC
>CBFCYW010000077.1:0-17965 GCA_965602395.1 uncultured Chromatiales bacterium
GCGCCCACCTCCATATCCAGCGATTGCTGGATGACGCAGCCCTGGCGGCTCCAGTAGTCCTGCAGGGCGGCGATCAGGCCCTGGAAGGTTGACACATCGTATTGCTGTTCGGCCAAGATCGGCTCCCGCATCTGGTCGCTGTGGCTTGCGCGCCGCGCGCTGCCGGCCCGATGTGGCCCGCTGGCCAGCGGCCCGTTTCGTGGCCCGTTTCGCGGCCCGCTTCGTGGCCCGCTTCGTGGCCCGCTTCGTGGCCCGCTTCGTGGCTCAGGCACTTGTCGCGGCGAATAAAAGCGCGGCAGTATAACTCGCCCCGCCGGCCCGGACACAGCGTTCGCCGCAGTGCAGCAAGGCAGATGTCACTCAAGTCTGAGCCAGCGCGGCGGCTAGCTATAGCGAGAAGATTGCACGCGAGGTAAAGCGACGATGCAAATCCAAGCCGAACTGGCCGAGGTGGCCAGCTGGCAGGCGCTGATCGCCGAGGCCGAAGCGCACTGCGGCCGGCAGCTCGATGAAAGCCTGCAAAGCTATCTGGTATTCATGCTGATGCGCCAGCTGCGCCGCGCCGATCTGGGCAGCAGCGCGCTCGGCCTGCGCCTGCTGGAGCAGCAGCGGCGCCCCGGCAGTGGGCTGCGCGACCTGGGCGACGAATGCCTCACCGTCGCCGGCCTGTTTCCCGAGCTGGCGCGCCGCCGGCTGGTGCAGGTGAGCTATTACGTCAGCCTCGGCCGCAGCGCCTACGGACAGCTCGCCGAGCGACTCAGCCAGGGTCAGGCGGAGCTGTTCGAGGAACTCACCGACGGCTTTGTCGCGCTGATGGAAGTGCTGCACGGCGTGCGCGCCCTCGGCGGCGACGAACCGCTCAGCCCGCTGGAGTGCGCCGAGCTGTGGCGCGACACCGGCAGCCAGCGCGCCGCGGACAGGCTGCGCGAGCTGGGCGGCGATGGCGGCGCCATCATCCCGGCCGATCAGCGCGGTTTGGATCGCCGCCACTGAGCTGGCGCCGCAGGGCGCGGCGCTACACCGATCACATGCGCTGGTAGCCGCCGCGCTTGTCCATCATCTCCACCGCCTGGGCGCGCTGCTCTTCGCTGAGTTCGGCGAGCAGGCGGGCCTTGATTTCCGCGCCGTCCAGCATCATCGCCTGCAGGGCCTCGCCGGCGCGCGTGGCCAGCGCTTCGCTGCGCTCGCGGTAATCGGCGGCGTTGGCGTCGAGACGCATCAACTCGCCGCGCAGCTCGCGCATGTCGCGCATCGACTGGCGCAGCTGCGGGCGCGCCTCATCCAGAATCGCGAAAACCCGCTCGCGCTGCGCATCGCTCAGCTGCAGATAATCTGCCATGCGCTCGATGCGCCGCTGGCTAAAAGCGCCACCGTGATGGCCGCCGTGATGGCCGCTCCAGCCGCTGTGCGACAGGCGTCCGCCGCGCTCGCAGTAGGCGCCGTCACCAGCCATCAGTCGCGCGGCGAACAGACCGCTGCCGAGGGTGGCGAAAACCGCGATTGCTACGATCAGCTTCTTTTTCATCTGTGAATTTCCCCTGTGGTTGCTGGATGGCAGCACCGGCTGCCGTAGCGATGATTCTCCACAGCAGCGGGTCAGCGTGGGTGGCGCGGGCGTAAAGGCCGTGTAAAAGAGGATCAGCCCCTGGCGGCGCCCGACTCAGCGGCCAGCGGCAGGCTGAGGGTCACCAGCAGGCCGCCGCCGGGGTGGTTCTCGGCGCGGATGCCACCGCCGTGGGCGCACAGCACCGAGCGCGCGATGGCCAGGCCGACGCCGTGGCCGCCGCTGGCCGCGTCGCGCGCCTCGCCGCTGCGGTAGAAGGCATCGAACAGTCGCGGCAGATCTTCATCGGGCACGCCGGGGCCGTGGTCGCGAACCTGGATGCAGAGCCGGCCGGGCGGCTCGTCGGCGGCCCGTGCGATGGACACTTCGCTGCCCTCGGCGGTGTAGCGCACGGCGTTGCGCACGACGTTTTCCAGCGCGCTGTGCAGGCGCTCGGCGTCAGCGTGCAGCGTTGCCCAGCGCTCGCCGTCGAGGCGTACCGAGACGCCGCGCGCAAGGCCCTCGTAGCCGGCATCGGCGACGACCCTTTCGAGCAGCTCGCGCAGATCCAGCTCGGCCAGATGCAGCTCGTCGACGCCGCTGTCCAGCCGGGTCAGGGTGAGCACCTGGCCGATCAGCACATCGAGGCGATCCAGCTCGCCGCGGATGCGCGCCAGCTCGTTCTCGCCGCCGCTGCTGCGATCCTCGGCCAGCGCCAGCGCCACCTGGATGCGCGCCAGCGGCGAGCGCAGCTCGTGGGAGACATCGCGCAGCAGCCGCCGCTGGCTGCCGAGCAGCGCTTGCACGCGGCCGGCGGTGCGGTCGAACTCGCGCCCCAGATCGCCGAGTGCGTCGCGCCGGCGGGCGATGCGCGGCGGCACGCGGACATCCAGATCGCCATCGGCGAGGCGCCGCGTGGCACCCTGCAGCTGGCGCAGCGGGCGGATCAGCAGCCAGGCGATGGCGCCGCTGGCCAGGGCGATCGCCAGCAGCCACAGCAGCGGGCCGCCGGTGTTGCGCCCGCCGAGACCGCCGCGGCTGTTGATGCGATGCTCGCGAAAGGCGACGAAGCGGTAGTCGCCGCGCGCACCGCTGACGCGCAGCACTTCGACGGCGAAGCGCCCGGCCGGTTTGTTCCACGGCGATGCGCGGCCATCGCCGTCGTCCAGCTCGCTGCCGATCAGGCCGGCCAGCGCCGGCGGCAGCGGCCGCCCCAGCGGGGTGCCGCCGGGGCCTTGCAGATGAGCGTGCAGCAGCAGCTCGTCGCGCAGCTGATCCAGCGCGTCGCGCAGCGCGCTGCTGCCGCCGCTTTCGTAGTGTTCCACGGCGCCCTCGGCGGCGGCGCGCAGGCGCGCATCTTCCAGCTGCCAGCGATCGCGCTCCCACAACACGTAGACCGCAAAGGCGGCGGCGAAGACGGTGGCGTTGCTCAACCAGAAAATCAGGAAGATCTTCAGGAACAGGCGCATGCGCCGTGCTCAGTCGGGTCGGGCATACAGGTAGCCGACGCCGCGCACGGTGACGATGCGCTGGCCGCCGCTGGGGTTGTCGCCGAGTTTGCGGCGCAGATTGCTCACGTGCATGTCCGCGGCGCGGTCGTAGAGGGTCAGCTTGCGGCCGAGGCCGCGCTCGGTGAGTTCGTTTTTGCCGACCACCCGGCCGGCGGCGCGCAGCAGCACTTCCAGCAGGTTGAATTCGGTGCTGGTCAGCGCCACCGGGCGGTCGGCGACGCTGACGCTGCGGTCGCCGCTGTTGAGCTGCAAATCGCCGACGACCAGCATTTCTCCGCCACTCTCCGGCGCGGCGTGCTGCTCGGCACGGCGCAGGATGGCGCGCACTCTGGCGGTCAGTTCGCGCGGGTTGGCGGGCTTGGGCAGGTAGTCATCGGCGCCCATTTCCAGGCCGACGATGCGATCGACGTCTTCGCCGCGCGCGGTCAGCATCAGCACCGCGGTGCGCCCGGCGGGGCCGGGCAGAGAGCGGATCTCGCGCAGCGCGTCGAAGCCGTTCATGCCCGGCATCATCACGTCCAGCACCACCAGTTCGACACTGCCGGCAGCCACCGCGGACAGCGCCGCGACGCCATCCGCCGCCTGCGAGACGGCGAAGCCCTGCTCGCGCAGATAGTCGGTGAGCAGATCGTTGAGCACGGCGTCGTCGTCGGCGACCAGCACTTGGTGGGTTTGGGCATTGGACATTGGAAGCATCAGCGGGTGTTGACCGACGCCAGCTTAGCCCTTCAGCGCCCATTGCCCAAAGGCGATTTACGCAACTTTACGCCGCTCGCCGCAGCGGCGCTCAGTCGCTCGGTTCGAGGAGAAAGCCGACATCGCCGTCGCGGTTCGCCACCAGGCCGAGGTCGTAGCCGTGCAACTGTGCCAGGCGGTGCGACTGGTAGAGGCCGACGCCGAGCCCCTGCTTGGAGGACACCGCCTCGCGGAACAGGCCGCGGATGATTTCTGCCGGCACCGCCTCGCCGCTGTCGTGTACCTCCAGCGAGGCGCGGCCGGCGTCGATCTCCAGGCGCGCGGAGATCTCGATATTGCGGTCCACCACGCGCTTGAAGCTGGCGTTCTCCAGCAGGTTTTCGGCGACGCTGTCGAACAGCTCCTTGGGCACTTCGGCGTCGCCGTCGATGTGCTCCTCGAAGCGGATCCGGCCAGCGGCGTAGCGCTGCTTGAGCTGCGCCCACCAGTCGGCGGCGGAGACCGTGCGCACGTCGTGCTCCTGCTCCGGCGACTTGAGCTTTTCCAGGGTCAGCTGCAGGCGGTTGCGCAGCTCGGGGAACTGGCGCTGCAGCAGCGCCAGCGAGTCCTCGGCCTGCTCGGGGCCGGCGGCCTGTACCACCGCGGCCAGATACTCCATCGATTGCAGCAGGTTTTTGATGTCGTGGGTCAGCCGCGAGCCGGTCTGGTGGATCGCCTCCATGCGCATCGCAGTCTCCAGCTGGCGTTCGCGCTGCAGGGCGCGGTAGAAGTGCCCGATCAAGCGGACCAGCAGCTGCAGGTGCAGCTCGAAGGAGATGCCGACGTGGCGATCGGTGTAGAAAACGATCTCGAATTCGCCCTCGCGCACCGCCAGATCGACGCCCCCGGCATCGCCCACCGCCAGCTCGATGTCCGCGGCGCGATCAGCGCAGCTCAGGCCGATCACCCAATTGAGCTTGAGCAGCTCATCCAGCGCCTGGCGCAGGAATTCCTCCGGCTTGCGCGCCGAGCCGGCGTGCGCCGAGAGATTGCGCAGGAAATCCTCGAAGGGCGTGCCCAGATTGAGCAGGTAGCGGTTCCACAGCGTTTGCAAAATGCTGTGCCCGGAGCGGTTGGCCCACACCCAGTTGACGGCGAGGATGAAGCCGGCGACGAACAGCAGGGTCTGGAACAGCGCCAGGGTGTAGTCGATCTGCGCGACGTACATCCACAGCGCGCTGCCCATGGAGAGCAGCAGCGCCATCAGCGTGATCGACAGGCTACGCAGGTAGTCGACGTGCTCGTCGGCCTGGCCGCCGCCGGGCAACAGCATCAGCAGCACGGCCAGGGCGCCAGCGGCGTAGCGTGCCACTTCGGCCAGCAAAGGCGTGGCGATCTGCGCCTGAAACAGCTGCGGCACCACACCGAGCAGCAGGATCAGAAACAAGGCGCCCACCGCCAGCCACTGGATGCGCCCGGCCTGGCGGCTGGGGATGTACTCGCCGCCGAGCAGGCCGATGAGCAGCAGCAGCCACATGGTGAGGATCAGTGAGCCGGGCCAGATCAGCAGGCCGCTCACCGAGACCAGCAGGATCAGCGCGGTGCGGGTGCGGATCTCGGTGCCGCGCCAGAACGGCTGCCAGACCAGAAACAGGGCGAAGTGGAAGAACAGCGAGGTGGTGCGCAGTGCCGCGTCAGCGCCCGGCAGCGCCGCCAGGTGCAGAGCCAGCAGAGACAAGCCGAGCAGGCGGTGACGATGCTGTGGATTGTAAATCCAGCGCTCGGCGATATCCTGTTGAAACGACATTCGACGGTGATTCCGGGTTGCACGACTGCGCGGACGCCGGCCCGCCCGACCCCACGACCGGCGCATTCTGCATGTTCCATCACATTGTCGCCATCGCCCGGCACACAATCCGCGAAACCCGCCACGGGCGCCTGCCGTGGATCGCCGCCGGGCTGGTGCTGGTCTGCGTGCTGATGGCCGAGTTCATCGGCAACACCGCGCTCACCGACGCCACACAAATCAAGGCCGGCATCGTCGGCTTCGCGCTGCGCTGGCTGGGAGCGCTGCTGCTGGCGGTGTTCATCATCGCCAGCCAGGTGCGCGAAGCCGAGGACCGCATCGTCGAGCTGTTCTTCTCGCTGCCGATCCGCCGCGAGCACTACTTTTTCGGCAAACTGCTCGGCTACCTCGCCCTGGCCGCCTATCTGGCGCTGCTGGCCGGCCTCGCCGCGGCGCTCTACGCGCCGCCGGCGGTGGCCCTGGCCTGGGCGATCGGGCACCTGCTGGAGCTGGCGCTGGTGGCCGCCTTCGCGCTGCTGGTGGCGATCTCCATCGGCAACATCACCGCGGCCACCTGTGCGGTCGCCGGCTTCTACATGCTGGCGCGCGGCATCGGCGCGCTGCAGCTGATGGCCACCGGCCCCTTTTACGACGCCAACTCGCTGGCCGATCGCTTCCTCGCCGCGGCGGTGGATTACGTGGCGCTGATCGTGCCGCATTTCGACCGCTACGCACCGGTCGACTGGCTGGTGCGCGGCGAGGTGCAGGCGGCGCTCGACATCCCCCTCGGCGGCAGCCTGCCGCAGGCCGCGGTGTACCTGCTGCTGCTCTGCGCCGCCGGGCTGGTCGATCTGCGCCGCAAGCAGCTGTGATGCGCCGGCCACAGCGGTGGCGCCTGCCCGGTGCCGGCGAGCAGCGCAAACTGCGCGAAGTGCCACGCCCGCTGCTGCTGCTGTTCGGCAGCGCACTGGCCGCGCAGTTGCTGCTGGCCAGCGCCACCTCCGGCCAGCGCGGCGAAGCCACCGGCCTATCCACAACCGCGGCGGTCAACCGCGTCGCCGCAGAAATGCCGGAGGCATTTATCGAGCCGGTGGCCCGCGCCATGGCGCTGGGCGATCCGGCAGCCTTTTCGCGCGCACTCTCGCTGTGGCTGCAGAACGCCGACTACGAACCCGGCCTGAGCCTGCCGCTGGCCAGCCTCGACTACCCCAAGGTCGGCGCCTGGCTGGATCTGCAACTGGCGCTGGACGAAGACAACCGCTTTCCGATGCTCGCCGCGCTGCACCTTTACGGATCGGTGCCGGATCGCGACAAGGTGCGCTGGATGCTGGAGTGGGTGGCGCGCCACTTTCACGAAGACCCAGCGGCGCGCTGGCGCTACATGGCCGAGGCCGCGGTCAAGGCCAAGCACAAGCTGGACGACCTGCAACTCGCCTACCGCCTGGCCAGCGAGCTGGATCAGCAGACGCAGGGGCTGCAGCTGCCCGGCTGGGCGCGCCAGCTGCACATCTTTCTCAAGGCCGATCTCGGCGAGCGCGAAGAGGCCCGCGCACTGCTCGGTGCGCTAATCGAAAGCGGCCAGATCACCCGCCCGGAGGAGCTGCGCTTCCTGACCCGCAAACTCGCCGAGATGACCGCACAGCAAGGTGACGAAATCTCCGACAAGATGTTGAAAAATCGACGCTGATATGTCGATATTTCGGCAATAATGCCTTGATTTCATTTAAAAAATCGTACCTGGGCCATGGCACCGTAGTTGCTTCAATGGGAGAATCCGCCAACCCCAATTCCAGAGAGGCTAACTCCAATGAAGCGTCAACAGGGCTTCACCCTGGTCGAAATCGCAATCGTACTTGTGATCATCGGCCTGATCCTGGGTGGCATTCTCAAGGGACAGGAGCTAATCGATTCCGCACGGGTGCGCTCGATCTCCACCGACATGAACGGCATCCGTACCGCCTGGTTCGCCTTCCAGGATCGCTACAACGGCCTGCCCGGTGATTTCAGCAACGCAACGTCACAGATCGACAACACCCTGACCAATGACGGCGACGGCGACGGCACCGTCGAGGACGCCGCAGAGATGGCCGGCGTCTGGGAGCACCTCGCCGCGGCCGGCTTCATCTCCGGTAATTACGACGGCGCGGGCGCCAACGCCGGCAGCGTAGCCGACACCGACTGCGCCACCAGCACCTGCCCACAGAACCCGTTCAACGGCTTCTACAAAATCGGCTTCACCAACCAGGGTGCGGGCAACGGTGGCAACGCCAACGAGCTGGTCACCGGTTCACAGATCCCGGTCAACATCATCCTGCAGCTGGATCTCAAGCTCGACGACGGCAACGCCAGCCAGGGCGAACTGCGCGTACACAGCACCACCTCCAACGGCTGCGAGGATGCCGCTGGCGAGTGGAACATCGCCGGCGGCCAACAGAACTGCGCTGCGGTGCTGCGCGGCTTCTGAGCCAGCGTCACCGGGCGGGCCGCCGCGCCCTCCCTCCCGCAAAGAGGCCCGCACCGACGGGCCTCTTTGCGTTGCCGCCGCGGATTCGGTCGCAACCGCGCGCGATACCATCGCCGCCAGCCATTGCGACCGCGCGGCCAACAACCGCCACTTGCAGCCGACGAGCCGGCGCGTTTGAATGCCGCGCATGTACGCCGTAGACATCCAGTCCATCAATCTCAGCCGCCGCGATCGACCGCAGCTGCTGGCCGACGTCAGCCTGCAGATCGGCGCCGGAGAATGCTTCGCACTGATGGGCGTCAACGGCGCCGGCAAGACCAGTCTGATCAAAGCCATGCTGGATCTGGTCGCCGTGGACAGCGGACACATCAGCCTGTTCGGCGACCGGCACCAGCTGCGCCACGCCCGCGGCCACCTCGCCTATCTGCCCGAGCGCTTTCAGCCGGCCCATCACCAGACCGGCGCGGAATTTCTGCGCCTGATGCTGGCGCTGCACGGTCTCGAATACAGCCGCGACGCGGCGCTCGCCGCAGCGCAGCGGCTGGATCTCGCCCCCACCGCGCTGGACGAACCGGCGCGGCGCTATTCGAAGGGCATGACGCAGAAGCTCGGCCTGATCTACGCACTGCTGTCACAGCGCCCGCTGCTGGTGCTCGACGAGCCGCTGTCCGGCCTCGATCCCTGCGCGCGCCACGCCGTGCTCGACGAGCTGGCCAAGGCGCGCGCCGCCGGGCGCACGCTGTTCATCAGCACCCACCTGCTCAACGATGTGGCCCCGCTGTGCGACCGCATCGGCATCCTCCACGGTGGTCGGATGCGCTTCTGCGGCACGCCCGCCGACTGCTGCCGACAGTTCGCCGCGGACGATCTCGAAAGCGCCTACCTGGCCTGCATCGCCGCGATCGACGACTGAGCGGCCCGGCGGCGCGCGCCTCAGCCGGCGTCGAGGGCGCGGCGCATGCGCCCCAGCGCCTCGCCGAGCATGCCGCGCGAGCAGGCAAAGTTGAGCCGCAGATAGTCGCCATCGCCGAACTGTGCGCCGCCGGACAGGCCGACGCCGGCGCGCTCGAAAAAGCCCACCGGGTCATCGATGCCGAGGCTATCGACCTTCAGCCAGGCCAGATAGGTGGCCTCGGTGGGCAGCAGTTCGATGCCGGCGACGCCGCCCAGCTCGGCCTCGATCAGCGCGCGGTTGCCGCGCAGGTAGTCGAGCAGCGCGCGCCGCCAGGGCTCACCGTCGCGATAGGCGGCCTCGCTGGCCACCAGGCCGAGGGCGTTGATCATCGGCAGCACGCCCTTGCAGGTCTCGCGCACGCGGCGGCGCAGGCGCGCGTCAGCGATCACCGCGAAGGCGCAATTCATACCGGCGAGGTTGTAGGTCTTCGATGCCGCCATCAGCGTGATCATGCGCCCGGCGTACTCCGGCAGAACCAGCGCCGAGGGCAGGTGTCGCGCGCGCTGGTCGAGGACCAGGTCGCAGTGGATCTCGTCGCTACAGATCAGCAAGTCGTGTTCGGCGCACAGTTCGAGCAGCGCGCGCAGCTCCTCGCGGCGATACACGCGGCCCACCGGGTTGTGCGGATTGCACAGCAGCAGCAGCCGCGTGCGCGGGCCGATGGCGGCGCGCAGGGCGTCGAGATCGAAGCCGTACTCGCCGCTCTGGTCGCGGCGCAGCGGCACGCTGAGCAGGCTGCGCCCGGCCGGCTGGGCGATGTGCAGAAAGTGGTGGTAGATCGGCGGACTGGTGAGCACCTCGTCGCCCGCCTCGCCGGCGATCCGGCAGCAGGCCGCCATCCCCGGCACCACCCCCGGCAGCCAGACCAGCCAGTCGGGCTCCACCGCCCAGCCGTGATCGCGCTGCAGCGCCGCGCAGACCGCCTCGTTGAGCGCGGCGCCGGGCTGGGCGTAGCCGAGCACACCGTGGTCGAGGCGCCGGCGCAGGGCATTGAGCACCTCTGGCGGCGCGGCGAACTCCATGTCCGCGACCCACATCGGCAACACGTCGCGACCGGCGTAGCGCGCCCACTTGAAGCTGTCGGTATCGCGCCGCTCGGGCGGCTGGTCGAAGTCGTAGTGCATGCCTTCGCTCCCGGCTGAAAAGTGCGTATCGTACCCGCCCGCAGCGCGCCGCGGCAGCGGCGCCGACACCCGGAGAATCGATTTGAGCGCGCAGCAGTTTGAGGCCGACGACGGCACCGCGATCCACGTCCGCACGCTCGGCGCGGGGCCGCCGCTGGTGTTCCTGCACGGCTGGACCTCCTCGCACGCCGAATGGCTGCCCTATGCCGAGGCGCTGGCCGACGGCCACCGCTGCTACTGCTGGGATGCGCGCGGTCACGGCGGCCATCCGCTGCGCGACGGCGAGACACCGAGCCTGCCGCGGATGGCCCGCGATCTGATGAACCTGATCGAGCACTTCGCGCTGCAACGGCCGATCCTGCTCGGCCACTCGATGGGCGCGCTGACCTGCTGGGAGCACATCCGCCAGTTCGGCGACGCGCATCTGGCGAAGCTGGTGCTGGTCGACCAATCGCCGCGGCTGCTCACCGACGACGACTGGGCGCACGGCATCTACGGCGACTTCGACGCAGCGCGCAATGCGGACTTCATCGCCCGCCTCGAAAGCGACTTCGCCGAGGCCGTGCTGCGCCTCGCCGCGGACGGCCACAACCCGCGCGCGCGGGACAACTACGCGCGCAACTCGACCGGCTTCCAGCGGGTGCGCGAACAGCTGCGCGAGCTGCCGCCGGAGCCGCTGATCGAGGTGTGGAAGACACTGGCGACGGCCGACTACCGCGATCTGCTGGCACAGATCCACCTGCCGACCCTGCTGGTCCACGGCGACCAGAGCCAGTTCTACAGCGTCGAGCTGGCCGAGTGGGTGCGCGATGCGATGCCCGCCGCACAATTGCACGTCTACGCCGGCACCGACCACTCACCGCATCTCTGGCAGCGCGAGCGCTTCATCGCCGATCTGCGCCGCTTTACTGCGGCCGACTGAGCCGACAACGGGTTCGGCTTCGGCGGGGCGACTCAGGCGCGGCGCTGTGGCGCCAGCACCAGCAGATTGCCGAGCAGCACCAGCGCGATGCCGGCGAAGGATTCCGGCGACCAGCGATAGCCTTCGAACAGCGTCGACAGGCCCAGTGCCACCAGTGGGAAAAGTACCGTGGCGTAGGCCGCGCGGCCGGCACCGATGCGCCCGACCAAAGTCAGGTAGGCGCCGAAGGCAAAGATCGAGGCGAACACCGCGAGATAGGCCAGCGACAGGCCGTAGGCCGGCCGCCAGTCCCAGGCGAATTCGACACCGGCCAGCAGGCACAGCAGACAGCTGATCAGCGCGCCGTAGCTCATCCCCCAGGCATTGCTCTGCAACACCGAGATACCGGCGCGCTGGTTGCGCAGCGAGGCCATGTTACCCAGCGATGCCAGCAGCGTGCCGAGCAGCGACAGGCCGAGCCCGCGCCAGGCGGCGGCCGCGTCGGCACCGCTGCCGAAGGCCCGCAGCTCGGGCCAGAACACCAGCGCAATACCGCCCAGGCCCAAGGCCGCCCCCAGACCGACGCGCGCACTCACCGGCTGGCCGAACATGTACGCCGCATTGACCAGATTCATCAGCACGATGGTCGAGAAAACCACCGCCAGCAGCCCGGTGGTGAGCACCTCCGTGGCCCAGTAAAAAACCAGGTAGTTGAGGCTGAACAGCAGCGCGCCCTGCAAGGCCATGAAGGCGTGATCGCGCGGCGCGTGGCGCAGCGACAGGCCGCGCCAGCGACACCACAGCAGCAGCAGCACGGCGGCCAGCAAAAAGCGATAGGCGACCGAAGCCATGGGATCGACGACGCCGAGCTGGTACTTGATCGCCAGCCAGCTGGAACCCCAGATCAGCACCACGGCGAGATAGAGCGGAGCGGTATTGGTCAACATCTATGCGCAAGGCTCCGGGCGGGCAGGCGGGGAACAGCGGCGGGAACACCGCCGAAGCCACTTTGAAAATGGGGCCTTATAGCATGCTGCCGGTCGCTTTGCGGGAGCGATAGCGGCCCCGACAAACTGTTACTATACGGAAAACAGTCATGTGGTACAGCTGACCGGAAAAGGCATTTCCAGCAGACAAAAAAAGTGCCGCTCTGTGGCGGCACCAAGGGGGGAGGAGGAAAACGTCAGGACGCGCTGTGCGAAGAGAGCGAGCCATCCTTGGCTCAATGCGTCTCTGCGGGGTAATGCACAGAAATCGCGTCACCGATAAAGAGTGTAGACCAGATTATTTGATCCAAAAGGGTTTTTCAGCTTCGAGCGTGGCTTCCCAGCGAGTCAGGCCGATGTCAGTGAGCACGGAATCGCTGAGCGACGCGATCATACGGCGCTGCTCGGCGCGCTTGTACCACAGGGCGATGGTGCCAACGGTGTCGCTGAACAAAGCCTCGGCACGCTGCACGAGGTTGTAGATGGCGGCACTGACGAGCAGATCGCTGTTTGCACGGGAAACTTTGCAAGCGGTAAAAGCGGTGGCGGCGGTCATGGGTGTTGACTCCTTGGGTTGTGCCGCTGCGGGATGTTTTCCCGTCGCGGCGCGCTGTTGTTCAATGGTTGCGAATTGTATTGGTCAGACAGTATCCGTAACAGATACAATCATCACATATTTAGACCATAACAGTTTGGTCAGGAATAGCAGAAAAGACATGTACAGTTCTCAACGCGACAACTACCTGTACGACCAGGTCGCCGAGCTGGTCAGCGGCATGATCGACAACGGCACCCTCAAGGCCGGCGACCGCGTGCCCTCGCTGCGCAAGATGAGCAAGCAGCTGCAGGTCAGCGTCGCCACCGTGATGCAGGGCTACGTCAACCTCGAAGAGGCCGGCCTGATCGAATCGCGGCCGCAGTCCGGCTTCTACGTGCGCAGCCGGCCGCGCGTCGACCCGGCACCGCCGCAGAAAACCAACCCGCGCGCCCTGCCGCGCCCGGTACAGTTCGGCAACACCGTGGAGACCATTTTCTCGCTGGCCAACCAGCCGGATATCGTGCCGCTGGGCATCGCCAACCCCGCCCCGGAACTGCTGCCCGTGCGCGCCCTCAACCGCGCCCTGCGCCAGGTCATCTCGCGCGATCCGGAGGATTCCGTCAACTACACCTTCGCCCCCGGCAACAGCGAGCTGCGCCGGCAGATCGCCTTCCGCTCCGCAGATCTGGGCTGCGAGGTAGCGCCGGACGACATCGTCATCACCACCGGCGCCACCGAAGGCATGGCGGTGGCGCTGCAGGCGGTGGCCAAACCCGGCGACATCATCGCCGTGGAATCGCCGACCTACTTCTGCGGCCTGCAGATCATCGAACGCCTCGGCATGCTGGCGCTGGAGATCGACACCGACCCGCAGGACGGCATGTGCCCGAAGGCGCTGGCGCGGGCACTGGACTCGCACCCGGTAAAAGCGGTGCTCAGCGTGGCCAACTTCAGCAACCCCACCGGCGGACTGATGCCCGAAGTGAACAAGGCCGAAGTCGTGCAACTGCTGGCACAGCGCGGCATCCCGCTGATCGAGGACGACGTGATGGGCGATCTGTACTTCGGCAACAGCCGCCCGCGCAGCTATCAGGCCTATGATCGCGAGGGGCTGGTGATCACCTGCTCATCGGTCTCCAAGACCGTCGCCCCCGGCTATCGGGTCGGCTGGGTGCTGCCCGGCCGCTTTCGCCAGCAGATCGCCCACGGCAAGCAGCTCAACAGCTCGGCCTCGGCCTCGGTGACGCAGATGGCGATGGCCGAATTCCTGCGCGGCGGCCACTACGACCGCCATCTGGCGCGCCTGCGCCGCGCCTGCCGCGAGCAGGTCGAGCGCCTGCGCTACGCCATCGGCGAGCACTTCCCCGCCGGCACCCGCGCCAGCCGCCCGCAGGGCGGCGCGACGCTGTGGGTGCAGCTGCCGCGCGGAGTGGACTCCAACATGCTCTACCAGCGCGCCCTCGCGGCCGGCATCAGCGCCACCCCGGGCACGCTGTTCTCGGCCACCGGCAAGTATCAGAATTTCGTCCGCCTGTGCGCTGGCCACCCCTGGTCGGAGCGCATCGAATCCGCGGTAAAAACACTCGGCGAGCTGGCCGACGAGTTGAGCCTGGGCGAGCGCGACTGAATCGACCCGAATGGCAGCGCGCGCCGCCACCGCACCTACTGCGGCGCCCGATCCAGCGCCCGATAGCCCAGCGCCTCGGCCAGATGGGCTTCGTCGATGGCCGCCGCACCGGCCAGATCGGCAATGCTGCGCGCCACCTTTAGCACGCGATGATAAGCCCGCGCGGACAGGCCCAGGCGCTCGACGGCGCGCATCAGCAGCTGCTCGCCGCTCGGTTGCAGGGCGCAATCGCGGGCCACATCGCCAGGCCCCAACTCCGCATTGGCGCAGTCGGCGCGCGCCAGCATCCGCTCGCGCGCCGCCGCCACCCGCTCGCGCACCGCCGCCGAGGGCTCGCCGTCGGGCAGCTCGGCGCCGAGCGCGGCCATGTCCACCCGCGGCACTTCCACCTGCAGATCGATGCGGTCGAGAAACGGCCCGGAGAGCCGCCCGCGATAGCGCAGTACCTGCTCGACGGTGCAGCGGCAGCGGCCGCCGCCGGCCTCGCCGCAGGGACAGGGGTTCATCGCCGCGACCAGTTGAAAGCGCGCCGGGTACTCGGCCTGGCGGGCGGCGCGGGAGATGGTGATGTGGCCGTTCTCCAGCGGCTCGCGCAGCACGTCGAGCACGCTGCGCTCGAACTCCGGCAGCTCGTCGAGAAACAACACGCCGCGGTGGGCGAGGCTGATCTCACCCGGCTTGGGGTTGCCGCCGCCGCCGACCAGCGCCACCCCGGAGGCGGTGTGGTGCGGCGCGCGGAATGGCCGCCGGCCCCAGCTGGCGGGGTCGAAGCCGTCGCGACCGACGCTGGCCACGGCCGCCGCCTGCAGCGCTTCGCGCTCGCTCATCGGCGGCAAAATGCCGGGCAGGCGCGCGGCGAGCATCGATTTGCCCGTGCCCGGCGGGCCGACAAACAGCAGGTTGTGACCGCCGGCGGCGGCCACCTCCAGCGCCCGCTTGGCGTGAAACTGACCGCGCACGTCGAGCAGGTCGGGGGCGTCGATGGCGCTCGACGACGGCTGCGGCTGCACCGCGCCGAGCGGCTCCTCTGCGCACAGGTGGCGGCACACGGCGATCAGGCTGGCGCCAGCGAGGGCGGCATCGCCGCAGGCCAGCGCGGCCTCGGCGCCGTTTTCCGCGGGCAGCACCAAGCGGCGACCGGCGTCGCGCGCCGCCAGCGCGCTGGGCAGCGCGCCGCGCACCGGGCGCAGCTCGCCGGCCAATGACAGTTCGCCGATGAATTCGTGCCCGGCGAGCGGTTCCAGCGGTACCTGTCCGGAGGCGGCGAGGATGCCGATGGCGATCGGCAGATCGTAGCGACCGCCCTCTTTGGGCAGATCGGCGGGGGCGAGGTTGACGGTGATGCGCCGCGGCGGGAAGTCGAAGCCGGCGTTGATCAGCGCGGCGCGCACGCGATCTTTGCTCTCCTTCACCGCGGTCTCGGGCAGGCCGACGATGTTCAGCTGCGGCAGGCCGCCGGAAAGGTGCACTTCGACCTGCACCGGGGTGGCATCGACCCCGGCGAGGGCGCGGGTGTGAACGGTGGCGAGTGTCATCGAGTTCCCTCTCTGTCAGCGGTTGCGGCCGTCCCTGGCAGCGATGCGATCTATTCGGCGGTGGGCGCCGACTCGGGGGCTTCGGGGTCGAGGCCGCCCTCCAGCGCGGCGACGCGCGCCTCCAGTGCGTCCAGTTTGGCGCGGGTGCGCGCCAGCAGCGCCACCTGCACGTCGAATTCCTCGCGGGTGACCAGATCCATCTTCTCCAGCGCACCCTGCACAGCGGCGCGCGCATTGCGCTCGAAATCGGCCTTCAGCTCGGCCATGCCGGGCGGCAGCAGTTTGCTCAGCGACTCGGCGATCTCATCCAGCGGGCGGGTGTCGATCATGGCGTCATTCCTCACTTTAACCGTTCGCCAGTGTACCCCAAGCGCCCCGCTGCGGGGCCGCGCGCGACACCTGCACCAACTCGGGGCAGAGCGCCTTCGAACCGGCGCCAAGCCGGTGCAACAGGGCAAAAATCCGACCAGAAAATCCGCTAACTTTCTGATTATTAATTAATTTAAAAAATTGGCACGACTCCTGCTGTCGCTCTGCGTCAACCGTAACAACGCAACCGGGAGCCGACCATGAAGCTGGTCACTGCGATCATCAAGCCCTTCAAGCTCGACGAGGTGCGCGAAGCCCTCTCCGAGATCGGCGTGAAAGGCGTCACCGTCACTGAGGTCAAGGGTTTCGGGCGCCAGAAAGGCCATACCGAGCTCTACCGCGGCGCCGAATACGTCGTCGATTTTCTGCCGAAAACGAAGCTGGAAGTGGCCATCTCCGCCGATCAGGTCGAGCAGGTGATCGAGGCCATCAGCCGCGTCGCACACAGCGGCAAGATCGGCGACGGCAAGATTTTCGTCACCGAGCTCGAACAGGTGGTGCGCATCCGCACCGGCGAAAGCGGCCACGAGGCGCTCTGAGCCCGCCGCGCGACAAGCATTCATACACCGGAGACTGATCGTGGAAAAACTGCTCGAACTCAGCTACGCGCTGGATACCTTTTACTTTCTGATGTCGGGAGCGCTGGTCATGTGGATGGCCGCCGGCTTCGCAATGCTCGAAGCCGGCCTGGTGCGCGCCAAGAACACCGCCGAGATCCTCACCAAAAACATCTCTCTGTTTGCCATCGCCTGCCTGATGTACATGCTGGTCGGCTACAACATCATGTACCCCGGCGAGGCGGTAAACAGCTTCTGGCCGGGCGTTTCCTTTCTGATCGGCGGCGATAACGACACCGCCGCGGTGATCGCCGGCGGCGAGGATGCGCCCTACTACTCCGGCATGTCCGACTTCTTCTTCCAGGTGGTGTTCGTCGCCACCGCCATGTCGATCGTCTCCGGCGCCGTCGCCGAGCGCATGAAGCTGTGGGCCTTCCTCGGCTTTGCGGTGGTGTTTACCGCGGTCATCTACCCGCTGCAGGGATACTGGAAATGGGGCGGTGGCTTCCTCGACGCCGCCGGCTTCTCCGATTTCGCCGGTTCCGGCGTGGTGCACATGTGTGGCGCCGCGGCGGCGCTCGCCGGGGTCATCCTGCTCGGCCCGCGCCGTGGCAAGTACACCAGCAACGGCTCGGTCAACGCGATCCCCGGCGCCAATCTGCCGCTGGCCACGCTGGGCACCTTCATCCTGTGGATGGGCTGGTTCGGCTTCAACGGTGGCTCGGAGCTGAAGATCTCCAACGTCGAGGAAGCCAACGCCGTGGCGCTGGTGTTCGTCAACACCAACATGGCCGCCGCCGGCGGCGTGGTCGCCGCGCTGCTCGCCGCACGCCTGCGCTTCGGCAAGGCCGATCTGACCATGGCGCTGAACGGCGCGCTGGCCGGACTGGTGGCGATCACCGCCGAACCGCTGGCACCCAGCCCGCTGGCGGCGACGCTGATCGGCGCCGTCGGTGGCGCGATCGTGGTGTTCTCCATCATCTTCATGGACAAGCTGCGCATCGACGACCCGGTCGGCGCCATCTCGGTGCACGGCGTGGTCGGCATCTGGGGGCTGCTGGCGGTGCCGCTGAGCAATGGCGACGCCAACTTCGGCGCGCAGCTGATGGGCATCGCCACCATCTTTGCCTGGACCTTCGCCGCCAGCTTCGTGTTGTGGATGCTGCTCAAGACCCTCTTCGGCATCCGCGTCTCGGAGGAAGAGGAGTACGAAGGCGTGGACATCTCCGAATGTGGCCTGGATGCCTATCCGGAATTCACCCGCGGCAACTGATCCCCGCCCCCCAGGCATCGTCGGGCCGCCACAGGCTGGCCCGGCGACGCCTGCTTCGCGGCGCGCCCCCCCCCCGGCGCGCCGCAGCTTTTCGCCCCCCGCCGCCATCGCTAGACTGGCG
>CBFCYW010000078.1:0-17874 GCA_965602395.1 uncultured Chromatiales bacterium
GCGCTGGTCGATGCGCTGCAACTCGGCGACCCGGGTGAGTTGGATCACCGTGCCCAGCTCGCGCTGCTGCTTGGTGACCCACAGGCCGATGTCGGTGCCGCCGGCCAGCAGCAGCGCCTGCGGCTCGGCCAGCAGCAGCGCGGCCAGCTGATCGAGGCGGGTCGGCTGGTGGTGGCGGCGCGCGCCGCAGGTGATGGCCAGTGGCCGCTGGTCGCGCAGCTCGCGCAGTTGCGCGGCCAGGGCGCGCTCACCGGCGCAGGGTTCAGCGTCGCGATCGGCGCTGGCGGGGCGACGCAGCCAGTCGTCGCTGCCGCACCCGCCGCTGTCGGCGGCCGGGCGGTACATCTGCAGCGCGGCGTCGATGATCGGCCGGTAGCCGGTGCAGCGGCACAGGTTGCCGGACAGGGCGTCCTCGATTTGCGCACGGCTCGGCGCCGGATTGCCGCGATAAAGGGCGAACAGGGACATGGCAAAGCCGGGCGTGCAGAAACCGCACTGAGAGGCATGGCAATCGATCAGCGCACGCTGCACCGGGTGCAGATCGCCGGGCCGGCCGAGGCTCTCGACGGTGAACAGGGCGCGTCCGTCGAGGGCGGGGAGAAACTGGATGCAGGCGTTGACAGCGCGCAGCCGGACGCGCTGGTCGTCGCTCGACAGCTCGCCGAGCACCACGCTGCAGGCGCCGCAATCGCCCTCTGCACAGCCTTCTTTGCTGCCCGTGCGGCGCAGGTCTTCGCGCAGGTACTGCAGCAGGCTGCGGGTGGGATCAACATCGCGCAGCTCGACTGGCTCGCCGTCGAGCAGGAAGCGGATGCAATCGCGCGCGGGCTGCGTGGCTACGGCCATCCGCCCCTCCCGAATGTTGTTTTTGGACACCGCTCTGATGGCGGTTGCGCCTGAGTCTAAGCCCGCGGATTTACCGCGCGTTAGCACAGATTGTCGCGCGGGTGCTGCTTTATCGGCATCACCTGCGCTGCGGACTCATCAGCGCCGCCCGGCGAGCAGATCCGGCAGCCGCGCACAGAACAGCAGCAGCAGCGCGAGCAGATAAGCGGCGGGTTCGAGGTAGTCGGCCTTGGTCAGCCACACGTAATGCAGCATCACCAGTGCGGCCATCGGGTAGATCAGCCGGTGCAGCGGCTGCCAGCGGCGGCCGAGCCGGCGCACCGCGGCCTGCGGCGACGTCAGCGCCAGCGCCAGCATGATCAGCGCGGCCAGCGCGCCGACCAGCACGTAGGGTCGCTCGGCGATGTCGCTGCCGATGGCGGCCCAGTCGAAGCGCTGGTCCAGCCACAGCCAGCACAGCAGATGCAGCAGCGCATAAAAGCCGGTGTAGAGCCCGAGCATGCGCCGCAGGCGCAGCGGCCAGCCGCGGCCGAGCAACTTGCGCAGCGGCGTCACGGCGAGGGTGATGAGCAGAAAGCGCAGCGCCCACTCGCCGGTGGCGCGCTCCAGTGCCTCGATCGGATTGGCGCCGAGCTCGCCCTGCAGCGCAGCCCGCACCAGCGCCGCCAGCGGCAGCAGACAGAGCGCAAAAACCAGCCAGCGCAGTGCGGCGAAACCGGCTGAGCCGGCGCGCCGTGGCGGCTGGCGGCGGGCCTTGCCGCCGGGCCCGGCTGATTGCTGTCGTCTGCTGGTCTGCGTCATCCGGCTCTCCGCGCTGCAATGCCTGCCTGTGAACGGCGCTGTGGCGACAAGTTCCGCGCCGCCGCCGGATCATCCCCGGGGCGCCGTCGGCCTATCTCGACAGGGGGCTTGGAATGTGCGCTGCATCGCGCACAATAGCGCACTGATTTCAAGCTGCGCGGGCAACCATCGCGCAGCGCAATAAACACATAAAGAGTAGCCATCAAAATGAACCTCTCGCGCCGAGAATTCCTGCAGATGCTGGCGGTGGCTGCCGCCAGCGGACTCCCCGCCCAGCGCGCCGCCGCTGCCAGCAGCGCCAGTCTGGGCAGCGACTTCTACGACCTGCCCCGCTACGGCAATGTGCACCTGCTGCACTACACCGACTGCCACGCGCAGCTCAATCCGGTGCACTTTCGCGAGCCGAGCATCAACATCGGTGTGCACGGCATGCGCGGCCGCGCGCCACATCTGGTCGGCGATGCCTTTCTCGAACAGTTCGGCCTGCCCCCCGGCGGCCCGCTGGCGCACGCCTTCACCTACCTCAACTTCACCGAGGCGGCGCAGAAGTACGGCAGGATCGGCGGCTACGCGCACCTGGCGACGCTGGTCAAGCAGCTGCGCGCCAGCCGCCCCGGGGCGCTGCTGCTGGACGGCGGCGACACCTGGCAGGGCAGCGCCACCTCGCTGTGGACCAACGCCCAGGATGTGATCGACGCGCAGAAGATTCTCGGCGTCGACATCATGACCGGCCACTGGGAATTCACCTTCGGCGCCGAGCGCGTGATGGAGGTGCTGGAGAACGATTTCGCCGACGCCGGCATCGATTTCGTCGCCCAGAATGTGGTCGATCGCGACTTCGAAGAAGCGGTGTTCAAACCCTACGTGATCCGCGAGCAGAACGGCGTCAACGTCGCCGTCATCGGCCAGGCCTTCCCCTACACGCCGATCGCCAACCCCGGCTACCTGATCCCGGAGTGGAGCTTCGGCATCCGCGACGAGCGCATGCAGGAGACCGTCGACGCGGCCCGCGAAGAGGGCGCGGAAGTGGTCGTGGTGCTGTCGCACAACGGCATGGATGTGGATCTGAAAATGGCCAGCCGGGTATCCGGCATCGACGCCATCCTCGGCGGCCACACCCACGACGCGGTGCCGCAGGCGATGCCGGTGAAAAACGACGGCGGCACCACGCTGGTGATGAACGCCGGCTCCAACAACAAGTTTCTCGGCGTGCTGGATTTCGACGTCCAGGGCGGCAAGGTGCGCGGCCACCGCTTCCAGCTGCTGCCGGTCTTCGCCAATCTGCTGCCGGCGGATGCCGAAATGCAGGCGCACATCGACAGCGTGCACGACATGCAAGTCAGCTATCGCGGCGAGACCTTCAACACCGGCGAGCGCCTCGGCCAGGTGCTGGCGACCAGCGATGTCACCCTCTACCGCCGCGGCAACTTCTCCGGCACCTGGGATCAGGTCCTCTGCGATGCGCTGATGCAGGAGCGCGACGCGCAGATCTCCTTCTCCGCCGGGGTGCGCTGGGGCACCAGTCTGCTGCCCGGCGACATCACCTACGGCGACATGATGACCCAGGTGGCGCTGACCTACCCGGCGAGCACGCGCAGCGAACTCTCCGGCGAGATGATCAAGACCATCCTCGAAGACGTCTGCGACAACCTCTTCCACGAGGACCCCTACTACCAGCAGGGCGGCGACATGGTGCGCGTCGGCGGAATGAAGTTCAGCGTCGACCCGACCCGCGAAATCGGCCAGCGGATCAGCGACATGAGCCTCGACGGCAAGGCCATCGACGCCTCGAAAAACTACGTCGTCGCCGGCTGGGCCAATGTCAACGACCCCGCGGTGCAGGACGACCCGGCCAACCCGGCGGTCTGGGATGTGCTCGCCAGCTACCTGCGCGACAAGAAACACATCGACAAGGTGGATCTGAATTCGCCGCAGGTGAAAGGTCTCGACAACAACCCGGGCTACGCCGGCTGAAGCGGGCGCGCCACCAGCCAGGCGGTGCCCAGGCCAGCGGCCTGTCGCGCGGCCCTTGCGCGGCGCGGATTTTCCGCGCGCCGAGCGCGCCATCGAAGGCCGCGCAGACGGGCGACGGGCGCATCGGCCGGCGGCGGCTTGACCAGCCGGCAGCAGCCGGCACAATACCCGCGCCGACATCAACGGCGCCGCCGCGGAGCCCGGCATGTCCCCGATTCCAGCAAACGCCGCCACCCTGTGGCGCAGCGCTCGCCCGCCCTTTCTGCTGCTCAGCCTGGCCTGCGTATTCCTCGGCGCCAGCGCGGCGATGGCCGCCGGCGCAAGCCCCGAGCCGGGCACACTGGCGCTGACCCTGCTCGGCGCGCTGGCTGCGCACATCGCCGTCAACAGCCACAACGAATACCTCGATTTCACCAGCGGGCTGGATCTGCGCACCGCGCGCACCCCTTTCAGCGGCGGCAGCGGTGCCCTGCCCGCAGCGCCGCAGCAGGCGCCGGCAGTACTGCGCCTGAGCCGGGCCAGCCTGGCTCTGACCCTGCTGATCGGCGCCTGGGCCGTGGTCACGCGCGGCTGGGGCATCGCGCCGCTGGGTCTGGCCGGCGTGGCGCTGATCCTCAGCTACACCGGGCCGCTGAATCGCCGTCCCTGGCTTTGTCTGATCGCCCCGGGCACCGGCTTCGGCCTGCTGATGGTCAGCGGCAGCAGTTATCTGCTCGCCGGACAGCACCTGGCCAGCGCCTGGCTGGCGGCGCTGCTGGCCTTCTTTCTGGTCAATAACCTGCTGCTGCTCAACCAGTTCCCCGATGTCGACGCCGACCGCAGCGTCGGTCGCCGCCACTTCGTCATCGCCTACGGGGCGCGCCGCGCCAGCGACGTCTACGCCGCTTCGCTATTGGCCTGCGCGCTGCTGCTGGCACTCGCCGTAGCGGCCAGCGCGCTGCCGCCGACGACGCTGCTCGGCCTGCCGCCGCTGCTGTTGGGGGTGATCGCCTGGCGCGGCGCGCGGCGCCACGGCGAAAAACTGGGCGGCCAGCCGCACTTTCTGGCGGCCAATGTGGCCGCGACACTGCTGACGCCGACACTGCTCGGCGTCGGCCTGCTGATCGCCGCGACTTGACGCTGCTCGCCGCGGGCAGATCTGCGGCGACGACAGCGGCGCGGGCAGTGCCGATTGAGGCGATGATGCGCAGTCCGGCGCGACGCGGAACTCGGCGGGGATGGCGGTGGCGCGCCCTCTGCGCGCTGCCGGTCTATTCGATCACCAATCGCGACAGCACTTCGCGCAGATTATCCGGAATGGTGGTCGGCCGCTGACTCGCGGAATCCACGAACACGTCGACAAAATACCCGGTGGCGCAGACCGGCTCGCGGCCCTTGGCGAACAGGCCCAGTTCGTAGCGCACGCTGGAGTTGCCCAGTCGAGCCACGCGCAGGCCGGCCTCGACCACATCCGGGAAGGCCAGCGAGCTGTGGTAGCGGCACAGGTTTTCGGCGGTGAACGGCTTGACCGGGCCGTTGTTCAGATCCAGCCCATTGAGCACTTCCAGATAATGCGCGACCACCAGTTCGTAGAAACTGTGGTACTTGGCGTTGTTGACGTGGCCGTACTGGTCGTTGTCGTTCCAGCGCGTGGGGATATCGAGAAAGTGCGCGAAGTTGTCGCGCGTCTCGCTGCGATCGAGCGGAAATTCTTTCATCTTTTATCTATCTCTTGCGTTCAGTCCAGCGGCATCGGTGGCCGGTTGCGCTGCCAGAGCACTTCGGCGCCGCCCTCGGCGCGCGCCAGCACGCGGCAGATCACGAACAGCAGGTCGGACAAGCGGTTGACGTAGGCGAGGCTGAATTCGGGCAACTCTTCGTCGCGCCCCAGGCTGACGATCTCGCGCTCGCAGCGACGGCACACGGTGCGCGCCAGATGGCAGGCGGAGGTCGCCCGCCCGCCCGCCGGCAGGATGAATTCCTTCAGGTACGGCAGGTCGGCGTTGAGCTTGTCGAGCACGCTCTCCAGCCAGTCGATGTGCGCCTGGCTGATGGTGTTGTAGCCGGGTACGGCGAGGCTGCTGCCGAGATCGAACAGGTGGTGCTGGATCTCGCTGAGCACCCGGCGCAGGTAGTCGGACAGGCTGTCTTCGGCCAATACCATGCCGATGATCGAGTTCAGCTCGTCGCTGCTGCCGTAGGCGCAGACGCGGCGGGAATCCTTGTCGACGCGCGTGCCGTCGCCCAGGCCGGTGGTGCCCTTGTCGCCGGTGCGGGTGTAGATTTTCGACAGACGATTGCCCATCACTCGTCTCCGCCGATGCGCACCACCGTGCGGCCGGTGACCCTGGAATCGAGATAATCGTCGAAGGCGTTCGGCAGCTGCTCGAATTCAATCGTGCGCGGCGCGATGGTATCGAGATGGCGCGGCTTGAGATCGCCGCCGAGGCGCTGCCAGGCGCGGGCGCGCACCGACAGCGGCATTTCGATCGAGTTGATGCCGAGCAGGCTGACGCCGCGCAGAATGAACGGCATCACCGTGGTCTCCAGCTTGAAGCCACCGGCCAGGCCGATCGAGGCGATATTGCCCCAGGGCACCACGGTGCGCGTCAGCCAGCCGAGGGTGTCGCCGCCGACGTTATCCACCGCCCCGCCCCACTGCGCGTTTTCCAGCGGCTTGCTGCCCATTTCGATCTCGTTGCGGTCGATCAGCCCGCTGGCGCCGAGCGCGCGCAGATAGGGCTCCTGCCCGGTCTTGCCGGTGAAGGCCAGCACCTCGTAGCCGAGACCGGCGAGCAGGTCGATGGCGAAGCTGCCGACGCCGCCGGTAGCGCCGGTGACGACGATTGGCCCGCGCTCCGGCACCTGGCCGTTGTCCTGCATGCGGCAAACGGCGATCGCGGCGGTGTAGCCGGCGGTGCCGATGGCCATCGCATCGCGCAGACTGAGCTGCTGCGGCAGCGGCACGATGGCATCGCCGGGCACCCGCGCGACCTCGCTGTAGCCGCCATCGTAGATCTCCGACAGTTGCGCGCCGCAGACCAGCACCTTGTCGCCGGCACTGTATCGGGCGTCTTCGGAGCTGATCACCGTGCCGGAAAAATCGATGCCGCCGTTGAGCGGGAACCTGCGCAGGATGCGGCCCTTGCCGGTGGCGGCGAGCGCATCCTTGTAGTTGATATCCGAGTAGGCGACGCGCACGACGACCTCGCCTTCGGTCAGCTGATCGACTGTCATCTGCTCGAAGCCGGCGACGATCTGCTTGTCCTGCTGGTGGATGCGAAAAGCCTTGAACTGGTCCACGGGCGCCCCTTGCGAATCGCGCTGCATTGCGGTGGGCGGCTACCGTAACCGCCGCCCCGACGGCTGGCAAGCGGTGTGACAAGTGTCCGCCGCGGGTCGATAATGGCCACCCTCATCCAGCCCATCGATTGACTTCGAACAGCGTGACAGCGCTCGAAGTCGCAGGAGCCACGCATGTCCGCAGAACAACGAGAAGACACCCTGTTCGCAAAAATCATCCGCGGGGAGATCCCCTCCGACACGGTCTATCAGGATGATCTGGTCACCGCTTTTCGCGATATCAGCCCGGCGGCGCCAACCCATATTCTGATCGTGCCCAACCGGATCATTCCCACCGCCGACGACATCAGCCCGGACGACGAGCAGACCCTCGGCCGCATGCTGGTGGTGGCGCAAAAGCTCGGTCGCGACGAAGGCATCGGCGATTCCGGCTACCGGCTGATCATCAACTGCAAGGAGCACGGTCGCCAGGAGGTGCCGCACCTGCACATGCATCTGCTCGGCGGGCGCGACATGGGGCGGATGCTGCAGCGCCCGGCGGACTGAGCGCCTGTGGCAGTGACACGGCAGCGGCCGCTGCCCGCAGCATGCGGGTCGGCCGGCATGCTTTTATGCAACAACACGTGACTTTTCACACCAAAATGATGTGATCTCTATGTTTTGTGCAGGTTCTCGGTGCATGCGCACCGTGTGCGATGACGGTTTGATGACACAGTCGGCGGCCCGGAGACCATTGAGCCTCGCCAAACCATGCCTGCAAACAAGCCGTCACAGCGCTCGCGCAGCGAGTTCACCTCGCCCCGCCCCGAACCCGGCGCAAGCCAACTCCACACCGCAACACCCAGCACGCCGCAAGCTGTGGCCGTTGCGCCAACGGGTTGCGGGACGGCCATCGACGGCCCCCTTTTCGGGCCGCAGGCAGCCATTGTCGCACCGCGCTGGCAGCGCCTGGAACTGCCCACCTGGCTGCTGATCGCCGCCATCTACCCCGCCTGGCTGGCGCTCACCGCACTGGCCGCGCACTGGCCGGCGTGGCTGCTGCCGCTGTTGCTCGGGCCGCTGCTCTGCCTGCACGGCTCGCTGCAACACGAGGCCAGCCACGGCCATCCGACCCGCAGCGCGCGCCTCAACGCCCTGCTCGCCGGTGTGCCACTGTCGTTGTGGCTGCCCTTTGCGCGCTATCGCGACAGCCATCTGGCACACCACGAGGCGGCGCTCACCGATCCGCGCGAGGACAGCGAATCCTGGTATTTGAGCGCCGCCGAATACGCGGCCTGCGGCACTGTGACGCGGGCTATTTTGCGCTGCAACAACAGCCTGCTCGGACGCTGGCTGCTGGGGCCGTGGATCGCCCTGTGGCGCTTTGCCCGCGGCGAGTGGCGGCTGCTGCGCGCGGGCGATCGCAATCTGCGCCGCGTCTGGCTGTGGCATCTGGCCGCCTGCGCGCCGCTGTTGCTGTGGCTGCAATGGGTCGGTCTGCCGCTGTGGCAGTACCTGCTGCTGGGGGTGTGGCCGGGGCTGTCGCTGACGCTGACGCGCTCCTTTCACGAGCACCGCGCCGACGCCGACCCGGCGCGGCGCACCGCGGTGGTCGAAGCCGGGCCGCTATTTCGCCTGCTGTTTCTGAACAACAATTACCACGTCATGCACCATCGCCACCCGGAACTGGCCTGGTACCAACTGCCGGCCTGCTATCGCAGCTATCGGCCCGCGCTGCAATCCGGCGAGCTGGGCTATCTGCCCGGCGGCTACGCAGCCATCGCACGGCGCTACCTGCTGCGAACGGTGGATGATTTGCTGCACCCGGGCGAGATGTAGCGGTTGACTGTCGCCACGCGCGCCCCGATTGGCGGTTTCGGCCGCCGCCACAGGCGCTGGTCAGGGGTAGTCAGAGGTAGCCAGAGGTAGCCAGAGGTAGCTAGTGAAAAGCGGCAGCCTGGCCACGGCCACCTTCCGTGGCCAGGCTGCCGGGTTTGCCCGGCTTAATCGTCGCCGCCGCCTCCCAGGTTGGCGGGATCGAAGATATTGCCGTAGGGCTGTTGCTCGCCGTCTTCGGCGGCCTCTTCAGCGCCGCTCTGCGACTGCAGATTGGTGGGGGCAAAGATGTCCTGATAGCCCTCGGCGCCACTGTCGCCCGCCGGTGAATCGGCGCTGTCAGCCTCGTCGCCATCCGCCGTCCCCTCCAGATTGCTGGGGGCGAAGATGTTCTGATAGGCGCCATCGCTACCGGATTGGCTGCCGGATTGGCCACCGGACCGGCCACCGGATTGGCTCGATCCGGAACTCGCCGCGCCCTCGGTCTGGCGCTGCTGCTGGCGCTCGGCCTGCAGTGCTTTGCGGCGTTGCTCGGCCTGCTGGCGCTTGTCCTCAGCGACCTGCGCCTTGCACTCCATGATGCTGTAGTCGCGACTCATCCACACGGTGGCGAGGCCGGCGATGGTGATCGCCACGATCATCAGCGCCGTGGGGCTGGCGAAACGGGTGGCGCGCGCGGCGCGGTTGACCACGGCCGGATCGAGTCCTTCAGCGGCCGCGGCGCGCATCTGCCGGCGCTTGCGGATTTCATGCACCGTGGCGCCGATCAGCGTCAGCACGACGATGATCACCGCCAGCGCGGAGATCGACGGGTTGATGCCGTAGCGCACCTTGCTGGCCAGCACGGTGGTCAGGGTGCTCTCCGAAACGATGGTGAATACGGTGGTGTTGTAGTTTTCGAAGGAGGCCAGGAAGGCCAGCACCGCGGCCGAGCCGATGGCCGGTTTCATGAACGGCAGCAGCACCTTGGTGAAGGTCTGCACGTGGCTGGCGCCGAGATCCAGCGCGGCCTCTTCCTGCACCGGGTCGAAGCGCTGCAGGCGGGCGATGAACACCAGCATGGTATAGGCCGAGATGAAAGTGGTCTGGCCGATGATGGTGAGGAATGTGCCATCGTAGAAGAAGCTGTCGTAGTCGGCGTCGAACATGGTGCCGAGCCGATCCCAGAAGATCAGCGTGGAGATACCCAGCACCACGCCGGGGATCAGAATCGGCGAGACGATGATGGTGTAGTACAGCGGGCGCAGGCGCTGGTGCACCTGGGTCAGAATCAGCGCCGCGGCGAGGCCGATGGGCACCGACATGCAGACTACGCCGAGACCGATCAACAGGCTCTTCTGCAGGCCGGCCATCAGTTTTTCGTCAGCGGCCAGCACCTCGAACCACTCGAAGGTGAAGCACTCCCAGGGCGATACCTGCGGGTAGCTGGAGCTGTTGAAGGCCGAGATGCTCATCAGGATCAGCGGCCCGAACAGATAGGCGAAGAAAATCAGCAGGAAGGCGCCCCAGGCGAGGCGGCTGACGCCGTTTTGCATCATCGCGCGATCTCCCCGAGGCGCACCTTGAAGAGCTTCATCATCAGCAGCACGAAGACGATGCAGGCGCCGAGCAGGATCACCGCGTAAGCCGAGCCGCGCGGCCAGTTACCGCCGGTGTTGAACCACTGGTAGATGATCTGCGTGAACCACAGACTGCTCGGCCCGCCGAGGATCTGCGGCGCCGCCAGCGCCCCGGCGGAGAGCATGAACACCATGGTGCAGCCGGAGGTGATGCCCGGCTTGGCGTAGGGGATGATCACCCGCCAGTGGATCCGCCACCAGCTGGCGCCCATGTCGCGCGCCGCCTCGATCTGGTTGCGATCCAGGCTCTCCACCGCGTTGTACAGCGGGAACACCATCAGCAGGATGTAGGCATAGCCGAGCCCGGCGTACATGGCGATGTCTTCGCGGATGAAGTCGATCGGCTGATCCGAAAGCCCGCTCCAGAGCAGGAAATTGTTGATCACCCCGGTACTGCCGAACAGGATGCGGAAGGCGAAGGCGCGCAGGATCTCGTTGACCCAGAAGGGCACGATCAGCGACAGCACCATCAGCCGGCCGAAGCCGCCGCGCGCCTCGTGCGCCAGGTAGTAGGCGATGGGGTAGCACAGCGCCAGATCGAACAGGGTGACGAACACCGCCGCGGCGATGGTGCGGAAGAACACCGTTACGTCGACGACGTTGAAGGCGTCCGGGTTGTTGACGCTGCCGAAGATCATGTAGCGGTAGTTCTCCACCGTGTACACGTCCTTCGGCCCGCCGATATCCGCCGGCGGCAGGTTGTAGCGGAACGAGAAATCCAGCATGAACACCTGCGGCAGGATGATCATCAGCAGGATCCAGATGCTCACCGCGCCCAGCAGGAACAGCGACAGCACCAGCCCGTTCTTGTTGAAAAATGCTCGTATGCCGTTCATTGCGCGATCCTCTCTGCGACCGGCCTACTCGGCGGCCATCGGCCCGTGCGGCAGAGCCACCGCCATGTCGGCGCGAAAGCCCACGCTCAGGCTGTCACCGGCGCTGTGGCCGAGGGACTGGCGCTCGTTGATCACCGACATGCGGATCGGCGCGCCATCGTGGCCGGACAGTGTCACGTGCCAGAGGCTGCCCTCAAACTCCTCCTTCATGACCCGCCCCTCGATGGTGTTGTCCCACCGGCCGGCGTCGCCATCGACGATCTTCAGCGCTTCCGGGCGCACGAAGACGATGGATTTGTCGCCGGCGCGCAGCGGCTCGGCACCAGCGGACAGGCGCGCGCGCAGGCGGCCGCTGCCGGTATCGATCACCGCGTAGTCGCCGTCGAGCGATTCGACGCGCCCCTCAAAGGGGTTGTTCTCGCCAACGAAGGACGCGGCGAACGCGGTCGCCGGGTCGTTGTACAGGGTGTTGCCATCGCCGACCTGCTCGATCACCCCCTCGCTCATCACCGCCACGTGATCGGACATGGTCAGCGCCTCGCCCTGGTCGTGGGTGATGTAGATAAAGGTGATGCCGACCTGCTGCTGGATCGCGCGCAGCTCGCTGCGCATGTGCTGGCGCAGCTTCAGATCGAGCGCCGAAAGCGGTTCATCGAGCAGCAGCACCTTCGGCTCGGCACACAGCGCGCGGGCGATGGCCACGCGCTGGCGCTGGCCGCCGGACAGCTCGGAGCACATCTTGTCGCCCTGCCCCGGCAGCGCGATCAGCTCCAGCAGCTCGTCGGCGCGCTTGCGCCGCTCGGCCTTGCTGGCGCCGCGCACCTCCAATGCAAAGGTGATGTTTTCCCACACTGTCATCAGCGGGAACAGCGCAAGATTCTGGAAGATCAGCGCCGTTGGGCGCTTGTTCGGGCCGATGCCGGCCATGTCCTGACCACCGATGCGCACCGCGCCCTCGGAGGGTTCGAGAAAGCCCGAAACGCAGCGCAGCAGGGTGGTTTTGCCGCAGCCCGACGGGCCGAGAAAGCTGAAAAACTCACCGCCCTCGATGTTGACGTTGATGTCGCGGGCGGCGACGAAGGGGCCGAACTTGACCCAGACATTCTGCAATTCGACGTTGGCGCTCATGGCTCGGGGTGACTCGCTTTCGGCTGGCAGACGCCAGCACCCCTGAGAGGGGCGCTAACGGCCGGATCCGGGTGCCGCGCCGACCCGGCCCCGCTCGAACGAGGGGGCCGGCGCGGATTGCCGTCTTTCGGAATGAATCCGATCAGGCGTTGACGAAGCGGTTGCGGAACTCCGTGCGCACGTCCGCGTACCACTGCGGCTCTTTCGGCCAGGGCCACAGGTTGGAGAGCGAATCGCCCGGATAGGCCTCGGCGAAGTTCTTTTTGTACTGCGCCCCGGCGTGCTTGTCGGCGCCGAGCACGGCGGAGTTGTAGCCGTGATCGTCGATCGCCTTGCCGGCCGGTTCGGGGCGGAAGACGAACTCCAGGAAGGCGTAGACCTGCTCGGTATTCTTCGAGCCGATCGGCATGGACATGCCATCCACCCAGGCCAGCGCACCCTCCATCGGCGCCTGATAGGTGACCGGATCGCCGCCACCCTTCATCGCCAGCGGCGGGCCGTCCCAGGTCTGGCCGACGATCACACCATCGTTGAGGAAGCCGTTCTTCTGGCTGTCCGCATCGTTCCAGAACAGCTTGATGTTGCTCTTGCGCGAGATGCAGAAGTCGGTGACCTTGCTCCACACCTTGCGCATGGTCTGCTCGTCGCCGTAGGCGCTCTTCATCGCGCCCGGCTCCAGCTCGCCGATGCGCTCAAGGTACAGGCCGGCGCCGAGCATCCCCGAGTGCGGCCGAATCATGGTCTTGCCGGCGTTGGCCGGATCCCAGATCGCGCCGTAGGTGGGGGTGCCGTCCGGCGGAGTGTACAGATCGGTGCGCCAGGCCACCGCCTCGGTGCCCCAGATGTGCGGCAGCCAGTGCGAGCCCTTGCCGGCGAAGTTCCACTCCTCGTCGCCAACGCGCAGCATCGCCGGGTTGACGTTGCCGATATTGGGGATGCGGCTCATGTCGAAGGGCTGCAGCAGGCCCAGCGGCTCCCACTGCAAGGAGCGCATGTTGGTCGGGCTGCAGATGTCGAAGCCACGGCCCTTGGTGGCTTTCATCTTGTTGATGATTTCCTCGTTGGAGCCGATGCCGGTGTAGTTCACCTTGATACCGGTCTCCTTCTCGAAGGCCTCGATCCAGCTCGGCGGCAGATAATCCGACCACATCAGGATGTTGATCTCGCCGGATGAGGCCAGCGCCTCGCGGCTGATCACCCAGGGGCCGGCGGCCGCGACACTCGCTGCGGCGGCGCCCTTAAGCACCTTGCGGCGCTGCGGATTGAATCGGGAATCGGGCTTGTCAGTCATCAGGTCTTTCCTCCAGTGGTATGGGTGCACCCGCGCTGTTGTTGTGAGCTTTGCGGATGTTGGCGTCGCGCCGCCCGGTGCAGCGGCCAAAAAGCCGCGATGCCGGAGCGCCGCGCTCGCCCGCAAGCGCCGCTCGGCGCGGTGCCCTGCGAGAAACGGTGCCGGGTTATGGTTCTGTCGGCACAGCGGTAACCATACGGATTTGCCCGATGGCTGCCTAGTCTCGGCCGACGGCTCCGCAGTCGTCGATGCGCCCAGTGCGCACACGAGGTGCATCGATCAGGCCGCGGCAGAACTTTGCCGCGTCACGATGACGGCGCTGTGAATGCGCAATCACCGCCCGGCGTGCGCCGAAGCAATTGGTCTTCAACCGCAAGCTAGTCAGCCGCCGCGGGCGAATCTAGCACCAACCCGGACAACGGATTGGGGCCAGGTGGCGATACTGGCACTACCCCTGTGGCGACCACCGCTACCGAGTGGATCGACTTCCGGCCAGAGCGGCGCCATCTCTGGACCAAACCGATGCCTGGCCCCATGCTCGCGGCGGCGCCCATCGCAGGCATAATTGCACACCACAGCGAGACCAGACGGCGTCGCCGGCAGCCCCGCGGCACGCCACGGACCTTTCCCGGAGCAATCGCCATGCACAGCGCACCGCCGACCGGCCCCCACCACTCACTGCCGCTGGGCATCGCCCTCGGCGCCGGCTCCGCCAAGGGTTTCGCCCACATCGGCGCGCTCGCCGAACTGGAGGCACTCGGCGCGCGCCCCGACCTGATCTGCGGCACCTCGTCGGGGGCCCTGGTCGCCGCCCTCTACGCCGCCGGCAAGCTCGATGAATTCGAGGCCTGGGCGCGCCAGCTGGACGTGCCCGCGATCCTGCGCCTGCTCGATCTCAACTTCAGCCTGAGCGGCGGCATGGCCACCGCGCAGCGGCTCATCGAGCACTTTCGCAAAGACATCGGCGACATCGCCATCGAAGATCTGGCCACGCCCTTCGCCGCAATCGCCACCGATCTGTACACCGGTCGCGAGGTCTGGCTGACCCGCGGCTCGCTGTGGGATGCGGTGCGCGCATCGGTGGCGGTGCCCGGCCTGCTCACTCCGCAGCAGATCGACGGCCGCTGGCTGGTGGATGGCGGGCTGGTCAATCCGGTGCCGATTTCCCTGTGCCGCGCGCTGGGCGCGGAAAAGGTGATCGCCATCAATCTGCTCGCCGACGTGATCGGCAAACACGTCGGTCAAGGCGGCCGGGAACGACCCATCGAGCCGGTCGAAGCACAGGACAACAGCCTGCTGGATGCGCTGACCACCGAGCTGCGCAACCGCGCCGGGGCCATCGTGCCGAGCTGGCTGCGCGGCGGCGAAGACGATGCGCCGGGGGTGATGACGGTGGTCGCCAGCTCGCTGGACATCATGCAGGATCGCATCACCCGCTCGCGGCTGGCCGGTGAGCCGCCGGAGCTGCTGCTCACCCCGCGCCTGGCGCACATCAGCCTGCTGGAGTTTCATCGCGCCGCCGAGGCCATCGACGTCGGCCGGCACTGCGTACAGCTGTCGCGCCAGCCGATCTGCGAATTGCTGGGGCTGCCGCTGGCCGCGGCCGATGAGGAGCGCCTGCCGGCACCGGGCAGTGACAATCCGGAACGCGATTGAGACCGCGTCTGGCGACCGCGGCGAGGCGCCAAGCAATACCGGCTCGGCGAGGCAGCCCCTGACACCGAGACGCTCCCGCGGTGGCGGGCCAGTGGGACAGGTGCCGGCAGTCTCATCCAGCTTTTGGATCGGCCCATCAAATTATCTGCTCATTCCCGATCAGCGATAAATCGCCGCTCTTTATACTCATCAGAGAATATACAAATCGGAATCGATTCTTTTCCACTCCGCCTCGGGCCTCCTAGCATTTGCACCTGCGACGGCATGCCGCCGCAGGAAACCCACACAGGAGTCAAGCCCATGACCAGCGACGTTGCGCAGCGACTGCCCGCCTCCGGCAAGAGCGACCCCACCGCCATCGATGGCGGTCATGCCGATGCTGCCCGCCAGCTGATTCGCCACCACCTCAGCACGGCCGAACGCCCGGTAACCAGCAGCAAATTCGGCCCGGAGTCCGCCGTACTACTGCACCTGCTGGTGACCGAGATGCCCGGGATTCCCGTCATCTGGGTCGACACCGGCCACAACACCCGCGCCACCCTGCGCTTCGTGGATGCACTGACCCAACGGCTCGACCTCAACCTGAAGACCTACCGCCCACTCGACGAGCGCTACGAAGCAGTCCCGGCGCTGGACGATCCGCGCCACGCCGAGTTCACCCGCCGCGTCAAACTCGAACCCTTTCAGCGCGCCATCGTCGAACTGCAACCGGACGTCTGGTTCTCCGCGCTGCGCCGCGAGCAGACCGAGCACCGCGCCGGCCTGCAGCCGGTCGAGCAGAGCCCGCGCGGCTATCTGAAAGTGCAGCCACTGCTGGGCTGGACCGCAGCCGACATGCACGCCTATCTGGCCGAGTACGGCCTGCCCAGCGAGCCGGATTACTTCGACCCGACCAAGGGCGAAGCGCGCCGGGAATGTGGGCTTCACCTGACCTTTTGAGGGAGCTGCGCTCGCGACGCTCCGTGACGCCAAGCCGAAATGAATTCCCTAGTTTTCAGACTTTTGACGAGACGACCATGACCCAGCTGATCGAGCCGCACGGCGGCACACTGAAAAATCTCTACCTGAGCGGCGACGCGCTCGCCGCAGCCCAGGCCGAAACCCGCGATCTGCCCTCACTGGATCTGACCCCGCGCCAGCTCTGCGACATCGAAATGCTACTCGACGGCGCTTTCTCACCGCTGGAAGGCTTCATGGGGCAGGCCGATTACGACGCTGTGGTCGAAGGCATGCGCACCGCTGACGGCACGCTGTGGCCGGTGCCGATCACGCTGGACGTGAGCGCGAAAGTCGCCGGTGAACTGGCTGTCGGTCAGTCCGTCACCCTGCGCGACCGCGAAGGCGTGGCGATTGCCATCCTCGACATCAGCGACATCTATCGCCCGGACAAGGCCAACGAAGCGGCGAAGGTGTTCGGCAAGGACGACATCGCGCACCCGGCGGTCAACTACCTGCACAACACAGCGGGCGAGTTCTACCTCGGCGGCAAACTGCGCGGCCTCGCAGCGCCGACCCACTACGACTTCACCGGCTATCGCTACACCCCGGCGCAGCTGCGCGGCGAGTTCAGCCGCCGCGGCTGGCAGCGCATCGTTGCCTTCCAGACCCGCAACCCGATGCATCGCGCGCACGTCGAGCTGACCCGCCGCGCCGCACAGCAGGTCGAAGCCAATCTGGTCATCAACCCGGTGGTCGGCATGACCAAACCCGGCGACATCGACCACTACTCGCGCGTGCGCTGCTACGAAAAAGTCATCGCCCGCTACCCCGAATCCAGCACCGCACTGGCACTGCTGCCGCTGGCGATGCGCATGGGCGGCCCGCGCGAGGCGCTGTGGCACGCGATCATCCGCAAAAACTACGGCTTCTCGCATCTGATCATCGGCCGCGACCACGCCGGCCCCGGCAAAGACAGCGGCGGCGAAGATTTTTACGGCCCCTACGATGCGCAGGAGCTGGTGCGCGAATTTGAAAAGGAATTGGGCATCGAAATGGTGCCGTTCCAGATGATGGTTTACGTCAAAGAGCGCGCCGAATACCGCCCGATCGACCAGATCGAAGAAGGCGAAACCGTGCTGAACATTTCCGGCACCGAATTCCGCCGCCGCCTGCAGGAAGGGCTGGATATCCCCGAGTGGTTCTCCTACCCGGAAGTGGTGCAGGAGCTGCGCAAAGTACACCCGCCGCGCGCACGCCAGGGCTTCACCGTATTCTTCACCGGCCTGTCCGGCTCCGGTAAATCGACGATTGCCAACGCGCTGCTGGTGAAACTGCTGGAAATCGGCGGCCGCCGCGTGTCACTGCTCGACGGCGACCACGTGCGCAAACGCCTGTCCAGCGAACTGACTTTTTCCAAAGAGCACCGCGACCTGAACATCCTGCGCATCGGCTACGTCGCCAGCGAAGTGACGCAAAACGGCGGCGCGGCGATTTGCGCCCCGATCGCGCCCTACACCGCGACCCGCCGTGCGGTGCGCGAACTGGTCGAGCCGGTCGGCGGCTTTATCGAAGTGCATGTCGCCACGCCGATTGAAGTCTGCGAAGAGCGCGACCGCAAAGGGCTGTACGCCCAGGCGCGGGCGGGCAAGATCAAAGGCTTCACCGGCATCGACGACCCCTATGAAAC
>CBFCYW010000079.1:0-17606 GCA_965602395.1 uncultured Chromatiales bacterium
TCGCTCGTGCAGCGAGGTAGCCGATGTCCGAACCATCCAGCCGATCCCGCCCCGCGCCGCCGCGCGGCGCACGCGCGCGCGGCACCAGTGGCGATGGCGTGCTGGAGGTCGCGATCGGCCGCCAGGTGCGCCACTACCGCACCAAACTGGGCATGACCGTGGCCGAGCTGGCGCGCCAGGCGGAGCTGTCGCAGGGCATGCTGTCGAAGATCGAAAACGGTCTCACCTCGCCCTCGCTGGGTACGCTGAGCGCGCTTTCCGCGGCGCTCAACGTGCCGGTGACGGCCTTGTTTCGGCGTTTTGAGCAGCAGCGCGACGTGACTCGCGTGGGCGCCGGCGAGGGCTTGAAGATCGAGCGCAGCGGCAGCCGCGCCGGGCATCAGTACGAGCTGCTCGGGCACACCGTGGGCAAGGGCAAGCCGTTTTCCGTCGAGCCGTTTCTGATCACCATCTCCGATAGCACCGACGTGTTTCCGCTGTTCGAGCACGCCGGCGTGGAGTTCATCTACCTGCTGGCCGGACGCATGATGTACCGCCACGGTGGTCAGGTCTTCGAGCTGGGGCCGGGCGATTCGCTATTCTTTGACGCCAGCGCCGCACACGGCCCGGAGGAGCTGCTGGAGCTGCCGGTCCGTCTGCTGTCGGTGATCACCGAACCCCACGGCGAGGATTGAGCTGGCGCGCGGGACTTGTCGTCGCGGCAGCATTGCGGCACCCGTGTTTCATATCGTGAATCATATTTTCACGAGGGTTGACAGCCGAAACCGCCATCCGATACCGTCAAACTTATTCCAGCCGCCCGCCCCGAGGCGCCCGCGGCAGCCTGCGGAGGACTGTGGATATGTGCGGAATCGTCGGACTGTTCATCAAGCGCCCGGCGCTGGAGGCGCGGCTCGGCGCGCTGCTGGCGCCGATGCTGGTGGAGATGAGCGAGCGCGGACCGGATAGCGCCGGCATCGCCATCTATCGCGATCCGGTGGCCGAGGGCAACACCAAACTGACGGTGTTGGCCACACAGCTGGCCGCCGGTGAGAGCTACGACTGGAGGGCGCTGACCGCGGCACTCAGAGCCGCCTTCGGCGGCATCGCGGCGCTGGCCGAGTACGACAACCACGCGGTGATCCGCCTGCCGGCGCCGGCGGCGGATTGCGTCGCCTGGTTCAACCGCGAGCACCCGGAGCTGCTGCTGACCAGTTCTGGTGGCGTCATCGAGACCTTCAAAGATGTCGGCCTGCCGGCGGCGGTGCTGGCGCGCTACGGCATCGCCGGGATGGGTGGCAGCCACGCCCTCGGCCACACCCGCATGGCCACCGAGAGCGCGGTGACCATCGCCGGCTCGCATCCGTTCTCCACCGGTGACGACCTGTGCCTGGTGCACAACGGCTCGCTGTCCAACCACAACGATCTGCGCCGCTCGCTGCAGCGTCGCGGCGTGCAGTTTCGCACCGAGAACGACAGCGAAGTGGCCGCCGGCTACCTCGGCTGGCGGCTGCGCGAAGGCGACTCGCTGAAGCAGGCGCTGGAGCACGGCATCCGCGATATGGATGGCTTCTACACCTTCGCCGTGGGCAGTCGCGACGGCTTCGCGGTGCTGCGCGATCCGATCGGCTGCAAGCCGGCGGTGATGGCGGAGACCGACGACTGGGTGGCGATGAGTTCCGAATTCCGCGCCATCGCGACCCTGCCGGGGGCCGATGACGCGCGCATCTGGGAGCCGGAGCCGGGCGTGATCTACAACTGGGAGCGGGGCTGAAGTCATGCGCGAATTCGATCTGCGAGAGCAAACGGTGCGCGACCTCAACGCGCAGCTGCACAGCCACCACGGCAGCGACGCCGGCGACCAGTACCGGGTCAGCCATCCCAACGGCGCGCACGCGGTGGCGGCCGGTATCGACGCGCCGCTGAAGGTGGATATCGACGGCCACGTCGGCTACTACTGCGCCGGCATGAACAAGCACGCCAGCGTCCGGATCAGCGGCACCGCCGGCTCCGGGCTGGCGGAGAACATCATGTCCGGCACGGTGCACCTGCGCGGCAACGCCTCGCAGTACGCGGCGGCCTCCGGGCACGGTGGACTGGTGGTCATCGAAGGCGACGCCAGCGCGCGCTGCGGCATCTCGATGAAGGGCGTGGATATCGTCGTCGGCGGCTCGGTCGGGCACATGGCGGCGTTCATGGCGCAGGCCGGCAATCTGGTGATCTGCGGCGACGCCGGCCACCACCTGGGCGATTCGATCTACGAGGCGCGGCTGTTCGTGCGCGGCTCGGTGGCCAGCCTCGGCGCCGATTGCGTGGAGAAGGAGATGGCCGACGAGCACCGCGAAATGCTGCGAAAACTACTCGAACGCGCCGGTATCGACGCCGATCCGGACGAGTTCCGCCGCTACGGTTCGGCGCGTAATCTGTATCACTTCAACATCGATCACGCCGACGCCTACTGACGCTGACCGGAGAAGATGACGATGACTTTTGATCCCCGCGCCCAGCGCCAGTCCGCCACCTTTCCGCCGGAGGTACTGGCGGAGATCCAGCGCGCCGCCGACACCGGCCTCTACGATATCCGCGGTTTCGGCGCCAAGCGCCGCCTGCCGGGCTTCGACGATCTGGTGTTCCTCGGCGCGTCGATGTCGCGCTACCCGCTGGAGGGCTACCGCGAAAGCTGCGAGACCGGCGTCACCATCGGCACCCGCTTCGCCAAAAAGCCCATCGAGCTGAAGATCCCGATCACCATCGCCGGGATGAGTTTCGGTGCCCTCGGCGCCAATGCCAAAGAGGCGCTGGGCCGCGCCGCCACCGCGATGGGCACCAGCACCACCACCGGCGACGGCGGCATGACCGAGGAGGAGCGCGGCTCATCGAAGACGCTGGTGTATCAGGTGCTGCCCTCGCGCTACGGCCTCAACCCCGATGACCTGCGCCGCGCCGATGCGCTGGAGATGGTCGTCGGCCAGGGTGCCAAACCCGGCGGCGGCGGCATGCTGCTGGGGCAGAAGATCACCGAGCGCGTCGCCGGCATGCGCACCCTGCCCGAGGGCATCGACCAGCGCAGCGCCTGTCGCCACCCGGACTGGACCGGGCCGGACGATCTCGAAATCAAGCTCAGCGAGCTGCGCGAGATCACCGATTGGCAGATCCCGATCTATATCAAGGTCGGCGCCACGCGCACCAAGTACGACGTGCAGCTGGCGGTCAAGGCCGGCGCCGACGCGATCGTCGTCGATGGCATGCAGGGCGGCACCGCGGCGACCCAGGATGTGTTCATCGAGCACGTCGGCATCCCCACCCTGCCGGCGGTGCGCATCGCCGTCGAAGCGCTCAAGGAGATGGGCATGCACCGCAAAGTGCAGCTGATCGTCTCCGGCGGCATCCGCAGCGGCGCGGACGTGGCCAAGGCGCTGGCGCTGGGCGCCGACGCGGTCTCCATCGGCAGCGCGGCGATGGTCGCGCTGGGCTGCAACAAGCCGGTCTACCCCGAGGATTACGCCGCCATCGGCACCCAGGCCGGCTGCTGCCACCACTGCCACACCGGCCGCTGCCCGGTGGGCGTGGCCACCCAGGACCCGGCGCTGGAAGCGCGCCTCGACCCGCAGCAGGGCGCGCGCTGGCTGCGCAACTATCTGACCACCATGACCCTGGAGCTGCAGACCATTGCCCGCGCCTGCGGCAAGAGCAATGTGCACAATCTGGAGCCGGAGGATATGGTCGCGCTGAGCATCGAGGCAGCGGCGATGGCCAGGGTGCCGCTGGCCGGCACCGACTGGATCCCCGGCGCCTGAGTCGCTGCCCGGGGCGCGCTGCGACTACCGCGATTACGATAACGACGACGAGCTGGCCACCGGCCAACACTGGAGGAAAACCCCGATGAGCATCAATCTGGCGCAGTACGCCAAAGACGAGAACATCCGCTACTTCCTGATCAGCTTCGTCGACCTGTTCGGCGTGCTGCGCGCCAAGCTGGTGCCGGCCGCGGCGATCGGCCAGATGCAGCAGGAAGGCGCCGGTTTCGCCGGTTTCGCCGCCTGGCTGGACATGACCCCGGCGCACCCGGACATGTTCGGCGTGCCCGATCCGGACAGCGTCATCAAGCTGCCGTGGAAGCCGGATGTGGCCTGGCTGGCCGCCGATCTGTGGATGGACGGCGCCGAGGTCGAGGCCTCGCCGCGGGTCGCCCTCAAGCGCCAGCTCGCCAGGGCCGAGGCGCAGGGCTACCGCATCAAGACCGGCGTCGAGTGCGAGTACTTCCTCATCAATGAAGCCGGCGACGCCATCTCCGACCCGCGCGACACCCAGGCCAAGCCCTGCTACGACCAGCAGGCGCTGATGCGCCGCTTCCCGGTGGTCAGCGAGATCTGCGACGCCATGCTGGAGCTGGGTTGGGGGCCGTATCAGAACGACCACGAGGACGCCAACGGCCAGTTCGAGATGAACTGGGATTTCGACGACGCACTGAAGACCGCGGATCGCCACGTGTTCTTCAAATACATGGTCAAATCGCTCGCCGAGCAGCACGGCCTGCGCGCCACCTTCATGCCCAAGCCCTTCGCCAACCTCACCGGCAACGGCTGCCACGCCCACGTCTCGCTGTGGGATGCGGCCGGCGGGAACAACCTGTTCCACAGCGACAGCGACCCGCTCGGCCTCAGCAAGCTGGCCTACGATTTTCTCGGCGGCATCATGCACAGCGCCGAGGAACTCACCGCGCTGTTCAACCCCACGGTCAACAGCTACAAGCGCATCAACGCGCCGCGCACCAGCTCCGGCGCCACCTGGTCGCCGAACACCGTCACCTACGCCGGCAACAACCGCACCCACATGATCCGCGTGCCGGACGCCGGGCGCTTCGAGCTGCGCCTGATGGACGGCGCCGCCAACCCCTATCTGATGCAGGCCGGCATCGCCGCCGCCGGGCTCGATGGCATCGACAACGAGCGCGACCCCGGCGAACCGCTGCACATCGACATGTACCAGCACGGCCACACCGTTGAAGGCGCCAAGCGCCTGCCCGCCAGCCTGCTCGACGCACTGCGCCTGCTGGAGAACAGCCAGGTACTGCGCGACGGCCTCGGCAGCGAGCTGATCGACGCCTTCCTCAAACTGAAGATGCAGGAGTGGCGCGACTACACCGGCCACCTCAGCGAGTGGGAGCGGCGCAACACCCTCGATTGCTGAGCGCCGTCACCGCGCCCGTCTCGACGCCCGCGGCAGCCGCCGCGGGCGTTCCGGTTTGCCTGTGGCGGATTGCTGTGGCGCCTTGCGTCGCCGCCGGAAGTCAGCTGCGTGGTGCAGCGCTGGCGGGCGCACAGATCGGCAGGTCCGCGTAGCCGCCGCTGGTCGCCGCCGGCGCGACCTGCGCCGCGGTGGCGATCAGTTCGCGCCACGCGGCGCCGTCGGCAAAGTCGCCGCCGACCGCTACCGCGGGCGGCATCGGCGTGCGCTGACGCGCCGTCGCCGGCGCCCGCCACTGGACGAGGCGAGCGCGAATCTGCGCTGCGCAAGCGCGCAGGCGGAGCGCGGTCTGTGCGGCGTCGGCGGTGAACAGCCGCGGCGGCAGTTCGCGCCCGCCACTGGCCAGTGCCGCGTTGTCGTGGCCATTGCCGGCGTGACAATCGGCACAGTGCTCGACCAGTGGCCGCGCCCAGTCGGGGGCCTCGATGGGCGGTCGCTCCACGGCCTGTGGTGGCGCCGCAAACTCCACCTCCGCCGGCGCCTTCGGCGGCGGCTCCAGCAGCGCGCCGAGCAGCTCGGCGAGCAGCGCCCGCGGCTGCCACGCCGGGTCGTCCAGCGGCCCGCCGACGCGCCGGCTCATGTTTTCCAGCGCCTGCTGCTGCGCCAGCGCATCGCTGCGCAGCAGCAGCCGGGCGAAGCCCTCTTCGACCTGCAGCGCGGCTGCCAGCCGGCCCGGTGCCAGGCGCAGATGCCAGGGGCTGTCGCGCCACACCGGAGCGAAGTGCCCGCCGGCGGCCGGCGCTTGCAGGCGCACCCGCGGCTCCATGCCGGGCAGGCCGAGGTGGGCGATTTCGCCGTCTTCACCGCTGCCGTCCGGGCGCCAGCGGAACTGCCCGCGCAGGCTGAAATCACCGTCGCAGTCGAGTTCGCGCAGGCGCCAGCCGACGCGGCGGTAGTCACTCAGCGAGTGGCACTCGGCGCGCAGCGCGGGTAGCTTTTTGGCGCGCTCGGCGAGGGCGCGATCGACCCGTTGCAGCAGATCCCGCGGCAGATCCGCAGCCAGTTCGCGCACCGCTCGCCCGGCGCCATCCTGGCTCCAATGCCAGTACTCCAGCGGCATCCGCGGGCGCAGCGGGTCGAGCGCCGGAAACAGTTCCGCATCGCGCTGTGGATCGCGGTTGGCGATGTCCGGGTCCGGCACTACCAGCCCCTGCGGCCACTGCCGATTCCAGTTGCGCTGCGCGCGTGGCAGAAAGTGCTCGACGAAGTCCTCGGTGTAGGTTGCGAACTCGCTGGTGCGGCTCAGCCGGTACTCCAGCATGCGCCCCAGCCAGGCCGCCCGGCAGCGCCGCCGCGCCGCGCCGGGGGCGCCGCACAGCTCGCGCCACAGGGCGGCGCGCAGCGGCAGGCGATTGGCGCGATCGGTGGCGTTGTCGAGCAGCACCGCGGCATTGTTGATGGCGCCCACCGGCAGGCCGTAGAAGCGCTCACCGAAGCCGCGCAGGCGTGCGGCGACGTGCTGGTTGTCGGTGCTTTCGTCCCAGGGGGCGGCGGAAAAGATCGGCCCGAGGTTCTGGTGGCAGGCCAGGCACAGACGGCGGTGCGCGTAGCGCACCCGCGGCTCGCCACCGGCGCGATAGTCGTCGACCAGCTGGAATTCGAAGCGCACCGATTGCGGATTCCAGCTGATCACCTCCAGTTGCGCCGTGCTCGGCTGGTAGCCGATGAACAGTCGGTCGCGCAGCTGCGGTTGCGGCGCTGCGCCGGCATCGCCGTCGATGGCGATGACCGCGCGCGGAAAGCGCAGCGGTTGGTCGCTGGCGTGACGCTGCAGCGAGCGACCGGTGGGGATCAGCGTGGCGGCGATGCCCGCCGGCAACGGGCCGCTGGCGCTGGACGGCGGTTGGCCGATGGCTGCGGCGAGGGCGTCGAGCAGCGCTTCAAACGGAAAGGGTGGGCCGCTCGGGAACAGCCGGTCGAACAGCGAGCGGCCATGCGGCGGCAGATCGGGGCCGGTTTCGATCAGCGCCTGCGGCTGTGGCCTGACGTCGCCGTGCCGCGCCGCCAGCGTGCGGCCGAGGAAGGCGCGCACTTCGGCATCCGGGCGCTGGTCGATGCCATCGAGCAGATCGACGCTGCTCAGCAGCTGCGCCGGGCGCGCGACGCCGAGCAGTGCGGCGGCGAACTCCGGCCGTCCCTGGGCGACGCTGCCGGCGGCGTGTACCACCAGCGGGGCATCCCAGCCGAGCAGCGCGATGCGCTGTGCATCCACCGACTGGCGCGCGGCCAGTCGCTGGCGGGCGTCGCGCGCCGCGCCCAGGCTGAGGTCGGCCAGTGCGCCGTGACAGCGTCGCTCGCCGGTGCTCTCCACCGCGTAGCCCCATTCGCGCAGGCGCTGCTGCCAGCTCTGCAGCGCGCCGGGCGGGGCGCAGTCGCCGAGCAGCACCACGCCGGGGCCGGCCGGCGCCGCGGCCGCGCCGTGCCAGCCGAGTGATGCGAACAGGCCGAGGCAGACGGTGAGCAGGCGCAGCAGCCGGCGCGCCGTGTGGCGGGCATTGGCGTGGCCCGGCGGGCACGCGGGTGAGTGGTCTGCGAGGCGGCGCTGGCGACGCATGGCGATGTCTCCGGCGGCGGTCGGCCTGTGGTTCGGCGCCACGGCCGCACCGTGCTGGCGGGCATTATGCCAGTTGCCGGCCGGCCGCGGGGGATCGCACTCAGCGCAGCCAGTTGATCTCGCGCGCTGTCAGCGGGCCGATGATTTCATCGCGCAGGCCGGCGGGCATACGCGATTCGTACAGCGACAGCGGCTGCCGTCCGGCCATGATTTCGGCGTGCGGCTGCGGAAACAGCGGGTTGCGCAGCGGTTCGGCGTAGCCGATCGGGTAGATCGGCGTGCCGTGGCGGTCGTACTTGTCGCTGGCGCCGACGGTGTGCAGCAGCTCGTGGGCGATGACGATGTTGTTCTGCCGGTCGCGGCTGGGCAGGGCGTAGGCGTGGACCACGCCGAGCAGCCCTTTCTGCAGCCCCAATGAGTGCGGCAGCTGCGCCTGCGGATCGCTGTAGTAGACGACAAAGATGCGCACGCGGTCGAGATTGGAGCGCGTATCCGGGGTGTGCAGCGCGGCCCACAGGCGCATGCGCAGGCCCCAAACCAGGTTGGAGATGCTGCCGGCGAACGCGCTGGCGGGGGCATCGTAGGGCGGTGGCAGCGAATCCACCGGCGGGCCGAGGTGGGTGCTCACCGGGTTCGCCAGCGGCAGCTCGTAGCGACGTGCTTCGCGCGCCATCCAGCGGTCGATGTCGGTGAAGCGGCCGGGGCCGAGGCCGGCGATGTACTCGCGCGTTGCAGGCAGGCCATCGCCGTTGATCGGATACAGGGTCACAATCAGCGGCGCCAGCCAGCTGCGCGAATAGTAGTGCTGCTGGCCGGCGTATAGAATCGACGCCACCAGGGCGTTGAGCAGTAGCAGCAGGCGTAGTCGATGCAGTTTCGGCATGCGTGTTCGTGTGGCCGGAGTCCCGCCTGACTAGCGTCCGCGCCGCGCCCGCCTTGAGCATCGCAAACCGAGGAGAGAAAACATGCAAGATGCCTTTGATCGCCAGCCTCGCCGGCCTGTGTGGCAGCGCGCCGTCGGCCGCTTCGCCGCCGTCCTGTGCTGCATCGGACTGCTGGCCGCCGCGCCGCTGCGCGCCGAGGTGGTGTTTGAGATCGAAAACGCCGAGGGCGTGCCGCCGATCAGTCTCTGGCTACGCGATGGCAGCGTGGCGATGGAGGATGTGCACGCCGGCGGTGAACCCAGCGGCATGCGCTTCGACGCCGCCGGCCAGCGCCTGCGGGTGCTGCTGCACGCGCGCCGCGAATACATGGATATCGACCCCGAGCAGCTCGGTCGCGCCCGCCAGTCGATGCAGGGCATGGCGCAGGTGCTCGGCGATCAGTCGCAGCAGATGGTGCAGATGCTGCGCAAGCAGCTGGAATCCCAGGGCATGAGCGAGGCGCAGATCGAGCGCGCGCTCGGCCAGGTGCAGCGCTTTACCGCGCCCTCCGATGACACCGCGCCGCAGGCCCCGGCGAGTGCCGAGGACACCGGCGAGCGCGGCGAGGTGGCCGGCTTTGACTGCCGCGTGTTCGAGCTGCGCCGCGGCGATATCATCGAGGGTCGCGCCTGCCTCGCCGCGCCGGGTGAGCTGGGCCTGTCCGACGGCGAAGCGCGCACCCTCGGCGACTTCTTCGCGTTCATGCAGCAGATGAGCAGCGCCGCCGGCGGCATCGATGAAGCCGATGCGCTGTTCTCCGGCAGCATCGACGGCCGCGTGCCGCTGGAGCTGCGCGACGCCGCCGGGCGGGTGCAGTCGCGGGTGCGCGCGGTGCAGCGCCGCGAGGCGCCGGCGGGCACTTTCGACACCCCGAAGGATTACCAGCCCGGGCAGATGATGTCGTTTTGAATCGCGCCGCCGGCGTCTGGCCGGGGCGCCGGCGGGCTTGTCGCAGGTCAAGGTGGGCGTGCTGCCTGGGCCAATAGTCTGGCCACCGTTCCGCCGCGGAGACCGACATGGCTACAGTTAAAATTCAGCCACCGCGCCGCCCGCAGCGCGGTGGCTGCGCGCTCTTCGCGCTCGGCTTTCGCCCCTTTTTCACCCTGGCTGGCGGCAGCGCGGCGCTGCTTGTCCTGTTGTGGCTACCCATGTTCAGCGGCGCGCTGCCGGTGCCCCGGGCCTACGGGCTGATAGGCTGGCACCAGCACGAGATGGTGTTCGGCTACGCCGGCGCGCTGATCGGCGGTTTTCTGCTCACCGCGGTGGCCAACTGGACCGGTCTGCCGACGCCCACCGGCAAGCCGCTGGCGGCACTGGCGGGGCTGTGGCTGGCGGCGCGACTACTGCCGTTGGCCGGCGTTTCCGGCTGGCCGCTGGCGCTGGTCGATATCGCCTACTGGCCTTTGCTCGCCGGCTTTCTCACCCGTCCGCTGCTCGCCGCGCGGCAGCCGCACAACCAGGCATTCCTGCCGATCCTGCTTGCCATCGGTGTCGCCAACGCGGCGGTACACGCCGATCAGCTCGGTTTCTGGCCGGGTGCGAGCGACCAGGCAACCCGGGTTGCGCTGGCTCTGGTGGTGCTGGTGATGTGCGTCTTCGGCGGCCGGGTGATCCCGTCTTTCACCGAGATCGGCCTCGGGCGCATCGAAGTGCGCCGTTTCCACTGGGTGGAAAAACTCGCCGTGCCGACGGTGCTGCTGTGGCTGGCCGCGCTGTTGCTGGCGCCGGGCTGGGCCGGGCTGGCGGCGCTGCCGGCGGCCATCGTCCACAGCATCCGCCTGTTCGGCTGGCAGCGCGCCGCGCTGTGGCGGGTGCCGCTGCTCTGGGTGCTGCATCTGGGCTACGCCTGGATTGCCCTCGGCTTTGCCCTGCACGCGCTGTCCGCTGCCGGTTTGCTGGCTGAGTCACTGGCCATCCACGCCTTCACCGCTGGCGGCATCGGCGTGCTCGGGCTGGGCATGATGAGTCGGGTCTCGCTGGGTCACACCGGGCGGCCGATGCAGTCGGCGCGCCGCATCGACGCGGCCTTTGCGCTGGTCAACGCCGCGGTGCTGTTGCGCGTCATCGGCCCGCTCGTGCTGCCGGAGGGCTACAGCGCCTTTCTCTGGCTATCGGCTGTCTGCTGGGTCACCGCCTTCGGCCTGTTCTGCAGCAAGTACTGGCCGATCCTGTGGGCGCCGCGGGTCGACGGCCAGCCGGGCTGACGGGCCTGACTGGCGCGCGGCCGCGCAGGGCGGCTATCGTGGGTTGCGCCATCACCGCCACTGCCGACACCGGGGTATGCCATGCAGCCGCGCAATACGCTGATCATCATGTCCGACGAGCACAACCGGCGCATCGCCGGCTGCTACGGCGACAGCATCGTTCAAACCCCGCACCTGGATGGCCTCGCCGCGCGCGGCACGCGTTTTACCCAGGCCTACACGGCGTCGCCGATCTGCGTCTCCGCCCGCGCCAGTTTCGCCACCGGCCAGTGGGTCCACCAACACCGTTGCTGGAGCAGTGCCGAGGCCTACGCCGGCCGCCCCGAGAGCTGGGGTCACGTCTTGCAGCGCGCCAATCGGCCGGTGGTCTCGATCGGCAAGCTGCACTACCGCAGCCGCCACGACGACAATGGTTTCGATCGCGAGATCCTGCCGCTGCACATCGTCGGCGAGCGCGGCTGGACCCTCGGTCTGCTGCGCGACCCGCTGCCGCCCTATCCCGGAGCCGCCGAGCTGGCTGCGGACATCGGCGCCGGCGACAGCAAGTACAGCCACTACGATCGCAATGTCTGCGCCGCCGCGCAGCAGTGGCTGGAAAGCTGCGGTCGTGACGGTGACAAGCCCTGGACGCTGTTCGTTTCTTTCGTCAGCCCCCACTACCCGCTGCGCGCACCGCAGGAGTACTTCGATCGCTATATCGACGCCGATATCGGCGAGCCCGAGCTGTGGGACTTCGAGCCGCAGCACCCGGCGCTGAAAAAGATGTACGCCTTTTATGACTATCGAGAGCATTTCGGCACAGAGCAGCGCCGCATCGCCCGCGCCGCCTACTATGGGCTGGTGAATTTTCTCGACGACCGTGTCGGCGCGCTGCTGGCCACGCTCGATGAGCTGGGGCTGGCCGGGGACACGCGAGTGATCTACACCAGCGACCACGGCGAGATGCTCGGCGAACAGGGCATGTGGACCAAGATGCTGATGCACGAGAGCTCGGCCGGGGTGCCACTGATCATGGCCGGGCCGGATATCCCCCGGGGCGCGGTGGTCGATGCGCCGGTGTCGCTGGTCGACATCCACCCGACGATCCTCGAATCCGCCGGCCTGGCGAGCGATGCGCGACTGCCCGGCGACGCCCTGTTCGCCATCGCCAACGGCGCCGAGCGGCGCTCGCCGGTGATCAGCGAATTTCACGACGGCGGCTCGCCCTGTGGCTATTTCATGCTGCGGCTGGCGCACTGGAAATACATCTACTGGTGCGACGGGCCGGCGCAGCTGTTCGATCTGCGCGCCGATCCGCTGGAGGCCGACGATCTCGGCAGCGACCCGGCCCACACGGCGATCCGTGCCCACTGCGAGGCGGCGCTGCGCGAGATCTGCGACCCGGACGCGGCGAACCGGCAGGCCTTCGCCGATCAGGCGGCGAGGATCGCACGCTACGGCGGTCGCGAGAGCATCCTCGGCGCAGCGGGCGGCGACTTCGGCTTCACCCCGCTGGACGACATCGAGGCTGAGCTGCGCGCGATCGCCGCCGGGCGCGGTGTCGTCTGATCGCACCCGGCGGCGCGGAGGGCTTGGCGTGGGCGGAGTTTTCTCAAGCCTTGTCATCGGCAAAGGTTCGCGGACATACTTCGCCCACCGCCTTCCAGCTCGCAGCCCGATCCCATTGCCCACGGCGACATCCAGCGCTCAGGACGATCACGCACCGCTCGTTGCCGCGGCGATGGCACGCGCGAGCCGATCCGCAACCCCTAGCGAACATCGACGCGGGCGCCCGCTCCCGGCCGCCCCGCACCGCTTGAGATACGCATGAAACACAGCTCCCCGCAGACCATTTATCTCGCCGACTACCGCCCCCCCGCCTGGTTGATCGATACCGTCGATCTGCGCTTTGACCTGGATGAGGAACGCACCCGCGTGCGCAGCCTGCTGGCCCTGCGCCGCAATCCGGCCGCCGGGCGCGGTGCCAGCCTGCGCCTCGATGGCTGCGGCCTGCCGCTGATCGCCATCGAAATGGACGGCCGCGCGCTGATCGCCGATGAAGATTACGCGCTCGACGCGGAGGGTCTGACGATCTTTGATGCGCCGGACTGCTGCGTGCTGGAGACCGAGACGCAGCTCCAGCCGCAGCACAACACCGCGCTGGAGGGGCTGTACAAGTCCAGCGGCAATTTCTGCACCCAGTGCGAGGCCGAGGGTTTTCGCAAGATCACCTGGTATCTCGATCGGCCGGATGTGATGGCGCGCTTCACCGTGACCATCGAGGCCGAGCAGGCGCGCTATCCGGTGCTGCTCTGCAACGGCAACCAGATCGAGCGCGGCGAGCTGGAAAACGGCCGCCACTTCGTCACCTGGGAGGACCCGCACCCCAAGCCCAGCTACCTGTTTGCGCTGGTCGCCGGCGATCTGAGCTGCATCGAAGACAGCTACACCACCGGCAGCGGCCGCGAGGTGGCGCTGCGCATCTACGTTGAAGCGCACAATGCGGACAAGTGCGAGCACGCCATGCGCTCGCTGAAAAAGGCCATGCGCTGGGATGAGGAAACCTTCGGCCTGGAGTACGACCTCGACGTTTACATGATCGTCGCGGTGGATGATTTCAACATGGGCGCGATGGAAAACAAGGGACTGAACATCTTCAACTCCAAGCTGCTACTGGCCCGTCCGGATACCGCCACCGACGACGATTTTCTGCGCATCGAAAGCGTCATCGCCCACGAGTACTTCCACAACTGGACCGGCAATCGCGTCACCTGTCGCGACTGGTTTCAGCTCTCGCTGAAAGAGGGACTGACGGTATTCCGCGACCAGCAATTCTCCGCCGAAATGAACTCCGCCGCGGTGCAGCGGATCGGCGATGTGCGCCTGCTGCGCGCCCACCAGTTCCCCGAGGACAGCGGCCCGATGGCGCATCCGGTACGGCCGGATTCCTACATCGAAATCAATAATTTCTACACCGCCACCGTGTACGAAAAGGGCGCCGAAGTGATCCGCATGATGCACAGCCTGCTGGGCGCGGAATACTTTCGCGCCGGCATGGATCTGTACTTCCGGCGCCACGACGGCCAGGCGGTCACCTGCGACGATTTCGTGCAGGCGATGCAGGATGCCGACGGCATCGACTTCAGCCAGTTCAAGCGTTGGTACAGCCAGGCCGGCACGCCGCTGTTGCAGGCCCGCGGCGAGTACGACGCGGACGCCCGCCAATACCATCTGCAACTGCGCCAGCACACCCCGCCGACACCGGGCCAGGCCGATAAGCTGCCGCTGCACATCCCGCTGCGCATCGCCCTGTTCGACGCGCACAGCGGCCGACCACAGCCGCTGGATCTGGCCGGCGAGGGCCACAGCCACGAATGCGAGCGGGTGCTCGATGTCACCGCCGCCGAGCAGCGCTTTACCTTCCACGGCATCGACGCGCCGGTGGTGCCCTCGCTGCTGCGCGGCTTCTCCGCCCCGGTGCAGCTGGACTGCGACTACAGCGATGCCGAGCTGGCCTTTTTGCTGGCCCGCGACGACGACCCCTTCAACCGCTGGGAGGCCGGCCAGACGCTGGCCTCCCGGCTGATGCTGCAGCTCGCCGATGACTATCGCGCCGGTCGCGAGCTGGTGGTGCCGCAGACTTTCGTCGATGCCGTGCGCGCGCTGCTCGACGACCGCGACGGCGACCCGGCGCTGCGCGCCGAGGCCTTGCAGCTACCGCGCGAGGAAGTGGTCGGCGAGCGCATGCAGACCATCGATATCGATGCCCTGCACGCCGCCCGCAGCACCCTGCGCCGCCAGCTGGCCGAGCAGTTGCAGAGCGCCTTGCGCGCCGTCTACGCAGCCAATAGCGACGCCGGCGGCGAGTTCAGCCTCGACCCCGCGGCGATGGGCCGGCGCAAGCTGAAGAACGTCTGCCTCGGCTACCTCTGCCTGCTCGGCGACGACGACTCGCTCGCCGCCGCCGACCGCCAGTTCGCCGCGGCCGGCAACATGAGCGACGAACTGGCCGCGCTGGCGGCGCTGGTCGAAACCGGCGGCAGCCGCCGCGACGCCGCCCTCGACGCCTTTTACGCCAAGTGGCAGGGCGAGCGACTGGTGATCGACAAGTGGTTCAGCCTGCAGGCGCAGAGCCAGGCCGCAGATACGCTGGCGCGGGTGCGCGGGCTGCTACGGCACGCCGATTTCGAGATCAGAAACCCCAACCGGGTGCGCTCGCTGATCGGCGCCTTCGCCGTCGGCAACCCGGTGCGCTTCCACGCCGCGGATGGCGGCGGCTACCAGCTGCTCGCCGATCTGGTCATCGAGCTGGACGGACTGAACCCGCAAGTCGCCGCGCGGATGGTGCAGCCGCTGTCGCGCTGGGCGCGCTACGACGAGGCGCGGCAGGCGCTGATGAAGGCGCAGTTGCGGCGGATTCTGGAGAAGGAGGGGGTTTCGCGGGATGTTTATGAGGTTGTGAGCAAGAGTATTAAGTTTTAATTTTTTCATGTTTTTCTTGGTCTGAATTCAGGCAGCATGAGCGCAACGTAAAGATTGCGTTGGGTATCCGGTGTGAATTTTTTGTCCCGGCCGTTTCCCTGGCTGGGTGTGGCTTTTTGCGCGTCTGAATTATGATGAAAATAATGGTCGGCGCCTGAACCCGCTGTTTTAAAGTCGAGATTTCATCGGCAGCCGGCTTTCCTTACGACATCTTTTATTGGTTGTAGCTATTTCTGTGAATTTAGGCACTGACGCCGGTAGGCGATGTTGCTGAGATAGCTCTTCCCGCTGGCCTCGGGTTCGGTAGTTGAGAAAAATAGCGGCATGGATTGCGCCGGAATTGGCGCCGTGTTGTTTGATTGTTGAGTGCCCACTTCAGCACGGGTGGGGGGTTGTTGATTGAGCAAAGCTTCCCATATTTATGATCATCCTTATTTCAGGGATTGCTAACTAATCCAGGGATTTTATGAACAGGCAAAGGTTGTTGGAGCTTGATGCCCTAAGGGGGCTGGCGGCGCTTTCTGTGGTTTTCTATCACTACTTTTTTCGGTATGACCAACTCTACGGGCATGCGGGTTTAAGTGTTGACTGGACCTACTATGGAAAGTTTGGGGTTCAGCTTTTTTTTATGGTCAGTGGTTTCGTTATTTTTTGGACCTTGAACAAAATAGAGCGCCCTCTGGATTTTGTCGCCTCAAGATTCTCAAGGCTTTATCCTGCATATTGGGCTGCAGTGCTTTTTACGTTTTCTTTTGTGTATATTTTCGGATTGTCTGGCAGAGAGGTGTCTCCAGGTCACGCGATGAGTAACCTTTTGATGTTTCATGAGATATTTGGAATCCCTCACGTGGATGGTGTCTATTGGACTTTGACTGTCGAACTGATTTTTTACTTTTGGATTTTTTTAATTTATTTGACATCCAATCTTGAGAGAGTGGAAGAGATATTTTCTGTTGTTATATTGGCTTCAGTTCTTCATTCGATGGGAGTTATCCTGATTCCTTCCGTTTTATTTAGGGCTTTGATAATGGATGCCCTTCCGCTATTTATGGCTGGCATTTGTTTTTATAAGCTGGCTAACGGCTATGATGGCGCAATAAAGACAATGTGTGCACTATTCTTCTCTCTTCTTTCAACTGTTGCGATATATTCTTTTGATCATTTTATTCTTTTTTCTGGTTTTTATCTTGTTTTTTATATGGCAATTTCCGGGCGGATTAAGGTCCTGGCCCTTAAGCCGCTTGTGTTTCTAGGGAGTATTTCTTACTCGCTGTACCTTCTTCATCAGAATATTGGTTATGTGATTATTAATGTCAGTTACGAGTTGGGTTTTCATCCTCTGCTTGGTATCTGTTTCTCTCTTCTTATAGTAATTATATTGTCGACGATTTTCATGAAATATGTTGAGAATCCTTCCTTGAGATACATTCGCCGAACGTATAAAAATAATAAAAATATCCAGCGGCTTGCCAGAAAGATGACGTTTCATGGCATTCGTTCCTGAATTCAGCCATCGACCGACTGATCGCATAGCCGGATAGCCATCACTGGCAACGACTCATAGATTGCCCTGGGAAGCTCTGCAAAACGGCTGCGCTTGCCCGGCCAGCGGTGGAAGCAGGCTCAATATGCTCATTTACCCAGCGTAAACTGCGCTTTTTCGCCTGTTCCCGTCCTGGCCGGGCTACGCTTGCTACATTTTTCAGAGCTTCCCCCGCGCCCTTGATCCAGGGTGCATTAATTGCATTTCACTGCCGCGACCGCGCCAGATTCATCGCGGTGTCTTCGATCATGTCCTCCTGGCCGCCGACCATGCCGCGCCGGCCCATCTCGACCAGGATGTCGCGGGCCGAGACGCCGTATTTTTTCTCTGCGCGCTTGGCGAACAGCAGGAAGGAGCCGTAGACCCCGGCGTAGCCCAGGGTCAGCGCGTCGCGGTCGATGCGGATCGGGAAATCCATGATCGGCACCACCAGATCCTCGGCCACGTCCTGAATCCTGAAGACGTCGACGCCGGTCTCTATGCCCATCAGATCGCAGACCGCGATCAGCACCTCCATCGGCGTGTTGCCGGCGCCGGCGCCGAGGCCTGCGGCGGCTGCGTCGATGCGGTTGGCGCCGGCTTCGATCGCGGCGATCGAGTTGGCCACGCCCATCGCCAGGTTGTGGTGGCCGTGGAAACCCAGTTCGGTATCCGGCTTGAGCGCGTTGCGCACCGCGCCGATGCGCGCCCGGGTG
>CBFCYW010000080.1:0-17522 GCA_965602395.1 uncultured Chromatiales bacterium
CGCAAAGCCCTCCGCAGACGCCAAAAACAGAGAGAGCAGCCCCGATCCGCGCCCGGTGACGGTAAACGCGGCATCGTCGACGCCATGCGTCGGTGTGCCGCCAGCAGGGCCGCCAGTGGGCGGCAGGAACGCTACTATGTACAGGTTTTCCCCCAGCCATATCCCTCCCGCGGGCGGCTCACGTTTCAAGCGCAGTCCACTCGCGATGCTCTGTCTCTCCCTGGCGCTCGGTGCCTGTAGCGGTGGTGGCGGCGGCGACGCAGCCGACGACGACCCGCAGCCAACGCTGAGCATCGCCCCCGCCAGCGGCGACGAGGGCGGCCCGATCAATTTCACCGTCAGCCTCTCCGCGGCGCAGAGTGATGAGGTCAGTTTCGATTTCGCCACGGCCGCCGACAGCGCCGACGCCACCGATTTCGAGGCCCGCCAGGATCGCCTCAGCATCCCCGCCGGGGAGACCGAGGTGACGCTGAGCATCAACACCATCGGCGACGATGAAGTGGAGTTCGACGAGACCTTCACCGTCACCCTCAGCGCAGCCAGCGACAACGCCCGGTTCGGCACCAGCAGCGCGCAGGGCACCATCGTCGATGACGACGCCTACGTGCTCAGCATCGACCCGCAAAGCATCGACGAGGGTGACGCCAGCGGCGCGCTGAGCTTCGTCGCCAGCCTCGACAAGCCGGCGCAGAGCGATTTCAGCGTCAACATCTCCACCGTCAACGGCACCGCGGTGGCCGGTGAAGCCGCTGCCGGCGGCGACTACGCTGCGACCAGTGGCACGCTGAACTTTGCCGCCGGCAATCTGCAGGCCGACGCCGCTTTTCAGGTCACGGTGCACGGCGATCAGCGGCTCGAAGCCGATGAAACCTTCAGCCTGAGCATCAGCAACCCCGGCGCGAATGTCGACTACCCGGGCGCCGCCAGCCCCGCCGCCACACTGCGCAACGACGACCAGCTGCAATTGAGCATCGCCGACGCCGCCATCGAGGAAGGCGACAGCGGCAACACGCTGCTCAGCTTCCCGCTGACCCTCAGCGGCAGCGCGGACATCGACATCGAGATCGGTTACGCCACCGCCGATGGCAGCGCCACCGCCGGCGACAGCGATTACACCCCCGCAGACGATACGCTGACCATCGCCGCCGGACAGACCACTGGCAGCATCGCCGTGGCGGTGATCGGCGACACCCGCGCCGAGCCGGACGAGCAGTTCACCCTGCAGCTCAGCGACGCCACCAATGGCGTGGTGCTGGCCCAGACCAGCGCCAGCGGCACCATCCGCAACGACGACCAGCCGGCGCTGAGCGTCGCCGACGTGGCGCAGGCCGAGGGCGACGCCGACGGGCAGATCGTCTTCACCGTGAGCCTCGACCAGCCGACCCAGGAGCGCATCGACTTCAACGTCGCCACCAGCGATCACGGCAGCGCCGTCGCCGGCGAGGACTACACCGCGATCGTCGCCGGCAGCGGCAGCATCACTCCCGGCAATGCCAGCACCAGCATCCCGGTCGCCACGCTCGGCGATCAGGTTATCGAGCCGGATGAAACCTTCACCCTGACGCTGAGCAACATCAGCGGCCCGGTGGTCGTGCTCGACGCCGAGGCCATCGGCACCCTCACCGACGACGACACCCGCCAGGTCAGCGTCGATGATCCCAGCATCGAAGAGGGCGACGCCGGCACCAGCACGGCGCAGTTCAGCATTTCACTGGAGGGGCCGGCGATCACCGACGTGGAGGTCAGCTACGAGAGCGCCGACGGCAGCGCCACGGCCGGCAGCGACTACGATGCCGTCAACGGCGCCGTCACCATCGCCGCCGGGCAGCGCAGTGCCAGCGTGGACGTCGCGGTGCGCGGCGATCTGCTGGTCGAGGGCGATCAGGACTTCAGCCTGCTGCTTACGGCGGTCTCCGACAACGCGCGGATCGTCGATTCCAGCGGCAGCGCCAGCATCGTCGACGACGACATCGCCAGCATCGAGATCAACAGCGCCAGCCTGTTCGAAGGCGACGACGGTGAGACCGCCATGCAGTTCGGCGTCAAGCTCAGCAACGCCTTCGAAAATGCCGTCAGCATCCCCTACGCCACGCGCGATGCCGAGGAGGCGCCGCGCGCCAGCGAAGGCTTCGACTACATCGCCAGCAGCGGCGAGCTGGCGATCCCCGCCGGACAGACCGAGCTGAGCCTGCAGGTGCAGGTGCGCGGCGACTTCGCGGTGGAACCCGACGAACGCTTCGAGCTGGCCCTCGGCGAGCTGCCGCCCGGCGCCGAGCTGGATGTCGGGGTCGGCGTGGGCGTCATCGTCGACGACGATGTTGCCCGCCTCAGCGACACCGCCATCACCGCCTGTGCCGACGCTGACAGCTACGGCCTGGTCTGCAACGACGTCGCCAGTGGCAGCGATCAGTTCCCCGGTCAGGATGCCGAGTTCGGTCCCGACGCGCAGAACCCGGACCCGGCCGATGGCATCGCCGGACTGAGCTTCACCAAGCTCGACGACGCCGGCACCGAGCTGCCCGCTGACGCCGCACAGTGGGCCTGCGTGCGCGACAACATCACCGGCCTGATCTGGGAGGCGAAGAGCGACGATGGCGGCCTGCGCGACGCCGCTCACAGCTACACCTGGTATGACAGCGACGCCACCAGCAACGGCACCGACAACAACGTGGCGCCGCCGCTGGATGGTAGCGGCACCGCGGACGGCGGCACTTGTGCCGACGCCGGGCGCTGCGACACCGAGAAGTTCGTCGCCGACGTCAACGCCAGCAATCTGTGCGGCTACAGCGACTGGCGTCTGCCGCGGGTCGACGAGTTGCGCTCGATCATCGCCCTCGGTGGCGCGGATGAAGGCTTCGACGTGGATGCCAACTACTTCCCGCTGGCCAGCGGCAACGAAGTGGTCTGGACCGACACGCCGTCGGCCGCGGCATCCGCGGGCAACACCTGGGCAATCGACTTCAGCGGTGGCTTCCAGATCGAGAAGCCCAAGGCGGAGGCGTATTCCGCGCGACTGGTCAGCGGCACCTTCCTGCGCCCGCTGGATACGCCGATCGCCTCGCAGGGCACGCAGAGCTGCCGCGACAGCATTCGCCCCACCGCGCCGGCCGAGCGCTTTACCGACAACGGCGACGGCACCGTCACCGATCAGGACACCGGGCTGATGTGGAAGCAGTGCCCGGAGGGCCTGCCCGGCCCGAACTGCACAGCCTACGGCACGGCGGTCGGCGCTGGTTTTGACTACGCCGCGGTGGCCTACACCTGGCAGGGCGCACTGCAGCGCGTGCAGACGGTCAATGCCACCGTCGGTAATCCGGACGTCAATCCGGGCGATTACAGCGACTGGCGACTGCCCAATATCAAGGAGCTGGCCAGCATCCTCGAACGCGCCTGCGTCAACCCGGCGCTCAACCTCGGCCTGTTCCCCGGTGACTACAAAGACCGCACCGTGAATGACGATGTGGGCCGCACCGACGCGCGCTTCTGGTCGTCTTCGCCGGATGCCGTCGATGGCAGCCGCGCCTGGGTGGTGCTGTCGCACAACGGCGACGATCTGCGCAGCGCCAAGGCCGAGTCGCAGGTGCCCAATCCCGGTGGTTACAGCAACTGGGTGCGCCTGGTGCGCGACGCCGAGTAGACCGCCGGCCGCAGCCAACCCTGCGGCACTTGCAGCGGCGCATTCGCCGCCGCTACCAAACGGGCCCTCTGCGAGCAGAGGGCCCCTTACACAGCCTCGGGCCTCTCCGCAAGGAGGGGCCCGATTTTTTTATGTGGACAATTTTCATCGCCATTGCAGATCCGCGCCGTTCTGCCGCCAGCAGGCCAGCAGCAAGCTTTTTGTGGTTAGCAAATTGCCGAGTGGTACACGGTGGAATATTGGCGCTGAGCTTACCATTCTGGTAACCAGTCAAAAAATTGACTCCGACCTACTGAACAGCACGGCGGAACCCGAATGGAAAGATTCAGCATTGGCGCCACGGCGCTACTCGCCCTCGTCCTCAGCGCCTGCAACGGCGGCGGTGGTGGTGGTGGCAGCGAGCTGCCGCTACTGAGCTTCGACGAGCCCAGCGTCAGCGAAGGCGACAGCGGCGCGGTTGAACTGCGCTTCACCGCCAGCCTGGCGGCACCGCTGGCCGAGGCGGTCAGCATCGACTACCGCACCGCCGACACCGGCGGCGCCGACAGCGCGACCGCCGGCAGCGACTATCGCGCCAGCAGCGGCCGGCTCACCCTCGACGCCGGCGCGGTCAGCGCCAGCGTGGTCGTCGAGGTACTGGGCGATGAGCTGATCGAGCGCGACGAGCAGCTCCATCTGGTGCTGGACAACCCCAGCGCCAACGTCGCCCTGCCCGGCGGCGCCAGCAGCCTGCGCGTGGTCGGCAGCATCCTCAACGACGATCACTACATCCTGCGCATCGACGCAGCGGCGATCGACGAGGGCGACAGCGGCAGTAGCACGCTGCAATTCAACGCCAGCCTCGACCGGCCCGCCGAACAGGCGCTGCGCGTCGATTGGCGCACCGTCGCCGGCAGCGCCACCGCCGATCTCGACTTTGGCGCCGCCAGCGGCAGCCTCGATTTCGCCGCCGGCAGCAGCACGCCGGACGAGCCGCTGAGCGTGCAGATACTCGGCGACACCCGGCTGGAGGCCGATGAAGGCTTCGGCTTCGCCATCGACGCGGCCAGCTTCGGCACCCTGCTCGGCGGCGACGCCGCCGCGCTGGGCAACGCACTGGCGACGATCCGCAACGACGATCAGCTGCAACTGAGCATCGCCGACGCCGCCATCGACGAAGGCGACAGCGGCAGCGCGCTGCTCAGCTTTCCGCTGACGCTCAGCGGCAGCGCCGACATCGACATCGAGATCGACTACGCCACCGCCGACGGCAGCGCCACTGCCGGCGACGGCGACTTCACCGCGGTGGACGACACGCTGACCATCGCCGCCGGGCAGACCAGCGGCAGCATCGCCGTGGCGGTGATCGGCGACAGCCGCGTCGAGCCGGACGAGCAGTTCACCCTGCAGCTGGGCGGCGCCACCAGCGGCGTGCTGCTGGTCGACGCCAGCGCCAGCGGCAGCATCCGCAACGACGACCGCCCCAGCCTGAGCATCGCCGACGTGGCGCAGGCCGAGGGCGACGCCGACGGCAGCCTGCAATTCACCGTGCAGCTCGATCAGCCGCCGCTCAGCGCGATCAGCTTCGATTGGGCCACCGCCGACAGCGGCAGCGGCAGCGGCTTCGCGCAGGCCGGCGAGGACTACACCGCCAGCGGCGCCAGCGGCGTGGTGATCGCCGCCGGCAGCAGCAGCGCCACGCTCAGCGTGCCGGTCAGCGGCGATCAGGATGTGGAGCCGAACGAGCAGTTCGCAGTGAGCCTGAGCAACATCGTCGGCGATGTCTCGGTGCTGCGCTCGGCGGCGGTCGGCACGCTGCAGGACGACGACACCCGCCACTTCAGCGTCGCCGACGCCAGCCTCGGCGAGGGCGATGCCGGCAGTGCCGCGCTGCGCTTCGAGCTGACCCTGGAGGCGGCGGCGATCAGCGCGGTCAGCGTCGATTACCGCAGCGTCGAACTCAGCGGCGCCGGCAGCGTGGCGGGGCTGGCCAGCGATGGCGCCGACTACAGCGGCGTCAGCGGCACGGCGACCATCGCCGCCGGCAGCCGCAGCGTGGCCATCGATGTGCCGGTGCACGGCGATCTGCTGGTGGAGGGCGACGAAACCTTCGCCTTCGAGCTGAGCAACCCCACCGCGGTGACCGCGGCGATCGCCGATGGCGAGGCCGTGGGGCGCATCGTCGAGGATGATTTCGTCACCGCCAGCATCGACGACCCGAGCCTGATCGAAGGCGATGCCGGCAGCCAGAACCTGACCTTTACCGTGAGCCTGAGCGGCGCCGCGGCGGTCGATATCGGCTTCGACTACGCCAGCGTCGATGCGCTGCAGATCCCCCGCGCCAGCGCCGGCTTCGACTACATCGCGGTTGACGGCAGCGCCACCATCCCCGCCGGGCAGACCTCGGCGAGCATTCCGGTGGCGGTGCTCGGCGATACCGCGGTCGAGGCCAACGATCGCTTCGATCTGCAGCTCAGCGGCCTGCCGGGTATGGTGCTGCTGCCCGACGATCGCGGCAGCGCGACGATTTTCGACGACGATCTGGCGCAGCTCAACGACACCGGCATCAGCCGCTGTGCGGACGCCGACAGCTACGGGCTGGCCTGCAACGATGCGGCCAGCGGCAGCGACCTGTTCCCCGGTCAGGATGCCGAGTTCGGGCGCGACGCGCAGTTTGGCGACGATGCCGACGGCACCGCCGGGCTGAGTTTCACAAAGATTTCCGCGGATGGTCTCGAACTGGCCGCGGACGCCAGCCAGTGGGACTGCGTGCGCGACAACGTCACCGGCCTGATCTGGGAGGCCAAGACCGCCGACGGCGGCCTGCGCGATGTCACCCACCGCTACACCTGGTTCGACAGCGACGCCAGCAGCAACGGCACCGACGACAACGTCTCGCCGCAGCTGGACGGCAGCGGCACCGCGGACGGCGGCAGCTGCGCGGACGCCGGGCGCTGCGACACCGAGAAGTTCGTCGCCGACGTCAACGCCAGCGGCCTGTGCGGCTACGCCGACTGGCGCCTGCCGCGGGTCGAGGAGTTGCGCTCGATCGTTCTGCACGGCGCCGACGGCGGCGCCGGCTTCGAGATCGACACGCGCTTCTTCCCGCTGGCCAGCGGCAACCAGCGGGTCTGGAGCGACACCCCGGACGCCCAGGATGCCACCACGCTGGCCTGGGCGGTGGATTTCAGCGGCGGATTTCAGGTCGATCTGCCAAAGAGCGAAGCCCACTCCGTGCAGCTGGTGCGCGGCAGCTTCCTGCGCCGGCTGGATACGACCATCATCGAGCCGCCGGGCTCGACGCAGAACTGCCGCGCCAGCATCCGCCCCACCACGCCGTCGGCGCGCTTTACCGACAACGGCGACGGCACGGTCACCGACAATGACACCGGGCTGATGTGGAAGCGCTGTCCCGAGGGTCTGCCCGGGCCCGGTTGCGATGCCTACGGCGCGGCCGGCAGCGGTTTCGATTACGCCGCGCTGGCCTATAGCTGGCAGGGCGCGCTACAGCGCGTGCAGACGGTTAACGCCAGCGTCGACCCGGACATCAATCCCGGCGGCCACGGCGACTGGCGGCTGCCCAACATCAAGGAGCTGGCCAGCATCGTCGAGCGCGCCTGCGTCAATCCGGCGCTCAACCTCGGCGTGTTCCCCGGCGATTTCAAAGACCGCACGCTGGACACCGAGACCGGCCGCACCGACGTCCGCCTGTGGTCCGCCTCGCCGGCGGTCGCCGATGGCAGCAGCGCCTGGGCGGTGCTGATGCACGATGGCAATGACTCGCGCGATCTGAAAGCCGAGTCGCAGGTGCCCAATGTCAGCGGGCAGGGCGGCGGCTACAGCTACTGGGTGCGGCTGGTGCGCGACGCCAACTAGCCCTGCTGTCAGCGGCAAGCAAAAAAGGGGCGGCTCCGTGCGGGGCCGCCCTTTTTCGTGCCGCCGGACTATTCCCCGGCGGCGGCGATCTCGTCGAGCAGATATTGCGGCAGGGCGAAGCTGGCGAGGTGGATCGCCGGGTTGTAGTAGCGCGTGCGGATGCCGCTGGCGGCGACGCGCGCGGCCAGTGCCGCGGCGTCCGGGCGGCGCAGCGCCGGCTCGTCGCTGGCCCAGGCGAAGGCCATGATGCCGCCGACGTAGGTGGGCACCGCGGCGCTGTAGAAGCCGACATCGCTGAAGTGCGCCGCCAGGCGCTGCGCGCTGGTGGTCACTTCATCGGTCTGCACGAAGGCCACGCCGTTCTGTGCGACGAAGATCCCGCCCGGCTTCAGGCAGCGTTTGACCCCGGCGTAGAAGCGGCTGGAAAACAGCACCTCGCCGGGGCCGACTGGATCGGTGCAGTCGGAGATGATCACGTCGAAGCGGCGCTCGCTGCGACTGACGAATTCGACGCCGTCGTCGATGACGATCTGCGCGCGCGGGTCGTCGAAGGCGCCGGCCGAGTGGCGCGGCAGGTACTGCTTGCAGAATTCGATCACCCCGGCGTCGATCTCCACCTGCACGATCTCCTCCAGCTGCGCGTGGCGCAGCACCTCGCGCAGCATGCCGCCGTCGCCGCCGCCGATGATCAGCACCGAGCGCGGCCGCGGGTGGGCGAACAGTGGCACGTGGGTGAGCATCTCGTGGTAGATGAATTCGTCGCGCTCGGTGGTCTGCACGATGCCGTCGAGCGCCATCACCCGGCCCCAGGTGGGGGTTTCGAAAATCACCAGTTGCTGATGGCCGGTGCGCTGCTCGTAGAGCACGGCACTCTGGTCGAAGCCCTGATACCAGCCGTGATGCAGGCGCTCGCGGTAGTAGCCGGTGACGTTGTCGTCGGCGCGCTGCTCGATGCCGTCGCTCACCTGATTCGGCCCCGCAGGTACTCGTTGACCTCGATGCGCTGCGGCGCGAAGGCGCGCTTGAACACCGGGATGGCGTTCTCCGGCTCGGCGTCGCCGCACATGAAGATGTCGAAGGCGGCGTAGTCGCGCTCCGGCCAGGAATGCACGCTGATGTGCGATTCGGCGAGCACCGCCACCCCGGAGACGCCGCCGTTGGGCGTGAAGTGGTGCATGTGGATGTGCAGCAGGGTGGCGCCGCAGGCTGCGACCGCCTCGCGAAATACCTGCTCCATGAATTCGGTGTCGTCGACCTTTTTCGCGCCCCACAGATCGACGATCAGGTGGCTGCCGGCGAAGGTCACGCCGTCGCGGCTGATGAAGTGATCCAGATTCGGGTCGGATTTGGCCGGATCACTGTGTGCGGGCCAGGCGGCGGGATGCTCGGCGGCAGGGTGCTGGGCATCCGCGGGCTGCTGGCCCGGGGCGACAATCAAGGCGAGGTTATCGTCACGCATGGTGGTGCTCCTCTGTGGGTGGTTGGCGCCGCTGGCGAGCGGCTGGCCGGGGGATGCTGCAAATGGCGCGCGACGATACGCGGGCAAAAATGGCGATGCAAGATGCCGTCGCCGATGCTGCGCGGCTGCGGCAAAGGGGAGGTCGGCTGTGGGCAAGCCAGCGCATCGGCGAGCCGCTCAGGCGGGCTTTTGGTCGCCGCGTCGGGCGTGGCTGGCGACGATGTCGCCGATCAGCCGTGGCCCGTGGTAAATGAAGCCGCTGTACAGCTGCACCAGCGTCGCGCCGGCGTCGAAGCGCGCCGCCGCGTCGGCGGCAGACATGATGCCGCCGGCGGCGATGATCGGCAGATCGCCCTTTAGCGCCGCGGCCAGCTGGCGGGTCAATTGCAGTGCGCGCGCGCTCAGCGGCGCGCCGGACAACCCGCCGGCCTCGGCGGCGTGCGGCTGGCCGTCGACGCCATCGCGGGAGAGGGTGGTGTTGGTGGCGATCACCGCGTCGATGGCGTAGCGGCGCAGGCTGTCGGCGATGGCATCGATGGCCAGCTGGTCGAGGTCCGGGGCGATCTTCACCGCCAGTGGCACGTAGCGACCCTGCGCTTCGGCCAGCTCGCGCTGCGCGTTTTTGAGCGTCTCGAACAGGCTCTCCAGCATCTGCCCGTGCTGCAGATCGCGCAGCCCGGCGGTGTTCGGCGAGGAAATGTTTACCGCGATGTAGTCGGCCTCGGCGTAGACCGCGCGCAGGCAGGCCAGGTAATCGTCATTGGCGCGCTGCACCGGGGTGTCGAAATTCTTGCCGATGTTGATGCCGAGCACGCCGCCGCGGCGGCGATAGTCGCTGGCGCGCACCCGCGCCAGCAGCGCCTCGACGCCATCGTTGTTGAAGCCCATGCGGTTGATGATCGCGTCGCGCCCGGGCAGGCGAAACAGCCGCGGCCGCGGGTTGCCCGGCTGCGCGCGCGGCGTCACCGTGCCCACCTCGACGAAGCCGAAGCCCAGCGCGGCGAGGCCGTCGATGGCGCGCGCGTTCTTGTCCAGCCCGGCGGCCAGGCCCACCGGATTGGGGAAGTCGATGCCCATCGCGCGCACCGGACTGTGGCGCTGGCGGGCTGCCAGCAGGCCGCCCAGCGGCGTCGGGCCGAGGTGGGCGATGAGCTTCAGCGCCAGCTCGTGGCTGGCCTCCGCATCGAGGCGGAACAGCGCGCTGCGCAGCAGTGGATAGGCCAAGTGCTAGAGTCCTTCTTCCTCGGCCGGCGGCGCCTGCACGGGGGCGGCCAGTTGGTATTCGAGCTGCACGTGATCCGGGTTGTCCCAGCGCAGCGAGACCGTCCAGCCGTCCTGTGGCCAGCTCGCCAGCGCGAAGCCGCGGCCGGCGTTGATGGCATTCAGCCGCGCGCTGCGCGAGGCGGCGTAGTGGGGAAAACTGGACAGATCCTCGCCGCGCCCGTAGAGCCGCACCAGCTTGACCTTCCAGTCGGTGAAGTTGAGATAGCCGCCGGGCCGTTCGTGGCGGATCACGCTGACGATGCGCCCGTCGCGGGCGCCGATGACCACCGTCTTGCCGGCATCTTCGAGGCGATAGCGGGTCAGCCCGTCGTCGCCGCGCTCGGCGCTCGGCGCGCGCTCATCGAGCAGCCCGGCCACCGGCCCGCCGAGGCAGTAGCGGGTGAACACCCGTTTGACACAGTCCTCGGCGCTGGCTGTGCCTGCCGCCAGCAGGCCCGCCACACAGCAGGCCAGCCAGGCGCTGCGCAGTCGGCGGCCGGCGGGCTGTGGTGGTTGCGCGGCGGTCGGCGGGTGGCGCAACGGCCGGCGCTGTGGGCGGATGCGGCGAGAGAACGGGTGGCATGTGCTGGTGATCATGCGAAAATTGTCGGCCAGCCCACAGTGGTGCGCAAGGGCGCATGTGCTCCGGGCCTGCAATCAATCGACGCCGCGAGCCTGAGAAAGCTTGAAACTCTACCCTGACAAACTCGCCGCACACCTCGCAGGCGGTGCGCTGAAACCGGTCTATCTGCTCAGCGGTGACGAGCCGCTGGGGCTGATGGAGTGCGCCGATGCGATTCGCGCGCGCGCCGCGGAGCTGGGCCACAGCGAGCGCGAAGTGTACGAGGTCGACGGCGATTTCGACTGGAGCGAGCTGGCCGCGGCCAGCGCCAGCCTGTCGCTGTTCGCCGACAAGCGGTTGATCGACCTGCGCCTGCCCAGCGGCAAGCCGGGCCGCGAGGGTGGCGAGGCGCTGCGCGCCTACGCCGAGCGCCCGGCCGATGATGCGCTGCTGCTGATCAGCGCCGGCAAGCTCGACCGGCGCAGCACCTCCAGCGCCTGGTACAAGGCGCTGGATCGCATCGGCGCGACCATCGCGGTGTGGCCGGTGGCGCCGCACGAGCTGCCCGGCTGGGTGGCGCAGCGCATGCGCCAGCGCGGCATGCGCCCCAGCCGCGAGGCGGCCGAGCTGATCGCCGAGCGGGTCGAGGGCAACCTGCTGGCCGCCGCGCAGGAGATCGACAAGCTGGCGCTGCTGCACGCTGGCAATAGCGATGGCGGCGGCGAGGTACAGATCGACCTGCCCGAGGCGCTCGCCGCAGTCGCCGACAGCGCCCGCTACACCATCTACGACATCGCCGACGCGGCGCTGGCCGGCGATGCGGTGCGCGCCGCGCGCGCCCTCTACGGGCTGCGCGGCGAGGGCGGCGAGCCGGTGCTGGTGCTGTGGGCGCTGCTGCGCGAGATCCGCGCCGCTGCGCAGATCGCCCGCGCGGTGGCCCGCGGCCAGCCGCAGAACGTGGCGATGCGCGAAGCCGGGGTCTGGCAGAGCCGTCAGCGATTGCTCGGCGCTGCGCTGCGGCGCCTGCCGGATGCGGCCTGGCCGCGCCTGCTGGCGCGCGCCGTGCGGCTGGAGCTGCGCGTCAAGGGTGCCGTCGGCGGCGGCGATCTGTGGGTCGAGCTGCTCGATCTGGCGCTGGCGCTGGCCGGCCAGCCGCTACCGCTGGCGCGGGACAGGAATCTGCGCCTGGCGTAAAATGACCGCCCGTTTTTCCACCGCCGCCGTAGTGAGCGAGCCGACCTCAGCAAAGGACCAAACGATGACCGCAACCGCCGCCGACCTGACCAGCGACGTCGCCAGCTACATGCAGACACTCGGCCAGCGCGCCCGCGCCGCCGCGCGCGCGCTCGGCAGCGCGCCGACGGCGAGCAAAAACGCCGCGCTGCTGGCGATCGCCGCGGCCATCGACGAGGGCCGCGACCCGCTGCGCGCGGAGAACGCCAAAGACCTCGCCGCCGGTCGCGCCAACGGCCTCAGCGCGGCGCTGCTGGATCGTCTCGAACTGACCGACGAGCGCATCGCGGCGATGGCCGACGGCCTGCGTCAGATCGCCGCGTTGCCCGATCCGGTGGGCGCCATCGACGGCATGGCACAGCGCCCCTCGGGCATCCAGGTCGGGCGCATGCGGGTGCCGCTGGGGGTGATCGGCATCATCTACGAGTCGCGCCCCAACGTCACCGCCGACGCCGCCGCGCTGTGCCTGAAATCCGGCAATGCCAGCATCCTGCGCGGCGGCTCCGAGGCGATCCACTCGAACCGCGCGATCGCCGCCTGCATCGCCGCCGGGCTGGCGCGCACCCGGCTGCCGGCGGACGCGGTGCAGGTGGTCGCAACCACCGACCGCGCCGCGGTCGGCGAGCTGATCCGCATGCGCGAGCACGTCGATGTGATCGTGCCGCGCGGCGGCAAGGGGCTGATCGCGCGGATCGCCGACGAGGCCCGGGTGCCGGTGATCAAACACCTCGACGGCATCTGCCACGTGTACCTCGACCGCGACGCCGACCCGGACAAGGCCGAGGCGGTGGCGGTCAACGCCAAGTGCCGCCGCTACGGCATCTGCGGGGCGATGGAGACCCTGCTGGTGCACGCCGAGCTGGCCGCGGACATCCTGCCGCGGCTGGCGCGCCGCTACGCGGAGCAGGGCGTCGAGCTGCGCGGCTGCGCGCGCACCCGCGAGCTGATCGAGGCGCGTGCGGCCACGGACGAGGACTGGGATACCGAGTATCTCGCCGCGATTCTGTCGATCCGCGTGGTCGATGATTTCGACGCCGCCGTGGCGCACATCGCCGCGCACGGCTCGCAGCACACCGACAGCATCGTCAGCGAAAACCACTCCAGCGTGCAGCGCTTTCTGCGCGAGGTGGATTCGGCCTCGGTGATGGTCAACGCCTCGACCCAGTTCGCCGACGGCTTCGAGTACGGCCTCGGCGCCGAGATCGGCATCTCCACCGACAAGCTGCACGTGCGCGGCCCGGTGGGGCTGGAGGGGCTGACCACGCAGAAGTACATCGTCCTCGGCGACGGCGCGGTGCGCGCCTGATGCGGCCGCGCTGCGGTCGATGCCGGCGGGTTCGTGCGTGAGCGAGCGCCTCGGCGTCTGCGGCGGCACCTTCGACCCGGTGCACTTCGGCCACCTGCGGCCGGCGCTGGAGATCGCCACCGCGCTGGGTCTGCACGAAGTGCGCCTGATTCCCTGCCACCAGTCGCCGCACCGCGATGCGCCGGCCGCCGGTGACGAGCACCGCCTGGCGATGCTGCGCCTCGCCGTGGCCGCCGGCGGCCCCTTCGCCATCGATGATCGCGAGCTGCGCCGCAGCGGTCCCTCGTACAGTGTCGATACCCTCGCCGAGCTGCGCGCCGAGCGCCCCGATGCGCGCCTGCTGCTGTTTCTCGGCGGCGACGCCTTCGCCGGCTTCCCGCGCTGGCACCGTTGGGCCGAGATTCTCGAACTGGCGCATCTGGTGATCAGCCCGCGGCCTGGCAGCTGCCCCGATAACGAGCTGCCGGAGGCCGCCGCGGCGCTGCTCGCCGAGCGCCGCGCCGCCGGTGTCGCGCAGCTCGATGCGCAGCCGGCCGGGCGGATTTTCGTCCAGCCGGTGACCCAGCTGGAGATCTCCGCGACCCGGATCCGCACGCTGCTGGCCGCCGGCGGCGACCCCGTCTACCTGATGCCGCTGGCGGTGCGCGACTACATCCAGCAACATGGGCTCTACCGCCCGCAACCGTCACAGAGGTGACCGATCCCGCCATGAATGCCGAGCAACTGCTCGCCGTCGCCACGACGGCACTGGAAGAGATGAAAGGCGTCGATATCGTCGCCATGGACGTGCGCGACAAGACGTCGGTCACCGACTACATGCTGGTCGCCACCGGCACCTCCAACCGCCACGTGAAATCGCTCGCCGAAGAGGTGGTCGAAAAATCCAAGGAGGCCGGTGTGCGCCCGCTGGGCAGCGAGGGCCAGGAACAGGGCGACTGGGTGCTGGTCGATCTGGGCGACGTGGTGGCGCACCTGATGACCCAGGAAAAGCGCGATTTCTACAACCTGGAAAAGCTCTGGTCGGTGGAACCGCAGCGCGATGGCGACGACGCCGCCGCGCAGAGCTGACGCCCCCGCACCGGCCATATGCGCCTGCAGCTGATCGCCGTCGGCAGCAAGATGCCGCGCTGGGTGGCCGACGGCTACACCGAATACGCCAAGCGCCTGCGCGGCGAGCTGAGCCTGCAACTGCACGAAATCCCGGCCGGCCGGCGCGGTAAAAACGCCGATCTTGCGCGCATCGCCGCCGACGAGGGCAAACGCATGCTCGACGCCACCCCGGCCGGTGCCCACGTGGTCGCGCTGGATGTGCTCGGCGACGCCTGGAGCACGCAGCGGCTCTCGCAAAAGCTCGACCAGTGGATGCGCGGCGGCCGCGACATCGCCCTCTACGTCGGCGGCCCGGAAGGGCTGGCCGAGGCGGCGCTGGCGCGCGCCGACGAGCGCTGGTCGCTGTCGCCGCTGACCTTCCCCCACCCGCTGGTGCGGGTGATTCTCGCCGAGCAGCTCTACCGCGCCCATTCGCTGCTGCGCGGCCACCCGTATCACCGCGGCGATTCCGGCCGCGCCGGCTGAGATGGCCGCGGCGCAGATCCTGCTCGCCTCCGCTTCGCCGCGCCGCCGCGCGCTGCTGGCGCAGATCGGCATCGACTGTGCCGTGCACCCGGTGGATCTCGACGAAAGCCGCCGGCCCGGCGAAAGCCCCGCCGACTACGTGCGGCGACTGGCGCGCGAGAAAGCCCGCGCCGGGCTGGCCGCCAGCGATGCCGGGCTGCCCGCGCTCGGCGCCGATACGGTGGTGGTGCTCGATGGCGACACCCTCGGCAAGCCGCGCGATGGCGACCACGCGCGGGCCACGCTGGCGCGGCTCTCCGGCCGCGAGCACCGCGTGTTGAGCGGCGTGGCGCTGGCGACTGCCGCGCGCTGCGAATCCGTGGTGGTCGCGACCAGGGTGTTTTTTCGCGAGCTGTCGACAGCGGAAATCGACGCCTACTGGGACAGCGGCGAGCCGGCCGACAAGGCCGGCGGCTACGGAATTCAGGGCCGTGGCGCGGTGTTTGTCGAGCGCATCGACGGCTGTTACAGCAACGTCGTCGGCCTGCCGCTGGCGGCCACCGCGCATTTGCTCGCCGAGTTCGGTGTGTTGCCGCGCTAGAGCCGATGGCGACCCGCCCCGCCTGCGATATCGACCGCGCACCAGCGCGGTCTGCACCCGCCAGCTCCAGCCGATCGGCAGAATCACTGCCAGCAACCTACCCATCGCCCGCGCCAGCTGATCGCGCGCCAGGTCGGCGCTTGCCGAGAGATCGCGCCGGATAGCGACCGCCCACCGCTAGAGTCGGCGAGCGGAACGGTTGCGGCGCTGGCCGCCGGCGGCGCTGCTGATTCGCTCGTTCGGCGTTCAGCAAGCGCTGCACAATGCAGCGAGCGCAGCAGTTTCGCAGGGCTTCCCTTAGGAATCGCGCCTGAACAGGGCGCGCAGATCCACCGCGGAATCGCGCGCGGCGGTGATTTCCAGCTCGCTTTCGATGTGTTGCAGATGCTGCAGCATGGCGCTGGCGGCGGCCTCGGCGTCACGCGCGGCGAGGGCATCGAGCAGCTCGCGGTGCTCGTCGACCGAGCAGCGCGCCAGCGCCGGGCTGCCGAACAGGCCGATGATCAGCGAGCTGCGCATCACCAGCTCTTCGGCGAAGCGCAGCAGCACCGGGCTGCCGGCCAGTTCCGCCAGGCGCAGGTGGAATTCGCCGGACAGGCGGATCGCCGCGTGGCGGTCGCCGGCTTCGCGCGCGGCGACCTCGCGCGCCATGTGCGCCTGCAGTGCCAACAGGTCGGCGTCGCGCATCTGCCGCACCGCGCGGCGCACGATGGTCGGTTCGATGCTGCGCCGCGCCTCGAATACGTCGCGCGCCTCGTCGCGGCCGGGGCGGGCGACGAAGGCGCCGCGGTTGGCCTGCAATTCGACCACCTCGCGACTGGCCAGCAGCAGCAGCACGCGGCGCACCCGCGCGCGGCTGACGCCGAAGGCTTCGCTGAGCGCTGCTTCGCCGAGCTTGGTGCCGGCCGGCAGGCGGTGTTCGAGAATCGCGGCGTAGATCTGCTCGACGATCTCATCCTCGGCGGTCTCCCGCCGGCTGCTTTCATCACCGTGCGCGGCACGCCGGGCATCGGGCTTCATCCACTGATCTCCTGAGTTGATTGCGGCGCCGAGCGGCGCGCGTGGCGGCAAGCTTTCCACAGTGGACGCGATTTGTCGCCGCTGCAGTGCGCAAAATGTGCGGGATATGCAACGATTGTCCCGGGTTAGGTTAAACAATAATTTGCAATATTGTTGACAATTTGCCGAAGTGATTATTCACTATCGAAAAAAGGGTCACACCGGTCACGAGGGGGGATCGCCCCCGAGCACGGCGCACACGCCCGGGCGAGATCGGCCAAGTCCCCGCAATATCAAAAAAAAACCCGTGGAGGAAAAACCCATGTTCAATCGCCGTTCCGTCCTCAGATCGTTCGCCGCCGGTTCGCTGGGTGCCCTGGCGCTGTTCGCCAGTGCCAGCGGCTATGCCGCCAACAAGACGCTGAAAATCGGTGTGCTGGGGGTGATGAGTGGTCCAGCCGCATCCTGGGGGCTGGTCAATCGCTATTGCGCCGAGACCACTGCCGGTTTGATCAACGCCGCCGGCGGCATCGATATCGGTGGCGAGAAGTACGATATCGAGATCGTCGCCATCGATCGCGATGAAAAGGTCAGCGTATTGCTGGTCGAGCAGAATTCGCGCATGGCACTGCGCATCTCGCATCGCGCCTACGCGCTGGCCACCGGCAGCGTGGCGATCAGCGGCCACTGCGCAGAGCTGCGCGACGACCAGCGCATCAAGCAGCTCTACCTTGGCGGCGAACTCTAGGCGCGGGCATGAACATTCTGCTGATCAACCCCAACACCACCGCCTCGATGACCGACAAGATCGGCGTCGCCGCGCGGCTGGTCGCCGATGCCGGTGTCACCATCACGGCGCTCAATCCGGCGATGGGGCCGGCCAGCATCGAGGGCCATTACGACGGCGCGCTGGCCGTGCCCGGCCTGCTGCAGGTGCTGCGCGACAATCCCGCCGACGCCTGCATCATCGCCTGCTTCGACGACACCGGGCTGGCCGCCGCGCGCTCAGCGAAGATGGCGCCGAAGCCATCGTGCTCGGCTGCGCCGGGATGG
>CBFCYW010000081.1:0-17437 GCA_965602395.1 uncultured Chromatiales bacterium
GGGCGCGCCCCGATCCGGCAGCTTCTCACTGCGCATCGCGCCGCGACAGATCGCGGCGCATCTCCTCCAGCGATTCCATTCGCGCCGTCACCCGGTTCCAGTCAGCCTCGCCGAGCTGTGCCAGCAGCAGTTCGACCAGCGCCAGCGTGGCCGCGGAGGAATCCCAGCTCGACGGTGCCTGCACGCGCACCGGAAACACGTGCCGCGCCAGCCGCGCGATCGGCGACAGCCACTGGTCGGTGAACAGGATCAGATGGGCGCCGCGGCGCGTGGCGTGTTCGGCGAAGCGCAGCAGATCCTGCTGGTAGCGGCGGATATCAAACATCAGCAGCAGGTCGCGGCGACGGATGTCCACCAGGTAGTCCGGCCAGGCGCTGACCTGCGGCTCGATATGGCGAACCCCGCCGCGCATGGCGTGCAGGTGCATGTAAAAGTAGCGCGCCAGCGCGTCGGAGAAGCGCCCGCCGATGAGAAATACCTGGCGGCGCGTGTCACCCAGCTGCTGGCAGGTGTGTTGCAGCTCGCTGCGCGGGATGTTGTGCAGCGACAGGCGGATGTTGTCGCACAGCGCCGCGCAGAAGCGCTCCACGTCATCGCCCGGCTCACCCTCGCGGTGGCGACGGTGTTTTTCCAGCGGCGATTGCAGGCGGGCCTCCAGCTCATCGCGCAGGGCGGCCTGAAACTCGGCGTAGCCGGCGAAGCCCAGCTTGCCGATCAGGCGCAGCACGGTCGGCCCGGAGACCCCGGCGCGGGCGGCGAACTGGGCCACCGTCTCCAGCCCGGCGACGGGGTAGTTATCCAGCAGGACGCGCGCCGATTTGCGCTCGGTGGTGGTCAGCGTCTCGTAGAGTTGCGATAGGCGCTCGGCCACCGAAGGCCCGGCTGGTTGCGTCTGTGAGCGTGGATCGGCCTGCACTTTTCCCCTCCGCCGGTGCTGCACCGGGAATTGGCCCGGCATCCACGCCCGGGGCTGATCGGTGACTGCGCCGACTATATCAGGCATTTCCGATCCGCTTCAGGGCGGCGCGCTGTAACGTCCGTTAGGGAGGCTCTGCAAATCCGCCGCACTGGCCCGGCCGGGCCGGCGCGGCGGATTCAGGAGACCGCCGCGCCCAGTGCGATGATGCCCACGAACACGCCGCTGGCGCCGGCCAGCAGGCTGGTCAGCGGCGAGCGCGGCCGGAAGATCAGCCCGATCAGTGAGCCGGCGACGGTGAACGACAACACCATGGACAGTGTCGGCGCCAGCTGGCCCTCGTAGATGGCGATGCCGCACAGCGCGGAGGTCAGCAGCGCGCCCAGTGCCAGCCACGGCAGTTGCCGGCGCAGGCCGGGCGAATCCGGCCAGCTGCCGCCGCGCGCAGTGGCGTCCCGCGGTTGCGAGGCAGGGGTGGCCTCGGTGGCCGGTTCGCCAGTCGGGGCCGGTGGCGGGGGTGGCTGCTGAAGTGGCTCGGCATTCATGTCGAGCGGCATCTCGAAGGGGGCGTCGCCATCACTTGCCGGCGGTGGCGTGGTTTCGCCGATCTGCCGGCGCAGCAGCGCGATCTCCAGGCGCAGCTTTTCGACCTCCAGCTCGCGTTGCAGCCGGTTCAGCTCGAAGCTGCCGTGGCGAAATCCCTCCCACAGCGATTGCAGCCTGGGATAGACGATCACCGCCACCACGCCGATCAACACCAGCAGTTGCAGCGGCTCCGGAATCTCCTGCAGCAGCTCGGCCACGCCGGGCGGCAGGATGCCGGTGAATACGTTGACTTCTTCGGCCATGCTCGTTGCAACCTGCTAGTGACTCCGCATCCCCCGCGGGTCATGATGGCAGCCCGTCGAGCCGCGCAACAATGGCTCAGGGCACAGAATTCAACCCGATAGAGGACAATGCAGCAATGGCAGTGGAACTCGATTTCAGCGGCAAGGTGGTGCTGGTCATCGGCGGCACCAGCGGGATCAATCGCGGCATCGCCGAGTGCTTCGCCGCCGAGGGCGCCAAGGTCGCGGTGGCCAGCCGCCAGCGCGACAAGGTCGACGACACCGTGGCCGCGCTGCAGGCGCTCGGCGCCGAGGCGATGGGCTTCGCCGCCGACGTGCGCGACGCCGAGGCGCTGGCTGCCGGCGTCGCCCAGGTCCACGCTGCCTTTGGCGATTTCGATGTGGTGGTCTCCGGCGCCGCCGGCAACTTCCCCGCACTGGCCGATCAGCTCAGCCACAACGGTTTCGACGCGGTGGTCGATATCGACCTGCGCGGCACCTTCAACGCCATGAAGGCGGTGCGCCCCTATCTGCGCAGCCCCGGCGCCAGCGTGATCAACATCTCCGCGCCGCAGGCGCTGATGCCGATGCAGGCCCAGCTGCACGTCTGCGCCGCCAAGGCCGGGGTCGACATGATCACCCGCACCCTGGCGCTGGAGTGGGGCGGCGACGGCATCCGCGTCAACTCCATCGTCCCCGGCCCCATCGACGGCACCGAGGGCATGGCGCGGCTGGCGCCCAGCGAGTCGATCCGCGCGCGGGTCGCCGACTCGGTGCCGCTCAAGCGCATGGGCACGCCGGCGGATATCGGCCGCGCCTGCCTGTTTCTCGGCTCCGAGCTGGGCGCCTACGTCAGCGGCACGGTGATCCCGGTCGATGGCGGCTGGGCGCAAAACAACTGTGGCGGCATGGGCGAGGCGCTCGGACAGGTGGCGCGGCAGGCGGCACAGGCGCGCGCCGCGAAGCCATGAGCGGCGACGGCTTCGCCATCCATCCGCAGCTGCTCGCCGATTGCCACCGCCTCGGCACGCTGGCGGCGGGCAGCCTGCGCGCCCATCTGCTGCTGCAGCGCAACGCGCTGCTGCCCTGGCTGATCCTCGTCCCGGAGACCGCGCACAGCGAGCTGCTGGCGCTGGATCGCGATCAGCGCGAAGCCCTGCTCGACGTCGCCGCCGAGCTCGGCCAGCTGCTGCTCGACCAGTTCGACTGCGACAAGCTCAACCTCGCCGCGCTGGGCAATGTCGTGCCGCAGCTGCATCTGCATCTGATCGCCCGTCGGGTCGGCGATGCCTGCTGGCCGAAGCCGGTCTGGGGGCATTTGTCCGGCAGCGCCGAGTACCCCGCGGCGCAGATCGATGCGCTGCGCCAGCGGCTGACAGAGGAACTCGGGCTGCTGGTCGATGCCGCTGCGCCGGGGGGGTGTTCGGGGCGGTGATCGCCCGCCTGCGCGACTGGCAGCGGCGCCGCGTGTTGGCGCGTCACGCCATCGCCGAGGCCGATTGGCAACGCACGCTGGACGCGCTGCCGATGCTCGATCGACTCGACGCCGACGAGCTGGCGCGGCTGCGCGAACGGGTCACGCTGTTCCTCCACCACAAGCATTTCATCGGCGCGCAGGGACTGGCTGTCAGCGCCGAGATGGCGCTGCTGATCGCCGCCCAGGCCTGCCTGCCGATCCTCAATCTCGACATCGACGACTACCGCGGCTGGCGCAGCATCGTGGTCTATCCGCGCGCCTTTGTGGTCGAGCTGGACGAGGCCGACGAGGCCGGCGTGGTGCACCAGCAGTGGCAGGAGCGCGCCGGCGAAGCCTGGGAGCAGGGCGCGGTGATCCTCTCCTGGGAGGATATCTGCGCCGATCTCGAACACGGTGGCTACAGCGTGGTGATCCACGAGCTGGCGCACAAGCTGGATATGCAATCCGGCGGGCCGAACGGCTTCCCACCGCTGCACGCGGACATGCCCGTGCGCGAGTGGACGGCGGCCATGCAGGGCGCTTTCGATGCGCTCAACGCGGCGCTGGAGCGCGGCGACGACACCGCCATCGACCCCTACGCCGCGGAGGAGCCGGGCGAGTTTTTCGCCGTGGTCAGCGAGCACTTTTTCCTCGATCCGGCGCTGCTGCACGGCGCCTTCCCGCAGGTCTACAGCCAGCTGGCGCGCTACTACCGGCAGGACCCGCTGCGCCGCCCGCCATCGCCATCGCCCCCGCGCGGGAGCGCGCGGTGAGCGACGCCGCGCCGCTGCTGGCCGCCCAGGCGCTGGCGGCAATCGCCGGGGTCTGCGCCGCGCTCGGCTGGGGCAGCGCCGATTTCATCGCCCGCTACACCGGCCGCGCGCTGGGGTTGGCGCGGGCGCTGTTCGGCATGCTGCTGGTCAGTGCCGCGCTGATGTGGCTACTGCTGTGGTGGCTGAAATCGCCGGTCGATTTCATCGCCGATGGCCGCTGGCAACAGCTGTGGCTGGTGGTGATCTACGGCCTTGGCCTGGCGGCGGCCACCGGGCTGCTCTACGCCGCGTTGAGCCGCGGCCCGGTGGCGGTGGCGGCGCCACTGGTGGGCAGTTTTCCCGCTTTCAGCCTGCTGATCGCCGTGGCGCTGGGCGCTCTGCCGAGCGCTGCCGAATGGCTGGCGATGGCGCTGGTGATGGCCGGGGTGCTAATGGTGGCGCGCGCCGCCGGGGTTGCCGAGGACGCCGCCGAGGGCGTCGCCGGCAGTGCCGGCGCGGCGCGCGGCGGGCTGCGCGGCACCGTGCTGATCGCGCTGTGCTCGGCGCTGCTGTTCGCGATCACGCTGGCGGCGATGCAGGAGGCGGCGCTGCACTACGGCGAGCTGCAGAGCGTCGCCGCCGGGCGCGCTCTGGCACTGTTCTGCTGCGCGCTGCTGGTGCTCTGGCAGGCGTCGCGGCGAGCCGGCGCGGCTGGTGACGGGGCGGGTGGCGAGCCGGGTGACGGCCGGCGCGGGCTGATCCTGCCGCTGGCCTGGTGGCCGGCGCTGGGTGCGCAGGGCGTGCTCGACGGCGGCGCCTACATCGCCATCGCCGCGGGTAGCGAGGGTGCCGGCTCGGTGATCACCCCGGTGATCGCCTCGGCGTTTTCCGCGGTCACCGTGCTGCTCGCGCGGCTGGTGCTGAAGGAGCCGATGAGCGCCGCCCAGTGGCTGGGGGTGGGCGCCATCGTCTGCGGCGTGGCCTGGCTGTCGGCGCTCGGCCAGGCGGGTGTTTAGCGGTCGCCGCACAGCGGGCAGGCGGGATCCTTTTTCAGCGCGATCTCGTGCCAGCTCATGGACAGACCGTCGAACAGCAGCAGGCGGCCGTCCAGCGGCTGGCCGATATCCAGCAGCACCTTGATCGCCTCCACCGCCTGCACGCAGCCGACCACCCCGGTGATCGGCGCCAGCACGCCGGTATCCACGCAGCGCTCGCCCAGCTCCGGGCCTTCCTTGTACAGGCAGCGGTAGCAGGGGCCGTCGTCGCGGTCGTGGCGAAAGACGCTGATCTGGCCATCCCAGCGGATCGCCGCGCCGGACACCAGCGGCACGCGGTGGCGGGCGCAGGCGGCGTTGACGGCGAAGCGGGTGGCAAAGTTGTCCGAGCCTTCGAGGACGACGTCAACCTGCTGCACGGCGGCGTCGAGGTTGTCTTCGTCGAGCTGCGCGTCGAGGGTGTCGATCTGCACCTCCGGGTTCAGCGCCTGGCAGCTGCGCCGCGCCGAGTGGGTCTTCAGCTCGCCGACGCTGTCGGTGTTGTGGGCGATCTGGCGCTGCAGATTGTGCAGCTCGACGCGGTCGAAATCCGCCAGCAGCAGGTTGACGCCGGCCGCCGCCAGATACATCGCCGCCGGCGAGCCGAGGCCGCCGAGGCCGACGATCAGCGCGCGTTTGGCGATCAGCTTCTGCTGGCCCTCGTAGCCGATCTGCGGCAGGTTGATCTGGCGGCTGTAGCGCAGCAGCAGTTCGTCGTTCATTGTGCGGGCTCGCTGGTCGGGAGTGGATTTTTGCAGCGCAGGCTGCGGTTCGGGAGGCAGTATAGCGCCATGAATTTTCTCGCCCACGCCCTGCTCGCCGGTGACGATGGCGATCTGATCGCCGGACAGATCGCTGGCGATTTCGTCCGCGGCCGCCTCGACCGGCAGGATCTGGGCGCGCTGCACGCCGGGGTGCGCATGCACCGCGCGCTGGATGTGTTCACCGATGCCCACCCGCTGGTGGTGCGCAGCCGCGGGCGCTTGCTCGGGCCGCGGCGGCGCTACGCCGGGATCATCGTCGATGTGCTCTACGATCACTTCCTCGCCCGCCACTGGGCGCGTTTCTGCGATCGGCCGCTGGCGGATTTCAGCGCGCGGGTGTACGGCGAGCTGCAGTCGCGCCGCGATCAGTTGCCGGAGCGCCTGCAGCACTTTTTGCCGTACATGATCGAGCGCGATCTGCTCGGTGGCATCGGCGCCGAGGCGGCGCTGGCGGAGAGTTTCACCCGTCTCGACCGACGCTTCACGCGGCAGACGCCGCTGCGCGAGGCGCCTGCCGAGCTGTCGCGCCACGGCCGCGGGCTGGAGGCGGATTTCCTCGACTTCTTCCCCGAGGCACTGGATTACGCGCAACAAATGGTCGATTTTTATCAAGCCGCTGACGATTAGTGTGATTAGCTTGCCGGCTGATGCCCGGTCGTTGAGATCTGCGCCACCGACAGCCTGTGGTTGCCTTTGGCGCAGGGCTTGGACATGATCGTGCGGGGGCCACGGCCCGAGTAGACAAAAAACAGACTTGCATGCCAGAACCCGGCCGACTCGATCCGCCGGTTACTCGGTGGGACTGCCGCGCGGGGCCGGCAAACTGGAGATTGAGGAAAGATTCATGAGTTACGACGACAATACCTACGCCACCGATCCCAAGACGGGGCTGATGCTGACCCGTCGCGAGCTGCTCAAAGGCGCTGCCGCGCTGGGCGCCGGGGCGATGCTCTCGCCGCTGGCCGCCGGCATCGCCCAGGCGGCGACGCCCAAGCGCGGCGGGCACTTCCGCATCGCTCTGGAACACGGCAACACCACCGACAGCTACGACCCGGCCACCTGGGATAACGGCTTCGTGCAGTGCTTCGCCTACAGCCGCGACGCCTATCTGACCGAAATCGCCCCGGACAACTCGCTGTCGGCCAGCCTCGCCGAGAGCTGGGAGGCCACCCCGGACGCCAAGACCTGGACCTTCAAGCTGGTCGAGGGCGCGACCTTCCACGACGGCAGCCCGGTGACCGCCGCGGATGTCATCGCCTCGCTCAACTACCACCGCGGTGAGGATTCCAAGTCCGCCGCCAAACCGATCGTGGCGCCGATCACCGAGATGCGCGCCGATGGCGACAGCGTGGTGGCGATCACCCTGGAGGCCGGCAATGCCGACTTCCCCTTCGTGCTCTCCGATTACCACCTGGTGATCCGCAAGGCGAAGGATGGCAAGATCGATCCGAACAGTCCGATCGGCGCCGGCTCCTACCGGGTGAAATCCTTCGAGCCGGGCGTGCGCGCGGTGCTCGAACGCCGCGACGACCACTGGAAGAGCGGCGTGGCGCACTTCGACACCGCCGAGATTCTCTCCATCGTCGACGGTGCGGCGCGCCAGAACGCGCTGCTCACCGGCGAGGTGGACGCCATCGACTCGGTGGATCTGAACACCGTCCATCTGATGAAGCGCCGCCCGGATGTCACCGTGCTGCCGGTCACCGGCACCCAGCACTACACCTTCGTGATGGATTGCCGCGCCGAGCCCTTCAACGATGTCAACGTGCGCCTGGCGTTGAAGCACGCCATCGACCGCGAAGAGCTGGTGGAGAAGATCCTCAACGGCTACGGCTCGGTGGGCAACGACCACCCCATCGGTCTGTCCAACCGCTACCACGCCGCCGAGCTGGAGCAGCGCAGCTACGATCCGGACAAGGCCAAGCACTACCTGAAGAAGGCCGGCATGAGCAGTCTGGATGTCTCCCTGTCGGCGGCCGATGCGGCCTTCTCCGGCGCGGTGGACGCCGGTGTGCTGTTCGCCGAGAAGGCCGCCAAGGCCGGCATCAACCTCAACGTGGTGCGCGAGCCCAACGACGGCTACTGGTCCAACGTGTGGATGAAAAAGCCCTTCTCCGCGGTCTACTGGGGCGGCCGCCCCACCGAGGACTGGATGTTCTCCACCGCCTACCAGTCCGGTGTGGCCTGGAACGATGCCTTCTGGTCGAACGCCGAGTTCGACAAGCTGCTGGCGATGGCGCGCTCCGAGCTGGACGAAGCCAAGCGCCGCGAGATGTACGTCGAAATGCAGCGCCTGGTGCGCGATGACGGCGGCACCATCATCCCCATGTTCGCGGCCTACGTCGGCGCCCACTCCAACAAGGTCACCCACGGCGAAAACGTCGCCGCCAACTGGTCGATGGACGGCTGGCGGGTGATCGAGCGCTGGTGGTTCGCCTGATCGACTGAGCGCCAAGCGCCGCCGGCGCGGCTCCGGGTTCAGCGAGCCCGGTGCCGTGCCCGGTCGGTGGGCGCGAATCTCAAATGCAATTCCGCCGACTGGCCACCGAGCCGCTGATCGGCCCGCACATGGACGCCCGCATGGGCGACAACATCTGCGGGCCGTCGGTGATCCGCCTGCCGCCCTGGGTCGAGCGGCCGCTCGGCCGCTACTACCTGTACTTCGCCGACCACTGCGGCAGCTATCTGCGGCTGGCCTTTGCCGACGATCCCCGCGGGCCGTGGCGGATGCACGAGGCGGGCTGTCTGGAGCTGGCCGATTCGCGCTTTTGCACCCGCGTGCCGGAAAATCCGCAGCCGCCAACCGGCTGGACCGGCGACGCCCACAGCTGGCGGCGCTTTCTCTATCCGCACCTGGCCTCGCCGGATGTGCACGTGGACGAGGAGCGCGGCGAGATCCGCCTCTACTTCCACGGTCTGCTGGACAACGGCGACCAGCTCACCCGGGTGGCGCTGAGCCGCGACGGCCTGCACTTCGAGGTCCGCGAGCCGCTGCTCGCCCCCTGTTATCTGCGCGCCTTTCGCCACGCCGACCACTGGTACGGCCTGGCCTGGCCGGATCGACTGTGGCGCTCGCCGGACGGGCTGGCGGCCTTCGAGCGCGGCCCGGCGCTGCTGCCGGCCAACACCCGGCACGTCGGCCTGCTGGCCGAGGGCGACGAGCTGCATCTGCTGTGGAGCCAGACCGGCGAGGCGCCGGAGCGGCTCTACTACGGGCGGGTCGACCTGCGCGGCGACTGGCGCGGCTGGCGCTGCGAGGGGCGCCGCGAAGTGCTGCGTCCGGAGCTTGAGTGGGAGGGGGCGAACGAGCCGCTGGAGGCCGCCGATCTCGGCGCCAGCACGCGCCGCGTCAACCAGTTGCGCGATCCCTTTTTGCTGCGCGACGCCGATCATCTGCTGCTCTACTACGTCGGCGGCGGCGAGTGTGGCATCGGTCTCGCTGAGGCCGTGGTTCAGCCGGTGGTGTAGTCTGCCCACTGGCGCGAGCGGTGCCGGCCGGTGGTCGGTGCCGGATAACGATAAATCGACCGCAGCGGCCGCGCCGCCAGCGCTGCGGCGGGATGGAGATGAAACACATGAATTCTATCTGGACGATGATCGCCCAGCGGCTCGGCTTCGGCCTGGTGACGCTGTTCGTCATCTCACTGCTGATCTTCGGCGCCCTGGAGCTGTTGCCGGGCGATCTGGCCGAGGAGATTCTCGGCCAGTCGGCGACCCCGGAGACGGTCGCCGCCTTCCGCCGCGAACTGGGCCTCGACCAGCCCGGCTACCTGCGCTATCTCGACTGGCTCGGCGGCGTGCTGCAGGGCGATTTCGGCAACTCGCTGGCCAACCAGCGGCCGATCTCGGAGCTGATCGCCGGGCGCCTCGGCAATACCCTGTTCCTGGCCCTGTACGCGGCGGCCATCGCGGTGCCGCTGGCGCTGACGCTGGGGATTCTCGCCGCGCTGTTCCGCAACTCGCTGTACGACCGCGCGGTCAACGTGTTCACCCTCAGCTCGATCTCGTTTCCCGAGTTTTTCGTCGCCTACATCCTGATTTTCTTCCTCGCCCAGAGCGGTGCATTCCCGTCGATCTCGAATATCTCCCCGGAGATGTCGCTGGGCGACAAGATCTATCGCACCTTCCTGCCGGCGCTGACCCTGACGCTGGTGGTGACCGCGCACATGATGCGCATGACCCGCGCGGCGATCATCAACCTGCTGGCCTCGCCGTACATCGAAATGGCGCGACTGAAGGGCGTGCCGCCGCGGCAGATCATCCTCCACCACGCGCTGCCCAACGCGCTGGCGCCGATCATCAACGTGATCGCCCTCAACCTCGCCTATCTGATCACCGGCGTGGTGGTGGTCGAAGTGGTGTTCGTCTACCCCGGCCTCGGCCAGCTGATGGTCGATTCGGTGGCCAAGCGCGACATCACCGTGGTGCAGGCGGCGAGCCTGATTTTCGCCGCCGCCTACGTGCTGCTCAATCTCACCGCGGATGTGCTCTCGACGCTGTCGAATCCGCGCCTGATCCATCGCAACTGAGGGGGCGCCGCGATGAATCAATTCCGGAAAACCCTGCGCAGCGCACCGCCGAGTGCCTGGTTCGGCATGCTGGTGATCGCGATCTACGTGCTGGCTTCGATCTTCGCTCCGTGGATCGCCCCCTTCGGCGAGCGCGAAGTGGTCGGCGCCGAATACCTGCCCTGGGATGACACCTATCTGCTGGGCACCGACAACCTCGGTCGCGACATGCTCACGCGGCTGATCTACGGCGCGCGCAACACCGTCGGTATCGCCTTTCTGACCACTGCGCTGGCCTTTCTGCTCGGCTCGGTGACGGGCCTGCTGGCGGCCACCGTCGGCGGCTGGCTGGATCAGCTGCTGAGCCGCACGGTGGATGTGCTGATGGCGATCCCGGCGCTGATCTTTGCGCTGCTGCTGCTGACCATCGTCGGCACCTCGATCACCAACATGATCCTGGTGATCGCGGTGATCGACTCGACGCGGGTCTTCCGCCTGGCCCGCGCGGTGGCGATGAACATCGTCGTCATGGATTACATCGAAGCCGCCAAGCTGCGCGGCGAGGGCCTGTGGCGGCTGATCACCCGCGAGATCCTGCCCAATGCGATGGCGCCGCTGGTGGCCGAGTTCGGCCTGCGCTTCTGCTTCGTGTTTCTGATGATCTCGGCGCTGTCCTTCCTCGGCCTCGGCATCCAGCCGCCGACCGCGGACTGGGGCTCGATGGTGCGCGACAACGCCACCCTGATCACCTTTGGCGATATCACCCCGCTGCTACCGGCCGGCGCCATCGCGCTGCTGACCGTGGCGGTCAACTTCGTCGTCGACTGGATGCTGCACCGCGCCAGCGGGCTGAAGGAGTGAGGCAATGAGCGAGAATGACAAGCAGACGCTGCTGAAAATCCGCGGCCTGCGCATCGAGGGTCGCTCCGACGAGACCTGGAGCGAGATCGTCAGGGGCGTCGATATCGATCTGCGCCGCGGCGAGGTGCTCGGCCTGATCGGCGAATCCGGCGCCGGCAAGTCCACCATCGGCCTCGCGGCGATGGGTTTCACCCGCGACGGCTGCCGCATCAGTGGCGGCGAGATCGAATTCGACGGCATCGACCTGCGCGCCACCAGCGAGGCGCAGCGGCGCAGTCTGCGCGGCAACCGCATCGCCTACGTGGCGCAGTCCGCCGCGGCCAGCTTCAACCCGGCGCACCGGCTGATCGAGCAGTACGCCGAGGGGCCGGTGCTGCACGGTGTGATGAGCCGCGAGCAGGCGCACAGCGATGCCATCGACCTGTATCGGCGCATGCAGCTGCCGAACCCGGACGAGATCGGTTTCCGCTACCCGCACCAGGTCTCCGGCGGCCAGTTGCAGCGCGCGATGACGGCGATGTCGATGGCCTGCCGGCCGGATCTGATCATCTTCGACGAGCCGACCACGGCGCTGGATGTGACCACCCAGATCGAGGTGCTGGCGGCGATCCGCAACATCGTCGAGCAGTTCGATACCGCGGCCATCTACATCACCCACGATCTGGCCGTGGTCGCGCAGATGGCGGATCGCATCAAGGTATTGCTCAAGGGCGATGAGGTGGAGGAAAACGATACCCGCAACATGCTCGCCAGGCCGGTGCAGGAATACACCAAATCGCTGTGGGCGGTGCGCAGCTACCAGCGCCAGGAGCAGCCGCTGGCCGGCCCCGGCGAGGTGCCGGTGGTGTCGGTGGCCAATGTCACCGCGGCCTACGGCGCGACCCCGGTGCTGCACGACGTCAGCTTCGCCATCCACAAGCGGCGCACGGTGGCGGTGGTGGGCGAGTCCGGCTCCGGCAAATCGACCGCCGCGCGGGTGATCACCGGCCTGCTGCCGCCGCAGTCCGGCCGCGTGCTGTTCAACGGCGCGCCGCTGCCGCCGGGTTACCGGCAGCGCAGCAAGGATCAGCTGCGCCAGGCGCAGATGATCTACCAGATGGCCGACACCGCGCTCAACCCCAGGCAGAGGCTGCGCGAGCTGATCGGCCGCCCGGCGCAGTTCTACCTCGGGCTGAATGGCCGTGCGCTGGAGGAGCGCATCCGCAACCTGCTCGATCTGATCGAGCTGGAGCCGGATCAGTACATCGACCGGCTGCCGTCGGAGCTGTCCGGCGGTCAGAAGCAGCGCATCGGCATCGCCCGCGCGCTGGCCGCCGAGCCGCAGTTCATCATCTGCGATGAGGTCACCAGCGCGCTGGATCAGCTGGTCGCCGAGGGCATTCTCAAGCTGCTCGACCGCTTGCAGAGCGAGTTCGATCTGGCCTACATGTTCATCACCCACGATCTGGCGACGGTGAAAAGCATCGCCGATGAAGTGGTGGTGATGAAGGAGGGACGGGTGGTCGAAGCCGGCAGCAAGAGCGAGATGTTCACCCCGCCGCACGACCCCTACACCGAGCTGCTGCTGTCCTCGGTGCCGGAGATGGACCCGGACTGGCTGGATCAGCTGCTGGATGAGCGCGCCCGCGGCGGCGCCGGAGCGGCGGCGGCCTCCAACAGCTGAGGGCTCGCCGGGCGGGCTTTGCCGGCCCCTGTGCCGGCCCTCGTGCCGGCGCGGAGGGGCGCGGCGGCGCGCGCTGCGGCGTTAAGCCGGCTCGTCGATCGGCACCGCGACCACCGCCAGGCAGTCGCCGGCCTGCACCAGCCCGGGGAAGTGGCGCTGGGCGAGGATGCCGTCGAGCTTGGCGCGGTATTCCACCGCCGGTTCGCCGGTGCGCCGCGTGGCGTAGACCCGCGCCAGCAGATCGCCGGCGCGCACCGCCTGGCCGAGATCGACGCAGGGCTCGTAGAGGCCGTCGTCGAGGCTGGAGATGTAGCAGTCGCCATCGGGCATATCCAGCAGCTGGGTCGGCGCCGGGATCGCCGCGGCCTGCAGGATGCCGGCGTGGACGAGGAGGTTGTGCACGCCGCGTTCGGCGATGCGCACGCGCTCGGCGGTGGTGGTGCCGCCGCCGCCGATCTCGGTGGAGACGAACACCTTGCCGGCTTCCTCGGCGGCGGTGTCGTACATACCTACCGCGTCGAGCTCCAGCAGCATCACCGACCAGGGGGCGCCGAAGGCGCGCATCGCCGCCACGCAGGCGGCCTGCTGGGTCTTGTCCGCAAGCTGGTGAGCGGCGGCGAAGGGGATGAATTCCAGGGTCTTGCCGCCGGAGTGGATATCCAGCACATAGTCCGCCAGCGGCAGCAGGCTGCGCTGGAAGTAGTCGGCGATCTTCTCCGTCACGGTACCGTCCGGGCGGCCGGGGAAGCTGCGGTTCAGGTTGCCGCCGTCAATCGGCGAGGTGCGCCGCCCGACCTTGAAGGCCGGGTAATTCATGAACGGCACGATGATCACCCGGCCGCGGATATCCTCGGCGCGCAGCGTGCTGGCCAGCTTGGCCAGGCACACCGGGCCTTCGTACTCGTCGCCGTGGTTGCCGCCGGTGAGCAGCGCGGTGGGGCCGTCGCCGTTCTTCACCACGCAGATCGGGATCGGCAGGCTGCCCCAGGCCGAATCGTCGCGCGACCAGGGTAGTACCAGATGGCCGTGCTGGATGCCGTCGGTGGCGAAATCGACGCTCGGGCTGATCGGGTTGGGGCGCGGTTGCCAATAGGCGTCTGCAGTCATCGTTTCAGTCCACCACGTGAATCGCGCGCGGTACGTCGGCCAGGCATTCGACGCCGCTGTCGGTGATCAGGATGCTCTCGGTGATCTCCAGCCCCCACGCTTCGGACCACAGGCCGGGCATGAAATGGAAGGTCATGCCCGCTTCGAGCACGGTCTTGTCGCCGCTGCGCAGGCTCATCGTGCGCTCACCCCAGTCCGGCGGATAGCTGAGGCCGATGGGGTAGCCGGTGCGGTTGTCCTTGACGATGCCGTATCTGGCGAGCACGTCGAAGAAGGCTTTGGCGATGTCCTCGCAGGTGTTGCCCGGGCGCGCCGCTTCCAGACCGGCCTCCAGACCCTCGAACACCGCGCCCTGGGCGTCGAGCATGTCCCGCGGCGGCTTGCCGAGGTAGGCGGTGCGCGACAGCGGGCAGTGGTAGCGGCGGTGGGTGCCGGCGATCTCGAAGAAGGTGCCGGCGCCGGACTGGAATTCGCGCTCGTCCCAGGTCAGGTGCGGCGCCGAGGCGTCGGCGCCGGTGGGCAGCATCGGCACGATCGCCGGGTAGTCGCCGCCGTGGCCGTCGGCGCCGCTGATCGCCGCGTGGTAGACCTCGGCGACCAGATCGCACTTGCGGATGCCGGGGCGGATGCGCTCGCGGATGGTGGCGTGCATCTTCTCGACGATGCGCGCGGCGCGGCGCATGTATTCGATTTCCATCGGCGATTTGACCGCCCGCTGCCAGTTGACCAGCGCGGTGGCGTCGACGATCTCGGCGCCTTTCCCGGACTTGTGCAGACCGGCGAGCAGGCATTCGTGGGCGCGCGCGCTGTAGTAGTAGTTGTCCAGCTCTACGCCGATGCGGCCGCGATCCCAGCCGCGCGCCGGCAGCACTTCCTCGGCGAGGTAGCTCATGGCGTGCAGCGGCGGGTTCATCACGTAGTGGTCGGGGAAGCCGATGATGTCGTCGTGACCCATGAACACGGTGCGCCTGGCGCCGTTGGCGTCGATGCCGCGGCCGAACCAGACCGGATCGCCCTCCATCGCCAGCAGCACGCACTGCGGGGTGTAAAACGACCAGCCGTCGTAGCCGGTCAGCCAGTGCATGTTGGAGGGGTCGGGCAGCAGCAGCAGGTCGATGCCGCGAGCGGCCATCGCGCTGCGCGTTTTGGCGATGCGCGCGGCGTATTCCTCGCGGGAAAAGGGCAGTTCCACGCTGTGGCTCATGGCGTCGTCCTCGCTGGGTTTTTTCGCGGTCTGTTGTAGATCGGCGCAGCATAGCGAAGCGCGGCGGCGGCGTAGCCGGGCAGGTCGGGCAGGCGTCGCTTTTGGCAAAGTCAGCGCTGTTCGCGGGCAAGAAAAAGCCCCCGCAGCGGCCGCTGCAGGGGCTGAGTCAAAAAGTTGCGCCCGGCGTCATCCACCGGGCGCGTGGCGGTCTGTCGTCAGTGGCCGCCGTCAGTGGCCGCCGTCAGTGGTCGCCATCAGTGGTCGAAGTACTCCTCGCCCGGCAGCTGTTTGCCGCCGAATTTGCGCAGGTCCTCCTCCCACTCGCGGCTTTCCTTCTTCGCCTGGATGACGTGCCAGGCGAGCCAGAAGACCACGCCGGCGATCACCCAGATCATCTCGGTGCCGACGAAGGGATACATGGGGCCAATGTCGGCGATCGTGCCGGCCCAGCTTTCGATTTGTCCGGTAGCCATGGGTCTATCTCCCCAGCCCGTTCAGGGCTGTCATTTTGCACCAGTGAGTTCGCGTTCGGTGGCCTCGCGGGCCTCGGCCAGCTCCTGCTTGTCCAGCGCGCGGTTGTGGATCTCGCCGAGGTCCAGACCGGCCAGCTCGATCTCCTTCGGCACGCGAAGAATACCGAAGCCGTGCAGGATCCTGGCACCGACGTAGCCGGGCAGGAAGCCGAGCACGCCGAACATGATGATCGCGCCGATGAAGTTGCCCAGCGGGTTGATGTGCGCGTACTCGGGGTTCGGCGATGCCGGATAGCCCCAGAGCATGAAGCCGGCGATGACCACGCCGAGGAAGCCGGCGTAGCCGTGCACGGCGACCGCGCCGACGGCGTCGTCGATCTTGAACTTGCGCTCGACCCAGAAGTGCATCTTGTAGGCCACCCAGCAGCCGACGGCGCCGATCAGCATCGCCTGCACGGGGTGGTACAGATCGTTGCCGGCGGAGGCGGTGATGATCCCGGCGAGACCACCGGAGTAGGTCCAGAAGGCATCGCCGTTGGACACCAGATAGGCCATCAGCAGGCCGCCGGAGAGCGACATCAGGAAGTTGAAGGTGATCGCCGAGAGCGTGGTCGGACCCAGGTAGATGTTGGTCGCCGAGTAGAACACGCCATCGCCGGACTGGATGTCGATGATCGGCACGTTGCAGGCCACGTAAAAACCCCAGAAGCCGACGTAGATGATGAACAGGCCGAGGGTCACCATCCACGGGTTCTGCGGATTGATGTTGCGCGGCGTGCCGTCGGCGCGGAACTTGTTGATGCGCGGCCCGAGCACGATGAGGATGCCCAGCGCGAAGCCGCCGGCGATGGCGTGGATCACCCCCGAGGCGTAGGCGTCGTGGTAGCCGAGCACCTGCACCATCCAGCCATCCGGGTGCCAGCCCCAGGCGGCGTCGATGATCCAGCAGAAGGAGCCGATCAGCACGGCGAGAATCCAGAATGCGGTCGGCCGGATGCGCTCGATCACCGAGCCTGAGACGATCGACGCCGCAGTCCAGGAAAAGAGCAGGAAGGCAGCCCAGAAGACGCCGTTGATGCGCGCCCAGAAGGCGGTGTCATCGGCGGTGATGTCGCTGCCCGCCGGCGGGCCGCCCATGTGGGTGCCCATCAGCTCGTTCCACGGCTCCGCCCAGGGCGCCGAGAGCAGCTCGCCGGTTATCCACGGCCCGTTGGGAAAAGCGAAATAGATCCACCAGCCGAAGAAATAGAAGGTCACCGTGACCAGCGGGATCAGCATGGTGTTTTTCATCAGCGTGTGCATGTGATTGCGCCAGCGCGAGGCGCCGACCTCATACATGCAAAAGCCGACGTGAATGAGAAACATCAGGGGTATGGTGACCCAGTAATAGAACTCGGTAAATATGACTGTCAACGATGCGAGTTCGTTGTCCATCCTCCACCTCCACTTGCTTCGGTGTTGAGTGTGGTTGGCCGGTTCCCATCCTCGGGGCCGGCTGGGTTTTATCTGTTTTTTTGGGGGGGCCGCTCGCGGGCGGCGTAATACTTTTTTTGAGTTCCTCCGTTCAATGGTTGAGCAATGGCGCCAGCGATTGGCGGAAAAGCCGATCAAAGCCGATCTTGGCCCGATGCCGCCGGCTGCGGAAAAGCACCGGATCCGATGCCATCAGCGCCGACAGTAAGCAGTTGATAGGTGGCCTGTCAACCGTGATGAACTTAATATTCATGGCGGGAAATATCAGCCATTTGTGTCAATCACCGCGATCAGAGCGGGTAACGTGCCGCTATCGTGCGCGATTAGCCCGGTAGACTTCCTGAGAATATTTCCCTGCACGGTCTGGATGGCCTTTGTGATCGGCGGTGCTCGGCGGTG
>CBFCYW010000082.1:0-17270 GCA_965602395.1 uncultured Chromatiales bacterium
AGGGCAAGCGGGTCAACGTCGGCAACCCCGGCTCCGGCCAGCGCGGCACCATGGAGGTGCTGATGGGCGCGCTGGGTTGGGAGATGTCCGACTTCGCGCTGGCTTCGGAGCTGAAATCGGCCGAGCAATCCAAGGCGCTGTGCGATAACAAGATCGACGCCATGGTGTTCACCGTCGGCCACCCCTCCGGCTCGATCAAAGAGGCCACCACCGCCTGCGATACGGTACTGGTGCCGGTGACCGGCGCGGCGGTCGACAAGCTGGTCGCCGACAACGCCTACTACCGCACGGCGACGATTCCCGGCGGCATGTATCGCGGCAACCCGGACGACGTGAAGACCTTCGGCGTCGGCGCCACCTTCGTCAGCTCCTCCGCGGTCGCCGCGGACAGCGCCTACGCGGTGGTCAAGGCGGTGATGGAAAACTTCGACAGCTTCCGCAAGCTGCACCCGGCCTTCGCCAATCTGCAGAAGGCCGAGATGGCGAAGGACGGCCTGTCCGCGCCGCTGCACGAAGGCGCCAGGCGCTACTACGAGGAGGCCGGTCTGCTCTGACCGCGCCGCGAGCGGTGCGCCGATGGGCCGCCCGGCCCGTTGGCGCACCGGCACTGGCCGCAGCGGCGCGCGGGCCGGGCTGAGTGGCCCGTCGGCGCGCCCGCTGCCTCCCGGTTGGCGCTGACGGAGCCGAGCGATGAACGACGCTGACAAGCATCCGGCGTCGGTGCAGGCCGACGAGCTGGAAGATCTGGTCGCCGCCGCCGACAGCGGTTCGCGACACCCCGCCGGGCTGCCCGGCAAGCTGCTGGTCGGCGTGCCGCTGGCCTGGTCGCTGTTTCAACTGTGGTACGCCTCGCCGCTGCCCTTCACCTTCGGCTTCGGCGTTTTCAACGACACCGAGGCGCGCTCGATTCACCTCGCCTTCGCGGTGTTTCTCGCCTTCACCGCCTTTCCCGCGCTGAAGCGCTCGCCGCGCGATCGCATCCCGCTGCAGGACTGGCTGTTCGCCGCCGTCGGCGCCTTTTGCGCGGCCTATCTGTACCTGTTTTACGCCGCGCTGGCGGATCGCTCCGGGGCGCCGATCACGCTCGATCTGGTGGTCGGCGTGGTCGGCCTGATCCTGCTGCTGGAAGCCACCCGGCGCGCGCTCGGGCCGCCGCTGATGGTGGTCGCCGCGGTGTTTCTGACCTACACCTTCGCCGGCGCCTACATGCCCGACGTGATCGCCCACAAGGGCGCCAGCCTGCCCAAGGCGATGAGCCATTTCTGGCTGTCCACGGAGGGCGTGTTCGGTGTCGCGCTGGGCGTTTCGACCAGTTTCGTGTTCCTGTTCGTGCTGTTCGGCGCGCTGCTGGAGCGCGCCGGCGCCGGCCACTATTTCATCCAGGTGGCGTTTTCGCTGCTCGGCCACATGCGCGGCGGGCCGGCCAAGGCGGCGGTGATCTCCTCCGCGGCGACCGGCATGATCTCCGGCTCGTCGATCGCCAATGTGGTCACCACCGGCACCTTCACCATTCCGCTGATGAAGCGCGTCGGCTTCCCCGGCACCAAGGCCGGGGCGGTGGAGGTGGCCAGCTCGACCAACGGCCAGCTGACCCCGCCGATCATGGGCGCGGCGGCTTTTCTGATGGTCGAGTACGTGGGCATCTCCTACATCGAGGTGATCAAGCACGCGATTCTGCCGGCGGCGATTTCCTACATCGCGCTGGTCTACATCGTCCATCTCGAAGCGCTCAAGGCCGGCATGCAGGGATTGCCGCAGCGGGTGATCCGCACGCCGCTGCAGCGCCTGTTCACCTTCACCAGCGTGGTGCTCGGCGTGTGTTTGCTGTCGCTGGCGCTGTACTACGGCATGGGCTGGCTGAAGGGCGCCGCCGGCGACGCCACCATCTACATCGCCGGCGCCTTTGTGCTGGCCAGCTACGTGGCGCTGGTCTGGTACGCGGCGCGCTTTCCGGAGCTTGCGATGGACGATCCCGACGCGGAGATCCTCGAACTGCCGGAGCCGGGGCCGACGGTGAAATCCGGCCTGCATTTTCTGCTGCCGGTGGTGGTGCTGGTCTGGTGTCTGACGGTGGAGCGGCTGTCGCCGGGGCTGTCGGCCTTCTGGGCGACGCTGTTCATGATTTTTATCGTCGTCACCCAGCGGCCGCTGTTGGTGCTGTTCCGCCGCCGCGGCGAGCTCGGTGCGGCTGCCGCCGAGGGGCTGCTGGATTTGCGCGAGGGCCTGATCAGCGGTGCGCGCAACATGATCGGCATCGGCGTGGCCACCGCCGCGGCGGGGATCGTGGTCGGCACGGTGACGCTCACCGGCGTCGGACTGGTGATGACCGAGTTCGTCGAGTTCATCTCCGCCGGCAACGTGATGCTGATGCTGATCTTCACCGCGGTCATCTGCCTGCTGCTGGGCATGGGCCTGCCGACCACCGCCAACTACATCGTCGTCTCCACGCTGATGGCGCCGGTGATCGTCACCCTCGGCGCGGAGAGCGGGCTGATCGTGCCGCTGATCGCGGTGCACATGTTCGTCTTCTACTTCGGCATTCTCGCCGACGACACGCCGCCGGTGGGGCTGGCGGCCTTCGCCGCCGCGGCGATCGCCCAGTCCGATCCGATCCGCACCGGTCTGCAGGGCTTTGCCTACGATATCCGCACCGCGATCCTGCCGTTTTTGTTCATCTTCAACACCCAGCTGCTGCTGATCGGCATCGAGCACTGGTGGGAGCTGCTGCTGACCATCGCCTCGGCGGTCACCGCGATGCTGATTTTCGCCGCCGCCACCCAGGGCTGGTGGCTGACCAAGAGCCGCGTCTGGGAATCGCTGGCGCTGCTGCTGGTGGCCTTCACCCTGTTCCGGCCGGGCTTTTTCTGGGATGAGTTCTATCCGCCGGTGGAGCGCGTGCCGGCGACGCAGCTGGAGCAGGTTGCCGCGCAGCTGCCCGATGGCGGTCGCCTGACGCTGGTCGCCGAGGGGGAAACCCTCGATGGCGATCTGACCCGGCGCACCGTGGTGCTGCCGCTACAGGCCGGCGAGGATGGCGCGGCGCGGCTGGAGGACGCCGGGCTGATGCTGCGCCGCGAGGGCGAGGCGGTGCTGGTCGATATGCTGGTGTTCGGCGGCGCGGCGCAGGAGGCCGGGCTGGATTTCGACTGGCAGATTCTGCATCTGCTGCGCGATGCCGAGCGGCCGCCCAAGCACTGGATGTTCCTGCCGGCGCTGGCGCTGCTGGGTTTGGTCGCCTGGCTGCAACGGCGCCGTGCGCGCCACGCCGCCAGCTACAGCTAGCGCTGTGCGGTGGCGAACTCGGAGACGCACATGTTCAAGAAAATACTGGTGCCGGTGGATCTGCAGGATAACCCGCTCGCCGAGCGGGCTCTGGCGATCGCCGTGGAGCAGGCGCAGGCAGCCGACGGTGAGCTGATCGCGATGAGTGTCGAGCCCGGCTTCGGGATGCCGATCGTGGCCAGCTTTTTCCCGCGGGATCAGCTACAGAGCGCGCTGGATGCGGTGCACAAGGAATTGCGCGGGCTGATCGACGGCGCCCTGCCGGCCGGTTTGCGCAGCCGTGTGCTGGTGGTCGAGGGCCACCCGGCGGAGTGCATCGTCGAGCAGGCGGAAAAGCAGGCGGTGGATCTGATCGTCATGCCCTCGACCAGCCGCCGGCTGGAGCGGCGCCTGCTCGGCTCCTGCGCTTCGCGGGTGGTTGAGATGGCGCATTGCCCGGTGCTGGTGGTCAAGGGCTGAACGCGGCGGGCGCGCGCCGCCGGGCGGCGCGGATCAGTTGAAGGAGTAGGGCCAGTAGTCGCCCTTGGCGTTGCTCAGCCGGGCGTGGAAGGAGACGATGATGCGGTCGTCCTCGCCGTTGTAGGGGAACACCATGTGCTTCATCCACGAAGGAAAAATCACCAGCTTGCCGTCCTGCGGGCAGGAGTCCCAGCTGGCGTCCTGCAGGTAGATGTTGCCGTATTCGCCGTGGCCGCCGGCGCCGAAATCCATGTACGGGCCGTAGAAGCGGGTGATGCCGTTGGGCTTGGCGTCTTTGTATTCCTCCGGCGATTTGCTCGACTGCCCGGACTGCACGTAGTAGACGCCGGACCAGGAGCAGTTGCCGTGGATGTGGGTTTCGTGAAAGGCGTAGCCGTTGGAGATCTGGAACCACAGCCCGCTGAGATAGAGGTTGATCTCAGCGCCCTGGCGCCAGTAGGGCGCGTTGACGGTGCTGGCGATCTCGTAGACGCCATCCTTGATGAACTGGGCCAGATCCTGCAGGTCGGCGTTGTGTTCGTACTGCTTGAGCAGATTGTCGGCGCTGGCGTAGCTGCTCGCCGGCGCGCGGCGCTCTTTGTTGCGATGGGCGTAGAACAGCTCGACCAGCTTCGGGTTGACGCGCTGGTACTCGTTGAAGCGCTTGCTCAGGATCGGCGTCGGCCAGAGGTACTCGACGTTGCTGCTGGGCTTTGAGTTTTTCTTTGCCATGGTGCCAATTTGCGGTTGCTGGTTCGGCTGCGATGATGACCGCCGCGCCAGCGTTTGTCGACCGCGCGCCGCGCTGCGGCAGGCGCGCTGAAGCCATGATGGGGGAGCGATGCAGATCGGTGACAGGGTTTACTTTCGGCACACCAACAAGGCCGGCGTGGAGGTGCGCTACCCGGCGCTGGTGCTGGGTATCGACGGCGCGCGGGTGCAGATCCGCTTCGGCCGTTTCAACGCTCACAGTCGCGAGGTGGATACCTATCGCCACAGCGTCGGCGCAGACGTGTTGCAGCCACGCGGCGCGCCCTGCGCCTTTGAGGAGCAACTGCGCGGCGCGGCCGGCTGAGGCCGCAGGCCCGGGAAAGACATGCCACAGTTGATACTCGAACAGTCCGCCAATCTGCCGCCACCGGCGGATCACAGCGCGCTATTCGCCGAGATTCACGCCGCCTTGCAGCGCATCGGCGGCATTCGTCTGGCCAACTGCAAAAGTCGCCTGCGCGTCGCCGAGCACTACCACATCGGCGATGGCCGCGAGGAGCTGGCTTTCGCCCATCTCGATGTGAGCTTCATCGCCGGGCGCAGCGAGGCGGTCAAGCGCGACATCGGCGCCGCCTGCCTGGCGATCCTCTGCCGCCACTACGGCGTCGATAGCGCCGCCGACGCCGCCGACGAGCACTTGCAGATCACCGTGCGCGTCGGCGACATCGACCCGGCACTGTACTTCAAGCACCCGCCGGGCACCCTCGGCGGCAGCGCCTGAATCAGCCCGCCTTCAGCATCTCGTAGAGCTGATCCTTCAGGCTCAGGCGCTGCTTTTTCAGATTTTCCAGATACTCGTCAGAGGTATTCTCGGCGCCGGATTCGATGCGGTGCACGTCATCGTTGACCTCGTGATACTCCTTGAACAGCCGCGCGAAGTGATTGTCGCTGAGTTTCAGGTCGTGGATGCGCTCGCGGTGCTCCGGGAATTCATGCAGCAGATCATGCTTTTCGTCGAGCATATTGTCTCCAGTTGGTCTGTGCCTCGTGGGCCGTGTTTCGCGGTGGCCGCCGCAGCGGCGCGGTTCAGATGGCGTCTTCCAGATCGTGCACGCAGCGCGCGCACAGTTCGGTGCGGGGCAGGGCGCGCAAGCGCTCGATTTCGATCTCGCCGCAGCACTCGGCGCAGCGCGTGTAGTTGTGATGCTCGATGCGCTGCAGAGCCTTGTGTATCTCGTGCAGCTCGATCTGTGTCTGGCGGTAAAGGGCGGCCAGCACTTCGTCGTTTTCGCGCTCCTGGGACTGATCCTCCCAGTCCGCGGAGAGCTGTTGGCGCTCGCCGCGAATGTCGGCTTCGATAGCGGCGCCGCGCGCCTCCAGCTCGGCTTGCTGCTGCAACAGCGTCAGCCTGAATTCGTCCAGTTGTTGCACTTTGTACCTCCGGCACTCGACGCTTTGATGACGATTTTATTATGGATTTGCCGCGCTGTGGTGGCTTGATGCAGGTCAGTGTGGCGGCGCGTTTGGCGCGACCGGATGGGCGCGCAGCGGTGGTTCGCCGCGGCGCTTGCGATCAGGCCGGCGGCAATTCGCTGCCACAGGCCCAGCAGAGGTCGAAGTGGCCGTCGCAGTGCTCGCCGCAGGCGGGGCAGGGGCGCGCCGCCAGCGGCCGGCGGCGGTGCGCTTCCAGCTCGCCGATAACCTGTCGCGCCAGCGCGCGGTCGCGCTCGTCGGCGATCCACACGCTGAGCAGATCGCCGGGCGGCAGTTCGCCGCTGGCGCCGCTGAGGAAGCCGCCGCGCACCTCGGCGACGATATGCCGGTCGCGCAGGCGATCGCAGACCAGCTGCGCGTCGATGGCGTCGGCGGCGGCGTAAATTTTGATCATCGCGCAGGCTTTCAGTCGTGCAGTTTCTGCGCGCTGACCACCAGGCCGTCCTCGTCGGCGTACAGCCAGTGGCCGGGGCTGAAGCTGACGTCGGCGAAGCGCACCGTCTCGCCGATCTGGCCGACGCCGCGCTTGACGCTCTTGCGCGGATTGCTGCCCAGCGCTTTGACGCCGATGGCCTCGGCGGCGATTTCTTCCGAGTCGCGGATGCAGCCGTTGACCACGATGCCGGCCCAGCCGTTTTTCGCGCCGAGCACGGCCAGGTTGCCGCCGACCAGCGCGCAGCGCAGCGAGCCGCCGCCGTCGATCACCAGCACCCGGCCGTCGCCGGCCTGCTCCAGCGCTTCGCGCACCAGCGAGTTGTCCTCGTGCAGCTTGAGGGTGTGGATGCGGCCGTGGAATTCGATCTCGCCGCCGAAGTCGGCGAATATCGGTTCGGCCACTTGCAGCTTGTCGTCGTGGGCGTCGCACAAATCGGCGGTTTTCAGGGACACGGGCTTCTCCGCTTGGCGGTGGGTTGTGGGGCTGGCGCGCGGCTATTCGCCGTCGAAGGCGTAGGGCAGAGGGCGCGGTTCGGCGGCCGGGCCGTCGGCGCTGGCGCAGTGCAGCGTCTGCCCGGCGTGCTCGATGCGCAGCACCGCCAGCGCGGCAAAGCGGCCCGCGCCGGCGGGTGCGGCGTCGATGATCTGCCCGGCGGATTTACCCGCCGCGTTGAACAGTTCGTCGCCCGGCTGCGGGCGTTCGCCGCCGGCGATATCGAACAGATAGCAGCGCCGCTTGAGCTGGCCGAGATACTGCATGCGGGCGATGATTTCCTGCCCCGGATAGCAGCCCTTTTTGAAACTCAGGCCATTGACCAGGTGCAGATTGGTCATCTGTGCGACGAAGCTTTCGCGGGTCGCAGCGTAGATGTTGGGCAGGCCGGCGAGGATGTCGCCGAGGCGCCAGGCGTCGGCGTCGAGCTGCGCGCAGCCGCCCTCGGCGAGCGCCAGCCACAGCGCTTGCAGCGCTTCGCTGGGGCCGTACAGCTCGTAGCGCGGCCCGTCGTCGCCGGCGGCGACGCGCAGCACGCTGATATCGGCCGCGCTGCGGACCTCGTCGACTGCCTCCGGCAACTCGCCGACCTGCGCCGCCAGCAGGTCCGCGGCGGCTTTGCCGGCGGCGCCGAAGCAGGCCAGCTCATCGCTGGCGTCGCGCAGCTCGACCCGAGCGCGCAGCACAAACATGCGCAGCCGCTGCAGGGTCGCTTCGAGAATCTCCGCCGGCAGGCGTAGCAGATAGTCGTTGTTGCGCTGCAATATGCGCGGTGCGGCGAGCAACCGGCCCTTGGGGTTGGAGTAGCAGCTGAGCTGACTGTGGCCGCTGTCGACCTGTCGCAAGTCGTTGCCCAGCTGGTTCTGCAGGAATTCGCTGGCCTCTTCGCCGCTGCCGAGCAATAGCCCGTCCGCGTGCAGCGGGCTGACGAAATCGCTCGCCTGTTCAATGGATTGCGCGCCGCCGAGGGAGCGGCTTTCGAGAAACCTCTGCCAGCCTTGATTCATCGACACACCACTCGCGCTAAAACCACCGCATTCTATGGCCTGTGGGTGCCTGGGCCAAGCTGTGCGGCACCGGCCGTGCGCGGCTTGCGGGGTCGCGTTGCGCATCCTGCAGGGAGTGTTTTTTGACAAGCTTGTCGCAATGCAGACACAATATTGCGCATCTGCAACATGGGCGGCGAAAGCGATGACAAAACGGCGGCAGCCGATTGATTGTGCGGCGCATCAAAGCGGCGTCGGCCAAGTCGCTGCCGAACGGGCCGCTGCCGAACGGGCCGTCGCCACAGCCGGCGCCGCCGTGGATGCGCCGGGCGAATCCGCGGCGGCGCTATCCGCCACCGGGTCCGCCACCGGGTCCGCCGATGCGCAACCGGCGGCCGGCGCCCAGGACAGCAAGCCAGTCAGCGAGATCGGCGGCCGCAAGGGCCCGGAGCCGACGCGCTACGGCGACTGGGAAAAAAACGGCCGCTGCATCGACTTCTGACGCAGTGGCGGCGCTACCCTGCAGGCTCGGCAGGCGGTGGCGCGGCACACCTTTTAATAACTAACGACGGGGTCAGGTAATCACATGACTTGGAACGACAAGCGGCCGATGTCGCCGCACTTGCAGGTCTACAAGCTGCCGCTCACGGCGAAGCTGTCGGTCCTGCACCGGGGCACGGGGGCGGCGCTCAGTGCTGGCGCGGTGCTGATGGTCTGGGTGCTGGCGGCCGCCGCCGGTGGCGAGGACAGCTACGCCGCCATGCACGGTTTTCTCGCCTCCTGGTTTGGCATGCTGGTGCTGTTCGGCTTCACCTTTGCGCTCTATTACCACTTCTGCAATGGCATCCGCCATCTGCTGTGGGATATCGGCAAGGGGCTCGATCTGGAGTCGTCGGAGAAGAGCGCGAAGGTGGTGGTTGGCGCTACCGCCGCGCTGACCGTACTCACCTGGCTGGTTGCCCTTTAAGCGGAGCGAGATGCAATGAGCGATAACCTGCGTACCCCCTTGTCCAAGGCCAAGGGTCTGGGCTCCGCGAACGATGGTGTCGAGCACTTCTGGGTGCAGCGCCTTACCGCGCTGGCGCTGATCCCGATCACCCTGTGGTTCTGCTTTTCGGTGGCTTCACTGCCGAATGCCGACTATGCCGCCGTGGCCGCCTGGCTGTCTTCGCCGTTCAACGCGGCGATGATGATCATCACCGTGATCATTTCCTTTCACCACGCGCAGCTCGGCCTGCAGGTGATCATCGAGGATTACGTCTCCTGCCACGCCAAGCGCACCGCGGCCATCATCGCGGTGAAATTCGGCTGTTTCCTGTTCGGCGTGATCGGCGTCGTCTCCGTTTTGAAAGTCGCCATTGGAGCCTGATCACATGACGACCAGCAGTAATTACAAAGTCATCAAGCACACTTATGACGTGGTGATCGTCGGTGCCGGTGGCGCGGGCCTGCGCTCGACCCTGGGCATGGCCGCGGCCGGCCTTTCCACCGCCTGCGTAACCAAGGTGTTCCCGACCCGCTCGCACACCGTCGCCGCCCAGGGCGGGATGTCCGCATCGCTGGGCAACATGGGCCCCGACCACTGGAAGTGGCACATGTACGACACCGTCAAGGGCTCCGACTGGCTCGGCGATCAGGACGCCATCGAATACATGTGCCGCGAAGCGGTGCCGGCGGTGATCGAGCTGGAGCACTACGGCGTGCCCTTCTCGCGCACCGATGAGGGCAAGATCTACCAGCGTCCCTTCGGCGGCATGACCACCAACTTCGGCGAGGGCACCGCGCAGCGCACCTGCGCCGCGGCCGACCGCACCGGCCACGCGATTCTGCACGCGCTGTACCAGCAGTCGCTCAAGCACAAGGCCGAGTTTTTCATCGAGTACTTCGCCATCGACCTGATCATGGAGGGCGGCGAGTGCCGCGGCGTGGTCTGCATCGACATGGCCACCGGCGACATCCACGTGTTCCAGGCGCACATGGTGGTGCTGGCCACCGGTGGCTGTGGTCGAACCTTCTTCTCCGCGACCTCCGCGCACACCTGCACCGGCGACGGCAGCGCCATGGTGCTGCGCGCCGGCCTGCCGCTGCAGGACATGGAATTCGTCCAGTTCCACCCCACCGGCATCTACGGCGCCGGGGTGCTGATCACCGAGGGCGTGCGCGGCGAGGGCGGCTACCTGACCAACTCCGAGGGCGAGCGCTTCATGGAGCGCTACGCGCCGAATGCGAAGGATCTGGCCTCGCGCGACGTGGTTTCGCGCTCGATGACCATGGAAATCAACGCCGGTCGCGGCGTCGGTCCGAACGAGGATCACATCCACCTCAACCTGATGCACCTCGGCCCGGAAGTCATCGACGAGCGCCTGCCGGGCATCTCCGAGTCGGCGAAGATCTTCGCTGGCGTCGATGTCACCAAAGAGCCGATCCCGGTGATCCCGACCGTGCACTACAACATGGGCGGTATCCCGACCAACTATCGCGGCGAAGTCGTCACCCTGAAAGACGGCGATCCGGATGCGGTCGTGCCCGGGCTGATGGCCATCGGCGAAGCGGCCTGCGTATCGGTGCACGGCGCCAATCGCCTCGGCTCCAACTCGCTGCTGGATATCGTCGTCTTCGGCCGCGCCTCGGCGCTGCGCGCCGCTGAAGTGATCGAGCCGAACAGCCCGCACAAGCCGCTGGGCGAGGGTACTGTAGACGGCGTCCTCGGCCGCCTCGACAGGCTGCGCAACGCCTCCGGCGACAAGTCCACCGCGGATATTCGCGACGATATGCAGCGCGCCATGCAGCAGCACGCCGCGGTGTTCCGCACCGGCGATTCCATGGCCGAAGGGGTGGAGAAGATGAACGCCGTGTTCGCCTCCTTCGAGGACGTCGGCATCAACGATCGCGGCCTGATCTGGAACACCGATCTGGTCGAAACCCTCGAACTGGAAAACCTGCTCTGCCAGGCGCAGGCGATTATCCAGGGCGCGCTGAACCGCGAAGAGAGCCGCGGCGGCCACGCCCGCGAGGATTTCTCCGAACGCGATGACGAGCAGTGGATGAAGCACACCCTGGCCTGGGTGGACGACAAGGGCAAGGTGAAGTTCGACTACCGCCCGGTGCATATGCACACGCTGACGGACGACTGCGAAGTGATCCCGCCGAAGAAGCGCGTCTATTGATTCAATCGCCGGATGAATCACCACTGATTCCCCGGCGAGCGAGAAGCGAAAAATGCGATTTTCACTTCTCTCTCGAAATCGGCAGCCGGTCGCCGTCGATTTCGGCGGCACATCCACGCGCCGCGGGCGGCGCTGCGGCCGTTGGGAGAGGACAAGAGGTTTAAGAAATGGCTGAATTTTCCCTGCCAGCAAACTCCGTGGTCATGCCGGGCAAGACCTTCAAGGCTCCGGAGGGCGCGACCAACATCAAGAATTTCATCGTCTACCGCTACGACCCGGACAGCGGTGAAAACCCGCGCACCGACACCTACGAGGTGGACATGGACAGCTGCGGGCCGATGATTCTCGACGCGCTGATCAAGATCAAAAACGAGATGGATTCGAGCCTGGCCTTCCGCCGCTCCTGCCGCGAGGGCATCTGCGGCTCCTGCTCGATGAACATCGACGGCGCCAACGGCCTGGCCTGCACCATGGCGATCGCCGATGTCGAGGGCGACGTCAGGGTCTACCCGCTGCCGCACCAGCCGATCCTCAAGGATCTGGTCTCGGATCTGACCAACTTCTACGCCCAGTACGCCTCGGTCGAGCCCTGGCTGAAGGCCGACACCCCGGTGGCCTACGATACCGAGCGCCTGCAGTCCAAAGAGGATCGCGCCAAGCTGGACGGCCTGTACGAGTGCATCCTCTGCGCCTGCTGTTCGACCAGCTGCCCGAGCTACTGGTGGAACAGCGATCGCTACCTCGGCCCGGCGGCGCTGCTCAACGCCTATCGCTGGATCGCCGACTCGCGCGACGACCACACCGGCGAGCGCCTGGACGAACTGAACGACCCGTTCAAGCTGTATCGCTGTCACACCATCATGAATTGCACCTCGGTCTGTCCGAAGGGGCTCAACCCGGCCGAAGCCATCGCCGAGATCAAAAAACTGATGGTCGAGCGCCGCTTCTGAGGCGGCGCTCAGCCGCGGGCAACGGCCGCCGCCCGCCGCCCGCCGGTCGGGGGTCGCGCGGCACCGTTGCGGAGAACCCGGAATGAGCGAAGAAGGCCGCCTGCGTTGGCTGTGCCGACGCGGTATGAAGGAGCTGGATGCGGCCATGGAGGCCTATCTCGACCACTGCTACGCGGATGCGCCCGAGGACGAGCGCGCCGCTTACCGCGGCCTGTTGCAGATGCAGGACCCGGAGCTGTTCGGCCTGTTGTCCGGTTCCAGGGCCAGCGACGATCCGCTGGCGGAACGCGTGCTGGCGCGCATCCGCGCCACTTTGCAAGCGCGCTGCTGAGCGCCGCACGACCAGCCCCGGATTGGGCCCCTTGGTCCCTTGGTTCCCTGGCGCCGGCCCCTCTTGGGCAGTTTCCCGGGAGCCGGCAGCCGAGCCAATAGCGCCATCAGGGAAGACGGCCATGACTCTCGACGCCCACATCCGCCCCCTCGATCTGCAGCTGCGCCCGTCGCGCTGGCGCCGCGCGCTCGCCGCGGCGCTGCACCTGCTGGCCGCCGCTGCGGTGCTGACTACGCTGATCGATGGCTCGCTGCCTCCCGCCGCCGCTGTGGCGCTGTCGATCGCCGTGGTCGCCTCCGCGGCCGTTGCCTGGCGGCGCGCTTCGCGCGGCTGCCGGCTGCACTGGGGCGAGGATCAGTTCATCGAGGTGCATCGCGATGGCCAATCGCAGCCGCGCCGCTGCCGCCTGCAGGCCGACAGCAGGCTGTGGCCGGCGCTGGCCGTGCTGCATCTGCGCGATGAGCGCGGCCAGCGCCTGTATCTGCCGGTGTGGGCGGATCAGCTGGACGGGCGCGCTTTCCGCCATCTGCGCGTGCGCCTGACGCTGGATGGCCAGCGCGCCCTCGCCGCCGGCGAGCGGGCCGGGCTCGACTAGCCCGGCGCAGCGCCGCCCGAGCCGCCTCAGTGCCGCCTCAGTGGTCTTCGACCTGCAAGCGGCGCGGCAGTTGGGCGAACACCCCGTCCCAGTGCTTCGGCGGCGGGTGCTCGCGGTAGTAGTTGATGCGCTTGAGGTAGAGGCTGTACAGGCGCTGGCCCGGGTAGTCCTGCGCCAGGGTGAGGAATTCGCGCTCCGCGGCCGTCCAGGCGCGTCGCCGGTACAGCGCCAGCGCCTGGTGGTAGCTGCGCAGCTCGGCTTTCTGCTCGGCGGTCATCGAGTCGATCAGGCCGATCGGCTCGTACACCGACACCGGCGCGCGCTTGCCGCGCACCCGCACCCGATCCAGCTCCCGGTAGCGATAGCCCGGCGCGGCGTGGCGGGTGGCGTCGCTGACCAGCACGTTGACCGCGTAGTGCTTGGTCAGCCCCTCCAGTCGCGAGCCCAGGTTCACCGCGTCGCCGAGCACGGTGTAGGCGATGCGGAAGTTGGAGCCGAGATTGCCGACGCTCATCTGCCCGGTGGAGATGCCGATGCCGACCTGTAGATCCGGCCAGCCCTGCCGGCGAAAGCGCGGCTGCAGGTTGCGCACCGTGCGCAGCATGTCCAGCGCCGCGGCCAGCGCGTTCTCCGCGTGGTGGCGATCCGGCAGCGGCGCCCCCCAGAAGGCCATCACCGCGTCGCCGATGTATTTGTCGATGGTGCCGCGGTGGTTGTGGATCACCTCGGTCATCGCCGTCAGGTAGGCGTTGACGATCTTGGCCAGATCCGCCGGCGGCAGCTGCTCGGCGAAGGTGGTGAAACCGCGCAGATCGGCGAACAGCACGGTCATCTCGCGGCTCTCCGCCTCCAGCGTCACCTCGCCCGGATTGTTGCGGATCTCGGCCACCAGCGAGGGCGGCACATACTGGCTGAAGACCCGCTGCAGGCGGCGCTTGTCGCGCGATTCGGCAAAATAGCCGTGGGCCAGATGGAGCACGAACAGCGAGGCCACCAGCAGCAGCGAATCGGCCAGCGGCAGCACCAGCTTCCAGGCCTGCCAGGCGAACAGATTGGCGGCGACGATCGCCAGCAGGGTGCCGATCGACACCAGACTGGTGGCCAGCGCCTGCAGGCGCGGCAGCATGATCGCCAGCACCACCCCGGTGATCAGCAGCGCCAGCGTCTCCAGCCCCAGCACCCAGGCCGGCTGGTGGTGGATGCGCCAGTCGAGCACTCCGGCGATGATGTTGGCGTGCACCTCGACCCCCGGCAGCACCCCGGCCACCGGCGTGCTGCGGATGTCGCCGAGCCCCGAGGCGCTGCTGCCGAGCAGTGCGATGCGCCCCTCCAGCAGCTCCGGCGGCGCATTGCCCAGCAACACATCGACCGCCGAGACGTAATCGAAGCCGGCGCCGCTGCCGCCGTCCCGGCCATTGCCCAGATAGGGCACCAGCACGCCGCCGCGCTCATCCACCGGAATGCGCCAGCCGCCGAGCTGGATCTCCTCCAGCGCCAGATAGCTGGTGTCGCCGCCCTGTTTGCCCAGCCCCAGATGCACGCGCGCGTCACCGGCCAGGTTCTCCAGCACGCTGAGGGCGAAGCTGCTGTACAGCTCGCCCTCGTAGAATTGCAGCAGCGGCATGCGCCGGAACACCCCGTCGGCGTCCGCCAGCGGGTTGTCGAAGAAGCCGCCGCGGCGCGCCGCGGCCTGCAGATCGGCCAGATTGCCCACGTAGCCGGCGGCTTCGATCAGCGGCAGATGGCCCTCGGGCAGCTGTTCGCGGCGCACCGCCGGTGCCGGCAGCGCGCCCACCGCGACCGGCTCGTTGTCGCGCACCCGCGGGCGGAAGTAGTAGCCGGTGGCCACCGAGCGATCGGTCAGCGCGGCGGCGAAATGGCTGTCGTAATCAAAGCGCGGGCGCAGCGCCTCCAGCTCGCGGTTCAGCGATGGCCAGCCTCGCAGCAGGCCGCCGGAGAGGCTGCCGAGCACTTCCAGTCCGTCGGAGCTGTCCGGCTCGGCGAACACCAGATCGATCCCCAGGGTGCGGACCTTGTAGCGCTCGAAGAGCTGATCGGTGAGGGTCGCCAGCCGGTCGCGGCGCCACGGCCAGTGGCCCACTGCGGCGAGGCTGCGCTCGTCGATGTCGACGATCACGATGCGCTCGTCGCGGCCCTCGGGCTGGGTGGCGAGCAGGCGGAAATCGTAGGCCCAGTGTTCCAGCCGGTCGAACAGCGGCATCTGCAGCCAGCCCGCCGAGTGGCTGGTGAACAGCGCGATCAGCAGTATGCTCAGCACCGGCCGGATCAGGCGCAGCGGGTTCAGGCGTCGGCGTTTGGGGGGATGTCGCGCAGGCATGCCTTGCGCCCTTGGGCGGTGCGGGCGCGGGACGTATCATGCGCTTGCAAGCGCATTCGCGCTCGGGCGCCCGCCCGGGCGTCCTTTGTTTCGGGAGTCCAGCGCACAGTGAATACTGCAATCCATCTCGGCGTCAACGTCGACCACATTGCCACTTTGCGCCAGGCGCGCGGCAGTCGCTATCCGGACCCGGTGCAGGCCGCCCTGCAGGCGGAGATGGCCGGTGCCGACGGCATCACCATGCACCTGCGCGAAGACCGCCGGCACATTCAGGATCGCGATGTCGAGCGCTATGCCGAGGCGGCCCAGACCAAGCTCAATCTGGAGATGGCCGCCACCGCCGAGATGCGCGCCATCGCCCTGCGCCTGCGTCCGGCGGATGCCTGCATCGTGCCCGAAAAGCGCGCCGAGCTGACCACCGAGGGCGGTCTCGATGTCGCCGGCCAGCAGCAGCGCATCGGCGAGCTGTGCGCCGAGTTCGCCGCCGCCGGCATTCGCACCTCTTTGTTTATCGACCCGGATCGCGCGCAGATCGACGCCACCGTCGCCGCCGGCGCGCCGGTGATCGAGCTGCACACCGGCCGCTACGCCGAGGCGCGGAGCGCCGAGCAGCGCCGGCGCGAGCTGGGCCTGCTGATCGAGGCCGCCGGCTACGCCCGCGGCCAGGGGCTGGTGGTCAACGCCGGCCACGGCCTGACGCGGCACAACGTCGCCGCGGTGGCGGCCATCGATGGCCTGTACGAGCTGAACATCGGCCACGCGCTGATCGCCGATGCGCTGTGGCTGGGGCTGGACGGCGCGGTGCGCGAATACAAGCGGCTGATGGTCGAGGCCCGCCAGCTGGCCGGGTTGAGCCATTGATCCACGGCATCGGCGTCGATATCGTCAGCGTTGCCCGCGTCGAAAGGCTCGTCGCCAGGCGCGGTGTCGAGCGCTTTGCGCGGCGCATTCTGCACGCTTCGGAATGGCATGACTTTCGCGCTGCGCGGCAGCCGGCGCGCTTTCTCGCCAAGCGTTTTGCGCTCAAAGAGGCGGCCGCCAAAGCGCTGGGCACGGCGATCCGCGGCGGCGTGCAGTTCGCCGATTTCGCCCTCGGCCACGCCGCCGCTGGCACCCCGCTGCTGCGGCTGCACGGCGTCGCCGCCGAGCGCGCCGCGGCGGCCGGCGTGGTCGCCACCCAGGTCAGCCTCTCCGACGAGGTCGAGCAGGTGGTCGCCTTCGCCGTCTTTGAGCGCGCCGATCCGGCCGCCGCTGCGCCGGCGTAGAGCGCACTTGAGCGCGGCAGCGCCGGCGGCGCGCGCGATGGCATGCAATCTGCGCCATCCCCCGCGCCGGCCAATCGTGAGAAAATCGTCACAGAACCCGATCACCGCAGGGGCCAAGACACCATGCGCATCCTTCTCAGCCTGCTCGACCGCATCGTTTTCACCATCGGCTTCCTGCTCTTTTTGCAGCTGCCCAACTACGTCGATCACTACACCCAGCGCATGGGGGGCTACCACGCCGCTGATCGCGACACGCTGGCCGAATACCAGCAAATCGCCAACGACAACCATGCCGGCGAGTTGTCGGAGCTGATCGAGGCCTTTGCATCCAGTGCCGATGCCGCCGTGGTGGACACCGGTGAGAACCTGCGCCAGCTGCGCCGCCGCGTGGAGGACATGAACCGCGGCCTGATCATCCTCGAAGGCGGCGCCTTTCCGCGCAAGCTGGCCTATCTGAGCACCAATCTGCGCAGCGATATCGCCCTGGGCACCGCGCGCGCCTACGTGCCGGGCCTGCCGTTCACCATCGAGGCGCTGGTCTGCGGGCTGATCGGCGGGATACTGGCGACGCTGTTGTTCAACGCGCCGCGCGGCTGGCGACGCGGCTGGCGGTGGCTGCGCGACTGGCGCCACGAGCGGCGCGTGGCGGCGATGCAGAGCGGCGGACCGGCTGCGTCCGCGCGGCGCTGATCCGGCCGGCCGCTGTTCCGGGCCTCTGCCGCGGCTCTCTATTCCGGCCCGCTACTCCGGCCCGCTACTCCGGC